>CADCRA010000138.1 GCA_902803715.1 uncultured Bacteroidia bacterium
GGTGGTTTCGGCGGTCCCGGCGGCGGTGGTTTCCCGGGTGGTGGCGGCATGCCGCCGATGGGCGGATTCATGGGATTCGGCCAGCAGATGGAAAACAACGCGGATCTTGTCGCGGCCTATTCCGACTTCATGGTCGAAAAATACAAGCTCAACGAAGACCAGGCGGCGAAAGTCCGCGCCCTCAACCAGGAAAATGTCGGCAAGATTTCCTTCCCGATCCCCCAGGAAGTCCGCGAGACTTTCATGAAGACTCATCAGCCGGCGGAGCCCCAGGAAGGCGAAGGCCGCCGCGGTCGTGGCGATCGTGGTGAAGGCGAAAACGCCGCTGCGGACAGCACGATGCGCCAGATGCGCAACCAGTTCCGCAACATGCAGGAAATGACCGATGAACAGCGTCAGGAGATGATGGACCAGATGCAGCAGCGCATCCAGGAAGCCCAGGATGCGGCCGATGCCCTTCAGCAGCGGCAGGAAAGCTATGAAAGCGCTCTGGAGAGCATCCTCGACAAGTCTCAGTACAAAGCCTACAAGAAAGAAGTCCGGCGTGAAGAAGAACGCCAGCAGCGCCGTCAGCAGGGCGAAATGCGCCGCAGGATGCAGCAGGGCGGCTTCGGAGGCTTCCCGGGCGGCGGCTTTGGCGGCCCCGGTGGCGGTTTCGGCGGCCCCGGCGGATTCTAGTCCGAACGCAGAACTTGACAAATCAACGAAAAAGGCTGTGGAGTATCGCTCCGCAGCCTTTTTCCTATTCGTTTTCTTTGCGCCGGAGGCCCGGGACCAAGACGCAGGCCAGGGCCAGCAACGTCAGCAGGATCAGCGACAGGCTGCTGGCGCGGGAAATGTTCGAGCTGATCCGGTAACTCGGCGGATCGAACCGCAGGACCAGGTCATGTTCCCCGGCCGGCAGGACGGCGCCGCGCAAGGTCCAGTCCGTCCGGAACAGGTCGACCGCCTCGCCGTCAGCCTGCGCGGTCCAGCCGGAAGGATACCAGATCTCGCTGAAGACGGCGGCACGCGGCGCAGACAGGCGGTAATGGTACCGCAGTTCATTCGGGGCATACTCCGTCAGGACGATGCTGTCCAGGGAGTCCGCAGCGGCCGGGATCTGCACGTCCGCGAAATCCGGACCGAGCACAGCTTCCGTCCGCAGGTCCGCAGAGCCCAGCAGGGCGATCTCCTCGTCTGCCGTGGAAGCCCGGACCGTCTTGGAAACGAACCAGGCGTTGCCCATGGCGTTGCGGTTGGTCAGCGGCGCGGCGTTCTCATCCAGGATGATGTACCGGTCGTTCAGCAGGGACAGCACCGGAAGCGCCGGCAGGGCCGCCTCGGCTTCCGCGACAGTTGTCGCTCCCTGAAGCGCCCGGTAGATGCTGTTGATTTCCGGTGTCAGGTACCGTTCGATCAGGTCCTGGTAACGCTGGAGCTTGACGGGGCTGTAGCCGCCGATGTTCTTGTGGAAATAACTCGGATGGGAGTCGTTGAAGACGTTGACGGTCAGGTCGAGGACCCGGTAACTCGGGTCCGGATCGGCCAGGATCGCCTGGTCGACGGGGCGTTCCGTAAACTGGTTGTCGAACTGGCGCTGGGAGACGAAATGATCGGCGTTGAGATACCGTTTGCCGACGGCGGTCATATTGATCAGGACCAGGGCGCAGACCGCAGCGGCGGCATAGACGCGCCGGCGGGCAGCGACTGTCTCTTCTTTCGGAAGATAGGCCCACCAGAGCAGGGCGAAGGTCGCGAGGATCAGCAGCAGGGAGACCAGGGCATCCTGCCGGAACAGGTGGATGCGGTCCAGGATCAGGGTCTGGACGATCTGCTCCTGCATGTCGGCGTCCGCAGCGCTCGTGAAGGTCCCGAACAGGGACGGCATCAGCCAGCAGAGCAGGCAGAAACCGCCCGTAACGCCGAGGGCGACGAGGCCGGCGCGGAGGAAGGATTTCCGGTCATATCCGGCCTTGACGATGCGGTCCAGGACCAGGAAGCCGAGCATCGGAAGGGTATACTGGAGGATGACCAGGGCCATCGACACCGTCCGGAACTTGTTGTAGAACGGGACATGGTAATACCAGAACTTCGTAAATCCCATGAAATGGTTGCCGAGGGCGAGTCCGATGCCGATGAGGGTCGGGATGAGCATCCACCATTTTTCCTTCCCGCGGTACAGGCCGAGGGCCAGGATGAAGAGGAAGATCGTGATGGCACCCATGTACATCGGTCCGGCCGTGAACGGCTGCGGCCCCCAGTAGAGCGGCAACGCCTTGGCGACCTCGCGGATGTTCGACTGGCCGGCCTGGCGCAGGAGGCGGATGGTTTCGGACTTGTCCGGGTCGACTGCGCCGGCGGAGGAGCCGCCGTTGAAGTCGGGGATCATCAGGTTCGGCAGTTCTTCCCAGCCATACGACCAGGCCGTGGCGTATTCCAGATCCAGGCCTTTGTCGGAGGAGTCCTCATCGCGGGTCAGGTCGGAGCCGCCGCGCATGGTCTCCTGCGTGTATTGATAGGTCGGGATCAGCCGGTTGGCGTTCGTCCCGATGCCCAGCAGGCCCAGCAGCAACAGCAGGCCGGAGGCGGCGAAGAAACGCCCGATCCGGTCCTTGTGGCGCCGCACCAGCCAGACGGCGAGGACGAGCACATAGGAGAAGATGATGATGGCAAGGTAGTAGGAGATCTGGACATGGTTCGCCTTGATCTGGAAGTTCAGTGCAAAGGCGAACAGCGCGGCGCCGAGGGCCGTTTTCGGCAGCCAGGACCGCCAGTCGGAGACCTCGGACAGGGCCGAACGGTAGGTCCATACCACGGCGGCGAGGACCCAGGGCAGCCAGGCCATGGCCAGCATCTTCGAATTGTGTCCCACCTGGATGATCTGCAGGTTGTAGGCGCAGAAGGTCACAGCGATCGCACCGCCGACGGCCACGAGCCAGTTCATGCCCAGCGACAGCATCAGCAGGAAGGCGCCCAGCAGCGACAGGAAGAGGTAACTGGCCGGGCGGCGGCCCGTCAGGGTCAGGTTATAGAGTTGCTGCGTCCAGTCTCCGGCAGTGTTGCCGGTCAGCATGGTCGTCGGCATGCCGCCGAACATCGAGCCCGTCCAGGCAGTCCGGTCTTCCGGATGGAGACTGTTCCACTCGTTGGTTTCATGGGCCATGCCGACGTAGCCGGAGATGTCGCTCTGGTTCACGATCTTGCCGGAAAGCACCTGCGGCACGAAGCCGTAGGCCAGGACCAGGAAAAAGAGGACGATGCCTGCGTACAGCAGGATATTTTTCAGTTGCTTGCTCATATGCTCATTGTGCGATTTCATCCATCAGGGCGGCCATCCGCCGGGCCGTCGCCCGCCGCGAGTACGCCTCGATCGCTTCTGTCCGGACAGTGGTGTCGCCAGCCAGGAAGCGCTGCCACTGGCGGTCCACCGCCTGTCGCAGGCCGTCTTCGTCCGGCCAGTCGCAGACCTCGCCCGCCCGGGTTTCTTCCAGGATCTGCGCCATGGCCCCGTCCGTCTGCCCGATCCCGAGGACCGGCCGGCCGGAGCCGAGGTATTCGAAAAGTTTGCCGGGCAGGGTCGCCCGGTACTCCGGCTCCTTGCGGAGCGGCAGGATGAGCAGGGAGGCGTTCATCTGCTCACGGACCGCCGTCTGATGGTCCCTGTACCCCAGGTCGACCAGCTGGTCGGACAGCCCCGCGGCGCGGATCGAATCCAGGATCTGCGCATCCGTCTTGCCGACCAGGCGCAGCCGCAGCCGGGCCGCGAACGCCGGATCGGTCCGGACCCGGTCTCCGAGGACCTTCCAGAGGACTTCCGGATTGCCGTCCGCGGCGAACAGGCCGGTATGGGTCAGGTTGAAGCAGCCGTCGGGCTCGACGGGCTGGGCGTAATCATCGGGGTCATAACCATTGGTTATCAACTCGATGCGGCTGCGGGTCATGGTCGCAAACTCGTCCCGCACCAGCGGGGAGACGGCCACGACGGCGGTGGCGTCGTCGAGGACCTGCCGTTCCAGTTTCTCATGGCGCCGGCGGGATGACGCCGTCAGGCTCAGGTGCTTGAAATAGAAGATCCGGGTCCAGGGATCCCGGAAATCCGCAATCCACGGAATGCCCGTCGCCCGGGCGACCGCCCGGCCGATCAGGTGCATCGAATGGGGCGGACCGGTGCTGACGATGACGTCTACCGGATGCTGCCGGAGGTATTTCTTGAGGAAACGGACGGAAGGACGGACCCAGGAGACGCGGGGATCGGGAATGAAACAGTTCCCGCGGACCCACATCACCAGGCGCTGCTTCCAGTTCTTGTGCTGGCTGTTGACGACATTGACCTCGGCGGCCGAGGCTTTCTTGCCGGTCAGGGACCGGTAGATGCTGTAGATTTCCGTGATGGGCCGCTTGAGGATCTCCGCTTCGGCGGGAATGTCGCCGTAAAGGGACTGGTCGACCGACTGCATCTCCGGATTCTCCGGCGTATAGATGACGGGCTGCCAGCCGGCCGCAGGGAGGTATTTCGCGAATTTGACCCAGCGCTGCACGCCCGAACCGCCGCTCGGCGGCCAGTAATAGGTTATGACCAAGACTCTTTTCATAAAGATTACAAATGTAAAAAGAAAATCGTAAATTTGCGGTAATATGGCTAAGAATTCCGTCCCAGAAGATACCCCGTTGATCCGGCAGTTTTTCGAGGTAAAGGCCCAGTATCCCGAGGCCATCCTCCTCTACCGGGTCGGCGATTTCTATGAAACCTACTCCGACGACGCCCTCGTCGCCGCCAAGGTCCTGGGTCTCGTCCAGACCCGGAAATCCAACGGCGACAAGCCGCCGGTGGCCATGGCGGGCTTCCCCCACCACGCCCTCGAGGTCTATCTCCCGAAACTCGTCCGCGCCGGCTACAAGGTCGCCGTCTGCGACCAGCTGGAGGACCCGAAACTGACCGGCCGCAAACTGGTCAAGCGCGGGGTGACCGACCTCGTGACCCCGGGCGTCGCCTTTGGCGATGCCATGCTGGAGCAGAAGCAGAACAACTTCCTGGCGGGCCTGTCCTTCCACAAGGACCGGTTCGGACTCGCCCTGGTCGATGTCTCGACCGGCACGTTCCAGGTCGCCCAGGGCGGCCGGGACTACATCGCCACCCTGCTGTCGACCCTCGCCCCGAAAGAGATCGTCGTCTCCCGCGGCGACGAGAAATTCGTCCGCGCGGAATTCGGGGAAGATCTGTATGTCTCGACTGTCGACGAATGGGCTTTCGTCTACGACGCCGCCGTCACGCGCCTGTGCAAGCAGCTGCAGGTCGATTCCCTCAAGGGTTTCGCCGTCGAGGCCTATCCGCAGGCCCTGTGCGCCGCCGGCGCCCTGCTCGTCTACCTGGAGCAGACCTGCCATGCCGGCCTGAAGAACATCTGTTCGATCGGCCGCATCGATGAAGGGAAATTCGTCTGGATGGACAAGTTCACCCTTCGGAACCTGGAGGTCTTCGCCTCCGCTGCCCCGGACGGGGTCAGCCTCATCGACGTCGTCGACCGTTGCTCCTCCCCGATGGGTGCGCGCCTGCTCCGGAACTGGCTGGCCATGCCCGTGATGGACCTGGACGAACTGAACGCCCGCTACGACATCGTGGGCCATTTCCTGGAAGATACCGCCGCCCGCACCGATGTACAGGAGCGTATCGGCAGCATCGGTGACCTCGAGCGCATCCTGGCCCGCGCCGCCGCCGGCAAGATCGCGCCGCGCGAAGTCCGGCAACTGGGCCGCGGCCTGGCCCAGATGGCCCCGCTGCGGGACCTTTGCCGCGGCAAAGGCGTCCCGGCCCTGGAAGACCTCGCCGGCCGCCTGCAAGGCTGCGACAGCCTGCTGGAGGCCATCTCCCGCACGCTCGCCGCGGAACCGGCCGCCCAGATCGGCAAGGGCGACGTCATCGGCGCCGGAGTGGACCCGGAACTCGACGAACTGCGCCGGATCGCCCACGGCGGGAAGGAATACCTGCTCGAAATGCAGCAGCGTGAAAGCGAACGCAGCGGCATCCCGTCCCTGAAGATCAGCTACAACAATGTCTTCGGCTACTACCTCGAAGTCCGCAATACCTACAAGGACAAGGTCCCGCCGGAGTGGGTCCGCAAGCAGACCCTCGTCAACGCCGAGCGCTACATCACCCAGGAACTGAAAGAATACGAGGAGAAGATCCTCGGCGCCGAAGAGCGCATCTACGCCCTGGAGAGCAAGATCTACGGCGAACTGGTGACCCGGATCCAGACATCGATCGCCACGATCCAGGCGGACTCCCGCCTCATCGCCCGCCTCGACGTGCTCGCCGGCTTCGCCGAACTCGCCGCCGACCGGCGGTATTGCCGTCCGGAAATGACCGCCGGCCTCGAACTGGACATCAAAGCCGGCCGGCACCCCGTCATCGAGACCCTGATGAAACCCGGCGAGGAGTATGTTCCCAACGACATCCACCTCGACGCCGAGAAGCAGCAGATCATCATCCTGACCGGACCCAACATGGCCGGTAAATCCGCCCTCCTGCGCCAGACCGCCCTCATCGTCCTGCTGGCCCAGGCCGGCTGCTATGTCCCCGCCGACGCCGCCCGGATCGGCTGGTTCGACAAGATCTTCACCCGCGTCGGCGCGACCGACAACATCTCCCGCGGCGAATCGAC
>CADCRA010000139.1 GCA_902803715.1 uncultured Bacteroidia bacterium
CATCGGCGGCTACCGGTTCGTCCTGTGCGACGAAGCCGTCTTCAACCGGTTCGGACAGCCGCACCTGACCTCGTCCCACATGTTCGAATTCTCAAAGAAATTCCTGGAAGACTATCTCCCCTACACCATCGAACTGGGCCGGTCTTTCGTATCGGTCGAGTACCAGGCCTCGAAGAACGGATCCAAGAGCATCTACGCCCTGGACAACCTGTTCGACGGCCTGGGCGCCCTGATGATCCTGACGGCGGGCCGGATGAAATATTTCTTCGGCAAAATGACCATCTACCCCGATTATCCCAAGAAGGCGCGGGAGATGATCATGGTCTTCCTCAAGAAGTATTTCGGCGACAAGCGCCACCTGACGACCCTCCGCATGCCGGTCAAGGTCACGACCCGCAAATACGACCGGATGTTCGGCGGCAACAGCTACAAGGAGAATTACAAGATCCTGAACACGGAAGTCCGCAAGCTCGGGGTCAACATCCCGCCGCTGGTCAATTCCTACATGAACCTGTCGCCTTCCCTGGTGTACCTGGGGACCGGTGTCAACGACGAGTTCGCCAACGTACTGGATTCCGGCATCCTGGTAGCCTTTGACGAACTGTATCCGGAAAAGAAGGCGCGCCATGTCGAAACCTTCCTGGAAGAATTTGCCAAGTTCAGCAAGCGCTTCCTCCGGCTGAAAGACAAAAGCACCTCCAAATAACCCTTTATATGAAACGGATCTTACTTTTCTTGCCGGTACTTGCCCTGGCATGGGCATGCGGCACAAAAACGGTCATTGACCTTCCCCGCAAAGCGTCGCCCGCCGTCACGGAGGCCGTGCAGGCCCTGCTGGATGAAGCGAAGACGCAGGAAATGGACATCCACAGCATCATGGTCGTCCAGCACGGAAAGGTTGCAGCGGAGACCTGGCTGGGCGACAACGCCCCGGACAAGCCCCACATCCTGAATTCCGTCAGCAAGACGTTCACGGCTTCCGCAGTCGGACTGGCCATTGATGAAGGACTGCTCAAATTGGACGACAGACTCGTCGATTTCTTCCCGGACCAGCTGCCGGAACATGTCAGCGACACCCTCGCCCGGGTCACCGTCCGCGACCTGCTGACCATGAACTGCGGCCATGACACCGACCCGACCGGCGCCGTCCGGCGTTTCGACGGAGACTGGACGGCCGGCTTCCTTTCCTGGCCGGTTCTTCATGAGCCGGGTACCTTTTATTGCTACAACAGCCTCGGCACGTACATGCTTTCCGCCATCGTCCAGAAAGTGACCGGCGAAAAGGTCGTGGATTACCTGACGCCGCGCCTGTTCGAGCCGCTCCATATCGAGAAGCCGGAGTGGCAGGAAAGTCCGCAGGGCATCAACACCGGCGGCTGGGGTCTTTACCTGAAGACCGAGGATCTCGCCAAAATGGGACAGCTCTTCCTGCAAGGAGGCAAGTGGAACGGAAAGCAGGTCCTGCCTGCCGCCTGGGTCGCAGAGGCTTCGAAATATCAGGTTCCTTCCCTGCCGGCCGGCATGAAACCGGAAATGGTCGAACGGATCGGCATGAGCGCCGAGACCAGCGACTGGCTGCAGGGATACGGCTACCAGATGTGGCGCTGCCGGCACAATGCCTACCGGGCCGACGGAGCCAACGGCCAGTACATCATCGTCATCCCCGACAAGGATGCCGTCGTTGCGATGACCGCCAACCTGCAAGACATGCAGGCGGAGATCAACCTGGTCTGGGACCATCTCCTTCCGGTCCTTTAACCGTCCCGTTCGTCGAAGAAAAAGGGGCTCTGGTCGAAAAATCGGCCAGGGCCCTTCCTTTTCATCGTATGTTTGCACCGTGAGACCCGGAGAAAAGGTTTCGGAAACGGAATAATAAAAACAAACGATACGATGAAAAAGATTCTTGCCACCCTTACCCTCATCCTGACTGCCGGCGTCCTGGCCTTCGCCCAGCGCACCGTCGTCACCGGTACGGTCCTCGATTCCCTGACACGCGAAGGCGAACCCGCGGCCGTCCTCCAGTTCTTCAAGGCGTCCGACCTGGAGAAGCCCATCGCCTTCACGACAACCGACACCGACGGATCCTTCAGCCAGGTGCTGACCGGCAGCGGCGAATACCGGCTCCTGTTCAGCAACATGGGCCGCAAGACCCTGCACCGCAACTTCACCCTGACCGACGGCGAGACCCTGGACCTGGGGACCATCCTCATCCAGGACGACGTCCAGACCCTGCAGGCCGGCGGCGTCACGGCGCTCCGCCCGCTCGTCAAGATGGAGGTCGACAAGATGACCTATGATGTCGCCAACGACGTGGATTCGAAGTCCAGCACCGTCCTCGACATGCTCCGCAAGGTCCCGATGGTCTCCGTCGACGGCCAGGACAACATCACCGTCAACGGCAGTTCCTCCTTCCAGGTCTATGTCGACGGCAAGCCGAATCAGATGATTTCCGCCAACCCGTCCGTCGTCTTCAAGATGATGCCGGCCAGTTCCGTCAAGGACATCTCGGTCGTGACCAATCCGGGCGTCCGGTATGATGCGGAAGGTGTCGGCGGCGTCCTGCAGATCACGACCAACCGGGAAGCCACCGGCGGCCAGAGCGTCGCCGACGGCGCCTACGGGACCGTCACCGGCATGGCCAGCACCCGCGGATACGGCGGCGGCGTCTTCTACAGCCAGCAGAAGGGCAAGTTTGCCGTCAACTTCAACGGCAACGCAATGTACAACAACAATTCCGGTACCGTTACCGATCTGGAGCGAACCGGTTCCGGCATGACGACCCGCAGCCACAGCGAAGGCGGCATGAAGATTCCGATGGTCATGGGCAACCTCGGCATGAGCTACGAAATCGACAGCCTCAACCTGATCTCCGCCACAGCCGGACTGATGCACATGGGCATGATCAACGAAGGAACAGGCAGCACGGAAATGCTGTTCGGCACCGACGGCTTCAAGTATTCCACGGATACGTATTCCAAGAGCCGGAACAACTCCATCACCGCCAGCGCGGACTACCAGCACCTTTGGGCCGATGTTCCTTCCCGCAGCTTCATCCTCTCCTACCAGTTCTCCGCCAGCCCTTCCACGATGGATTCCCGGAACCTGTTCGGCGAGGTGGCCAATCCCCTGCTGAACCTGACGGACCGACGGACGGACGGAAAGACCGGCTCCACGGACCACACCGTGCAGGCCGACTTCACGAGCCCGCTGGACGGCATCGGTACGATCTCCACCGGCGCGAAATACATCTCCCGCCACAACTCCTCCGACCAGCAGCAGTATCTCCGGGACGGTTCCGGCTGGGCGTACAACAGCCTTGGCAGCACGCAGTATGATTTCTACAACCGCATTGCGGCGGCCTATACCGAATTGAGCGTCAACCTCGGCCCGGTCGGCATCAAGGGCGGCGTCCGCTACGAACATACCTGGCAGCGCTACAACGAGAACGGCGGCAGCACCTTCCGCACCAACTACGGAAGCCTCGTCCCGACCGCCAGCCTCCAGCTCAACCTCGGCATGACCAGCAACATCGGCCTGAGTTACAACCTGCGCATCAGCCGTCCGGGCATCACCTACCTCAACCCGTACCGCGACACTTCCGACCCGACGGCCCTGTCCTATGGCAATCCGGATCTCGAAGTGGAGAAGAACCACAACATCAGCCTCGTCTACAACTACTTCAGCAACAACGTCATGTTGAACCTTACCGGCCGCTATAACCGGACCGGGAACGGCATCTCCTCCTACAGCTTCTACCAGGACAACCTGCTCAACACTACATACGGCAACATCGTCGCCAGCACCACGACCGGCATGAACGCCTTCCTGATGTGGAACGCCGGCAGCAAGACCCGGTTCATCCTCAATGGCGGCGTCGACTATGCCGACCTCCGCAGCGACGTCCTCGGCCAGTCCAACAACGGCTGGAGCTACAACGCCCTCATCGGCCTGCAGCAGACCCTGCCCTGGGACCTCCGCTTCAGCGCCAACGGTATCCTCATGAGCAAGAGCTACAGCCTGCAGGGATGGAACACCGGCATCAGCATCGGCACCGTCGGCCTGACCAAGACATTCCTGGGCGACCGCCTCAGCGTGAGTGTCAACGCCGTCAGCCAGCTCGGCGGCAAGGACCTGGCCATCAAGGCTTACACCGCGACCAAGGATTTCACGATGGACATGAAGACCATCGTCCCGATGAAACAGCTTTCCTTGAGCGTCAGCTGGACCTTCGGCAAACAAGGCAACTTCGGTGTCAAGAAAGCCCGCCGCAGCATCACCAACGACGAGGTCATCAACACCCAGAGCACAGCGGAAGCCCTCAGCGGCAGCGGCGCCCTCGGCGGCGGAACCGGGTCAACTTCCACCAGCCTCCCGACCGGAATGTAAAAGATTATTCTTATCTTTGTTCCGACCATGGAGACCAAAAAGAACAACCTGATATTCAACCTGACACAGACCTTCATATGGGTCTGTGTCTTCGTGCTCCCGGCTCTGATGAACTGGGTCATCGCAGGCAACAAGGAAACGGCGCTCAAGGTGTTCCTCGGCGGATTCTTCCTCATGCTTCCCCTGCTGCTGATCTACCTGGTCAACTACCATGCTTTTATCCCGCGGTTGCTGTACCGGGGACGGAAGCAATGGTTCTTTCTGTGCAATATCCTGCTGCTCTTCCTGTTGGATATCCAGTCACTCCATCCGAAGCCGCTTCCTGAAGGCGTCATCGAGTCGATTCCGATTCCGGAAAATGAAATCTGGGCCTTCTACGGCTCGCTGCAACTGGGTGTCGTGATCGTCCAGCTCCTGTTTATCCTGCTGGCGGTCGGCGTCCGGCAAATCCGCCGGAACCATGAACTGCAAATCCGGATCGAAGAGGAGAAGCGCAAGGGAACCGAGGCGGAACTGACCTGGCTGAAAAACCAGCTCAACCCGCATTTCCTGTTCAACACCCTGAACAACATCTCTTCCCTGACCCAGATCGACCCGGACAAAGCCCAGGACAGCATCGGACAGCTCAGCGACCTGCTCCGCTACGCCCTGTATGAAAGCAAGGACGAACGGGTGCCGCTCTCCGGCGAAGTGACGTTCATGGACAACTACATTGACCTGATGCAACTGCGCTGCAACGAGATGACGACCGTCGAGAAAGACTTCCAGGTGCCGCCGGGAGATGTCCGGATCGCACCGCTGCTCTTTATTTCCCTGATCGAGAATGCCTTCAAGCATGGCGTCAACGCCCGGTATCCCTCTTTCGTCCGGATCCGGATGGACGCAGAAGGCAAGGACCTGGTCTTCCGCTGCGAAAATTCCCTTTTCGAGAAGAACGGCTCCGACCACATCGGGTCCGGCATCGGTTTGGAGAACATGCAGCGGCGGCTGGACCTGCTCTATCCGGATGCCTACGAATATACGCATGAAACCGGTGGAGACACCTATACCGCCGTTGTCAAACTGAAAGGAATCCTGTCATGACCCTCCGCTGCATCGTTGTCGACGACGAGCCCCTGGCCGTCAAAATGCTGGAAAACTTCATCGCCCGGACGCCGTTCCTGACCCTCGAAGCCTCTTATACCGACCCGGTCCTCGCCCTGTCGGAGATCAGGTCCCGCGCCCCGCATCTGGCCTTCCTGGATATCCAGATGCCGGACCTGGACGGCATGGAACTGTCCCGGATGATTCCCTCCGGGACCCGGATCATTTTCACGACCGCCTTCAAGCAGTATGCGTTCGAGAGTTATGAGGTTTCAGCCCTGGATTTCCTGCTCAAACCGGTCCGCTACCAGAAATTCCTCGAAGCGGCGGAGAAGGCCCGCCAATGGTTCGAGATGCAGGAGGCCGCGCAGCAAAATGTCCAGCAAGAGCAGCAGACCCTTTTCATCAAGGCCGACGGAGTCATGCAGAAGATCGCCATGGACGATATCCTCTATCTGGAAGGCATGAAAGACTATGTCCGGATCCACCGGACCGTGGGCCGTCCCCCGCTGCTGACGCACCTGACCATGAAGGCGGCGGAAGAAATGCTGCCTTCCGGACGGTTCATGCGGGTCCACCGTTCCTACATCGTCGCCCTGGACAAGATCGACGCCGTCACGGGGAACAACGACATCAGCGTCGGAAACATGCTGATCCATGTTTCCGACGCCTGCAGGGAATCGTTCGAGACCTGGCTGAAATCCCGGTCCCTTATTTCTTCAACGTAATCAGGATCACGCCGTTCGCACCGCGGGAGCCATAGATGGCCGCGCCGCCGTCCTTGAGGACTTCGATGCTTTTGACTTCCCGGGGATTGATGTCGTCGATCCGGTCGACGACCGAACCGTCGACGACGAACAGCGGCTCCGTCGAACCATAGAAGGAATTGGCGCCGCGGATGTTGATGGTCGCCGTACTGCCGGACCAGGAGATGATCAGTCCGGGTACGCGGCCTTCCATGTATTCAAAGATGTTGGCATAGGCGGCCTCGCCGACATCTTTGCTGTCAATCTTCGTAACGGAGGTGCTGACCTCTCTCCGGTCCAGGGAGCCGTAGCCGACATTGACGGCTTCCGACTCAACGGCGGCCGGCTGACGGCCGGCTGCGCAGGAAACAACCAGCAACAAGGCTGGAATCCATTTCAACAGTTTCATAATATGGCAGTTATCTTATCGTTATCTTATCGCTTGGTCCGGATCAGGATGACGCCGTTGGCGCCGCGTGATCCGTAGATGGCCGCCGAAGCATCTTTCAGGACATCGATGCTCTTGACATCCTGCGGATTGATGGAAGAGATATCCATCACCTCCACGCCGTCCACGATGATCAGCGGATCCGTCGGGGAATTGATCGAATTGACGCCGCGGATCTGGAGGCGGGCGCCGTTCTGGCCGGTACGGATCACCTGGACACCCGGGACACGGCCCTCGAGGTAATCGTAGATGTTGGTATAAATGCTTTTGTTGATATCCTTCATGTCGACGGAACTGACGGCATAGGCCAGCTGGCTCCGGGCGACTTCGCCGTAGCCGACATTGACAGCTTCGTCCTGATAAGGCGTATTGGCGACAGGGCCGCATGCGGCTGCCGTTAAAAGAACAAGGGGAAATAAGATTCGTTTCATCGGACAAATCAGGTATAAACCACTGGATTTTCGCTGCAAAAATTGTGCGGTTGGCGATTCGGACCGATAAAAAAACATACGGACAACCGGAAATCGGACAGAAATTCGCATATTTGTATCTCGTATAACGACAATAACATGAAACTAAGATCGTTCCTCCTCCTGGCATCGGCCCTGCTGCTGGCCGGCGCCTGCCGCACCAAACCGGCGGCACCTGCATTCGAATTCGATTCCTCCGAAGCAACGTCCCGCATTGCGACGACCGGCGGAGACATCGCCGGTTACCTCGAAAACGGCGTCTACATCTACAAAGGCATTCCCTACGCCAAAGCCGACCGCTTCATGCCGGCGGAAAGCGTCTCCTGGGAAGGCGTCCGCAGTTGCCGCGCCTATGGTCCGACCTGCCCGCAGGGAGCACGGACCGGCTGGTACAACGATGAGCAGGCATTCTCCTCCGCCTGGAATGACGGTTTTCCGGACGAAGACTGCCTGCGGCTGAACATCTGGACGCCGGGCATCCGCGACGGCAAGAAGCGCGCGGTCATGGTCTGGCTCCACGGCGGCGGATTCCACAGCGGCAACGGCCAGGAGTGGCCTTCCTATGACGGCCGCGCCCTCGCCGGCGGCCACGATGTCGTCGTCGTGACCCTGAACCACCGGCTCAACGTCCTCGGCCACCTCGATCTCTCCTTCTTCGGCGAGAAATACGCCGCCTCCGGCAACGTCGGCATGATGGATATCGTCAAGGCCCTCGAGTGGGTCCGCGACAACATCGGCAACTTCGGCGGCGACCCGGACAACGTCACCATTTTCGGCCAGTCCGGCGGTGGCGGCAAGGTCACGACCCTGATGGCCATGCCGTCCGCGAAGGGCCTGTTCAAGAAGGCCATCGTCGAAAGCGGTTCGATCACCACGGTCATGGACAAGAAATACAGCCAGCGCATCGGCCGCTATACCGTCCACAACCTCGGCCTGTCCCCGATGAAGGCGGATGAAATCACGAAAGTCCCCTACGACCGGCTGCTCGCGGCCTGCCAGCAGGCTGTCGCACAGGTTCGCGAAGAAGCGGCCAAGGACGGCGCCGTTTCGTCCAACTTCCTGCTGTCCATCCTTTTCGGTACCGAACCGACCGTCGACGGCACCATCCTGCCGGCCCAGCCGGGCGCCCCGGAGTCCATGGAACTGTCCAAGGACATTCCGGTCATCATCGGCACGACCTGGAACGAATTCACCGTCGGCCAGGAGGACCAGATGTTCAAGCCGCTGGCCATCGCCCAGGCCAAGGACCGCACCGCCTACGGCTGCGCCCCGGTCTGGATGTACCGCTTCGACTGGGAGTCCCCTGTCCTGGACGGCCATCTCGGCAGTTCCCATTGCATGGAGATCCCGTTTGTCTTTGACAACGTCGCCCTGCACTATACCATTACCGGCGGCGCCCCGGAAGATATCGAACTCGGCCACCGCATCAGCCGCGCCTGGACGAACTTCGCCAAGACCGGCGACCCGCAGTCCGAAGGCCTCCCCGCCTGGCCGGCATATACCACCGACAAGGGAGAGACCATGATCTTCAACAACGTCTCCGAAATCCAGCAAACCCTTTAACAAACAATCAGATATGAAAAAAATCGCAATGATGGCAGCCGCCCTCCTTCTCGGCGGCACCGCTTTCGCCCAGCAGGCGATCTTCGCCGGCGCCGGCGTTGAATCCCCCGTCATCAACGAGGACGGGACCGTCACCTTCCGTTACCGCGCACCCAAGGCCGTCCGCGTCACCGTCTCCGGTGACTTCCTCCCGGTCCAGAAAGTAAAGATGGGTGACCGCGAGTTCGAGACCCAGGTCCCGGCCGAACTCAAGGAAGGCCAGAACGGTGTCTGGGAATACACCACCGATTTCAAGGTCGCTCCGGAAATGTACA
Source organism: uncultured Bacteroidia bacterium (assembly GCA_902803715.1). GTDB lineage: Bacteria > Bacteroidota > Bacteroidia > Bacteroidales > UBA932 > Cryptobacteroides. The sequence continues at coordinate 9,011 of CADCRA010000139.1, forward strand.
CCTATACCTTCAACGTGGACGGTGTCTCCGTCGTCGATCCGAACAACGCGTTCGTCAACCGTGACGTCGCATCCCTGACCAGCGTCCTGCTCGTTCCCCAGGAAGGAGCCCGCTCCGACCTGTATGCCATCCACCGCGTTCCCCACGGAACCGTCTCCAAGGTCTGGTATCCGAGCGCTTTCGCCGGTTTCGACCGCCGCATGACCGTCTACACCCCGGCCGGCTATGAGAAGAACACCAAGACCCGCTATCCGGTCCTCTACGTGCTCCACGGCATCGGCGGTGACGAAGATGCATGGGTCACCCAGGGCCGCGCCACCCAGATCCTCGACAACCTCATCGCCCGCGGCCAGGCCAAGCCGATGATCGTCGTCTTCACCAACGGCAACATCTCCCAGGAGGCCGCTCCGCTGGAGAATTCCACCAATTACACCCGCGCCACCATGAGTCTCCCGCAGACCATGGAAGGCTCCTTCGAGACCGCATTCCCGGAGGTCGTGAAATTCATCGACACCAACTACCGGACCATCGCCAAAAAGCAGAGCCGCGCCATCTGCGGTCTGTCCATGGGCGGCTTCCACACGCTCTACATCACCCTGAACAATCCGGACATGTTCAACTACTCCGGTATGTTCTCCGCCGCGATCGGCACCGGTTCCGAGGAGCGTGCCACCTACAAGAACATCTATCAGGACGTCGACGGCAAGCTCGCCACCTATTTCAGCAAGAAACCGGCCCTGCTGTGGATCGGTATCGGCAACAGCGACTTCCTCATCCAGGCCAACAATGACTTCCGCAAGAAGCTCGACGCAGCCGGCTATCCGTATGAGTACATGGAGACCGACGGCGGCCACATCTGGCGCAACTGGCGCATCTACCTCAGCGAATTCGTCCCGAAACTTTTCAAATAGGGAAAACCTGAACCGAAAAAAAGAGTCTGGCCAGCGGCCAGACTCTTTTTTGTATCCGGAATCGGACAGGATTAATTCCGGGGCATCAACGGGCCCATCGCGGAAGCGACCTGCTCGTTCTCGTCGAGTTTGAAGACCATGTAGTTCGGATCGGCCTGGGTCAGCGGAGTCCAGGCACCGGCCTTCGCGCCGTTCGGGTTGCCATAGGCGGCGAAGTTGGTCCAGCAGGTGATCATCTGCTCAGCCAGGTCGTAGTCGCCCTGGACGAACGGACGCCAGCAGAAACGCAGGGACTTGAACATGTACCAGAGTTCGGAAGAATGGAACGCGCCCTGGAGCACGCCTTCGCGGCCGTCGGTAGGAAGGCGGCGGGCGAACTGGTAGGCATAGGCCGGGATACCGGCTTTCTCACGCTCGAAGCAGAAGCGGTCGATGCCGTTGCCGAGGGCGCCCATGTCATCGAGGGTGCAGCCGATCATGTACGGAACATTCGAGATCCGGCCGGCAAGGGCAGCCTGGTTGAAGGTCTCCGGATACGCCCAGCCATCCACGACCGGGCTGCTGCCGGCACGGAGGAACTGGTGGGTTTCCTGCATATAGCGCATGCTCAGGCCCATGAGTTCTTCAGGGGTCGCGGCACGCATCTTCTCAAGGGTGTCATAACCGGCCCAGTCCATCAGGGTCTTGCCGGCTTCTTCACTGGCTGCAAGCGGGCTGCCGCCGAGGGCAGGGGCATCGGTGATGCCGCCGCCGCTCTGGATGATCGCACCGGCAATCAGGTCCTTGGAGAGCGGAGAGGTGACAAGGGTCTGGACGCTCATCGCACCGGCACTCTGGCCCATGATGGTGATGTGGTCCGGATCACCGCCGAACTGGGCGATGTTGTTCTTGACCCACTTCAGGGCAGCGATCTGGTCCAGCATGCCGTAGTTGCCGGAGACATGGTGCGGGCTTTCGGCCGACAGGGCCGGATGCGTCATGAAACCGAGGACGCCGAGACGGTAGTTGAAGGTCACGAGGACGCCGCCGTGCTTGGCCCATTCCTCACCGTCCATTTCCGGCTCGAAGCCCCAGCCGGCGGTATAGCCGCCGCCATGGATCCAGAGGGTGACCGGCAGTTTCTTGTCCGTCTTGCCGGCTGCAGGAGTCCAGACATTCAGGTAGAGGCAATCCTCACTGAATTCCGGATCGCCGTCGAAGAAGAATTCGGGGGTATATCCGCCACCGGAATGCTTGGCCTGCCAGGCCGGAGCGCCGAAGGTATCGGCGACCTTGACGCCTTCCCACGGAACAACCGGCTGAGGTTCTTTCCAGCGAAGGTCGCCCACCGGCGGAGCGGCGAACGGAATGCCTTTGTAAACGGTAACGCCGGGAGTCTCGGTCGGAACACCCTGGACCTGTCCGCCTTCAATGGTGAGGACAGGATTTTTCTCTGCGCAGGCGGCCAGCGCCAGGGCCGCGACTGCCATCAAAAGGGTACGTTTCATACAATATGGGTTATTTGAACAGTTTCGGTGCAAGCGCCTTCAGATCGGCCCGCCAGGTACCCCAGCTGTGTCCGGCCTGGGCATTCTCTACATAGTCATACTTGAGACCGACCTCGTCCATGACCTTGAGCGTATTCTTGCAGTTGTTGTAGGCGATATCCGAGGAACCGCCCTGGGAGAAGACCATCAGCTTGAAGCTCTGGTTGATCTTGGCAATGTTCTGGGGCACTTTGAGACGTTCGGCCTCGGCCTTGGGATCCTGGCCCGGAGCGAAGGAGGAACTCATGACCCAGACCCAGGAGAACATGTCGTAATGCGGGAAAGCGACCTCCATGGTCTCCATACCGCCCATGGAAAGGCCGGCGATCGCGCGGCTGTCCTTGTCGGTCTTGACGTTGTAATTGGCTTCGATGAACGGGATGATGTCCGTCACCATGTCCTCGGCGAACGGAGGAACCTCGTTCGGAACGCCCGTGACGGTGCCGTTCGGCATGACCACGACCATCGGGACCATCTTGCCTTCGGCGAGGAGGTTGTCGAGGATCCAGCCGGCAGCGCCGACATTCGGCCAGGAAGCGTCGTTGTCACCGCCGCCATGGATCAGGTACAGCACCGGAAGCTTGTCCTTGGTCTTCTCGTAACCGGCCGGCGTCCAGACATGCATGCGGCGGACGGTCTTGAGGGTACGGGAATAGTAATAACGTTGGGCGACGGCGCCGTGGGGAACATCCTTCATCGCGAAGAATTCATCGCCCGTCGGCTGCACCTTCAGCAAGGCGCGGGTCTCCCCTGCCAGTTCAGATTTCGGATCATAGACGGAGACGCCGTCCACAGTGAACTGATAACGGTAGACCCCCTCGTCGATCTTGGCCAGACGGCCCTTCCAGACGCCGTTCTCTTCCTTGACGAAACGAACGGGAGAGCCGAAGGGCAGATCGCCGGAGACGGAGACCTGCTGCGCCTGCGGCGCATAAATCTGGAAAACGACGCTGTTCCCGGTCACGACCGTGGAACGAAGGGTGTCGGCCGGGGTCGGCTGGCGCCGGAAACCCTGGGCGAAGACGCTGACCGAAGCGGTGAGGGCCAGCAAGAGGATCATGGTTCTTTTCATATCAATGTGTTTAAAGATTGTAACCAAATCGTTCACACAAAGATAAAAAAATATACAAATCACGGATCATGATTCTTGTAAAAATGTTTAACCAGATGTTCAAGACGATTCTGCACAATCCCATTTTTTGACAAATTATCGTCCGGGTGTTCAATTCCCTTCCCAAATGATAAGCAGCCGCTCATAATTCAAAGAATTATGCATAAATTCGAAATACCGAAAACCATAATCACTACATATCCATGAAGAAGAACCTCCTCTACCTTGCCGGAGTCGCGCTGCTGGCCGCTGCGTGTTCCGCTCCGGTATCGCCGCAGGACCGCCTGACGGTGAACGACAAAAAGATCAATGAGATCATCGCCCAGATGACCCTCGAAGAAAAAGTCGAGATGCTCCACAGCAAGACCAACATGTCTTCCGCCGGTGTCGAGCGCCTCGGCATCGCTGACATGCACTATGCGGACGGTCCGTTCGGCATCCGCGAAGAAGGCGTTCCGAACGGCTTCCAGCCTGCCGGTTGGAAACTCGACTCCGCCACCTACTTCCCGACCGGTTCCGCCCTTGCGGCTACCTGGTCCCCGGAACTCGCCTACCTCTACGGTACCGGCATGGGCAAGGAAGCCCGTCTCCGCGGCAAGGATGTCATCCTCGGCCCGGCCGTAAACATCCAGCGCCTCCCGGTCGGCGGACGAACCTATGAATACCTCAGCGAAGACCCGATCCTGAGCGCCGCCCTTTCCCTGCAGTACACCCTCGGTGTCCAGGATCAGGGAACGGCTGTCTGCATCAAGCACTTCGCCGTCAACAACCAGGAGACCAACCGCGGCAGCGTCGATGCCCAGGTGGACGAGCGTACCCTCCGCGAGATCTATCTCAAGCCGTTTGAGAGCGCCGTCGTCAAGGGCGGTGCCATGAGCGTCATGCCGGCTTACAACAAGGTCAACGGCGACTACTGCTCCGAGAACGAGCACCTGCTCAACGAAATCCTCCGCGGCGAATGGGGCTTCAAGGGCTTCACCGTCTCCGACTGGGGCGGCACGCACAGCACCATGGGCGCCATGCTCCACGGC
>CADCRA010000140.1 GCA_902803715.1 uncultured Bacteroidia bacterium
CTTCCGTCGAGATCCGCGTCCTCCAGGGCGAGCGTCCGATGGCCAAGGACAACAAGCAGATCGGTGTCTTCCACCTCGACGGCATCGCTCCGGCCCCGCGCGGCATTCCTCAGATCGCGGTCAAGTTCAGCATCGACGCCAACGGTATCCTGAACGTCTCCGCCATCGACAAGGCGACCGGCAAGGCCCAGAGCATCCGCATCGAAGCCTCCTCCGGCCTGTCCGACGCCGAAATCCAGCGCATGCGTGACGAGGCGAAGGCCAACGAAGCGGCCGACAAGGCAGAGAAGGAGCGCGTCGACAAGATCAACAATGCGGACGCCCTCTGCTTCCAGGCCGAGAAGTTCCTCAAGGACAACGGTGACAAGGTTCCTGCCGACGTCAAGTCCGAGGTCGAGACCAACGTGGCCAGCCTGAAGGAGGCGGTCAAGTCCCAGAACCTGTCCGACATCGACCGTTACAGCGAGGCCCTCAACAAGGCGTTCGAGAAGATGTACCAGGCCCAGCAGCAGGCCGGTGCCCAGGGTGGTCCGCAGGGCGGCAACCCGTTCGGCGGCCCGCAGGGCGGTCCTCAGGGACCTCAGGGCCCTCAGCCGGACAATGCCCCGGATGAGCAGTAATCCGGAAAGAATTTGGTAACTTTGCAAGGCTGTCCCCGACGGGCGGCCTTGCATGATTTAAGAAAAAGATGGCAATTACGAGAAAGAATTTCCCGGTGACGGGTATGGGTTGCGCCGCCTGCGTTGCGCGCGTCGAGAATACGTTGAAACAGCAGAAAGGCGTCGAAAGCGCCTCGGTCAGCCTGGCGTCGAACAGCGCCCAGGTCGACTATGATCCGCAAGTCGTCTCCGCAGCGGGCCTGAAAAAGGCTGTTCAGGATGCAGGCTACGACCTGATCGTCCCCGAGGAATCGGACGACGACGCCGACTCGGACCCCGAGTCGGAAGCGGAAGCCGAGGCGGAGCGACGGCGGGAAGATGATTACAAGGCCTTGCGGCGGGACATGGTGCTCGCCGTGGTGCTGGCGGTCCTGATCATGGTGCTGGGGATGGGATTCGACCCGTTCCCGGGCAAAGGCTGGGCACTGGCGGCTCTTGCCGCCGTGTCGGTCTTCTGGTGCAGCCGCCGGTTCATCGGTACCGCCTGGCGCCAGGCATGCCATGGCGCCGCCAATATGGATACCCTGGTCGCCCTTTCTACCTGCATTTCCTTCTTTTTCAGTCTGTTCAACCTGTTGTTCCCGCAGGTCTGGACCTCCCGCGGGATGGAACCGCGCCTGTATTTCGAGTCCTCCTCGATGATCGTGGCCTTCATCCTGCTCGGCCGAGTCCTGGAAGAGCGGGCGAAACAGGGAACGACCGCATCGATCCGCAAACTGATCGGCCTGCAGCCCCGGCAGGTGCAGGTCCGCGCCGGCGAGACCATCCTGGTCCGCCCGGGCGACCGCATCCCGGTCGACGGGATCGTGACGGAAGGGGAGTCGTTCGTCGATGAAAGCATGCTGACGGGCGAGCCGCTGCCCAACCGCAAGGAACCGGGCGCGAAAGTCTATGCCGGTACGATGAACCAGAAAGGTTCCCTGGCTGTCCGTGCCGAGAAAGTCGGGAAAGATACCATGCTCTCCGCCATTATCCGGATGGTCCGCGACGCCCAGGGCAGCAAGGCCCGGATCCAGCAGACCGTCGACAAGGTGGCGGCCGTGTTCGTGCCGGTCATTATCGGCATTTCCCTGCTGGCTTTCCTCTGCTGGGCGTTCCTGGCGGACGATGGCATTACGCGGGGCCTGCTGGCCATGGTGACGGTCCTGGTCATCGCCTGTCCCTGCTCCCTGGGGCTTGCCACGCCGACGGCGCTGATCGCCGGCATCGGCAAAGGAGCCTCGCAGGGCATCCTGATCCGGGATGCGGACAGCCTGCAGGTCGCCGAGAAAGTCGACACGGTCATCCTGGACAAGACCGGGACCATTACGGTGGGACATCCGGAAGTGACGGACATCCAGTGGATCGACGCGGCCGCCCGGCAGGGCGGGGAAAGCATCCTGAAAGCCATGGAAGCCCGTTCCGAACATCCCCTGGCCGGTGCCATCCTGCGTGCGCTGGAGAAGGTGGACGCCGCTGATGGTGTCGAGGCGTTCGAGTCTGTGCCGGGTGAGGGCATCCGGGCTTCCCATGCCGGGAAGAACTGGTTCGTCGGCAACCGGGCACCCCAGAAATGCAGCATCTCCGATACCTGGCGCGCCGAGGGCAAGACAGTCATGTATTTCCATGATTACGAACGGGTACTGGCCGTCATCGCCGTGGCGGATGCCGTCAAGGATTCTTCCGTCCGTGCCGTCCGCCAGTTGAAGGAAGAAGGTGTCGCTGTCCATCTGCTGACCGGCGACAACGAAGGCGCCGCCCGGGCCGTGGCGGACCAGGTCGGGATCGGCGAGGTCCATGCAAGCCTGCTCCCGCAGGACAAGGCCCTGTATGTCAAGGACCTTCAGCGGCAGGGACATACGGTTGCCATGGTCGGTGACGGTATCAATGACAGCGCCGCCCTGGCGCAGGCGGACCTGAGCGTCGCGATGGGGCAGGGCAGCGACATCGCCATTTCCACGGCGATGGTCACGATCGTGTCTTCCGATCTGGAGAAACTGCCGCAGATACTTGCGCTGTCGCGCAAGACGTCGCGGATCATCAAGGAAAATCTGGTCTGGGCATCCCTGTATAACCTGATTGCCGTGCCGGTTGCAGCCGGTCTCTTCTATCCGGTCAGCGGTTTCGTGCTCAACCCGATGATCGCTGCGGCCGCCATGGCTTGCAGTTCCGTTCTGGTTGTCACCAACAGCCTCCGGCTGCGCAGATAGGGATTATTTCCAGTTCTTGTAGGGATTGAGGCAGAGTTGGGCGTTGTAGTACCGGCGGTCGCCGGTGACTTCTTCGCCCAGCCAGTCCGGCTTGTCGAACGGCTCCTCCGGGGCACCCAGTTCGATTTCGGCCATGACCAGCCCCTCGTTGTTGCCGTAGAATTCATCGACCTCCCATTTGCGGCCGGTGTCTGGGACCGGGATGATGTAGCGGGTCTTGTCGATGGCACCCGGTTTGCACAGCGGGAAAAGGTCTTCCGCATCCTGAGGCGGGATTTCCCGTTCCCATTCCTGGCGGCTGATGCCGTCGAGGGAGGGGCCCTTGATAGTCAGGTAGCCTTTGTCGCCGGCGATGCGCACGCGGACGGTCCGGCCGCTGTCGTGGGCGATATAGCCCTGGCGGATGCGGACGGAGCGGACGGCTTCTTTCTTGAAACGGTCGTCCAGGACGAGGAATTTGCGTTCGATTTCGAGGTTCATGTTACATCAGGTATGGGGTCATGTTGCGGCCTTCGGCAAGGCCGTTCCGGATTTCCGTGGAAGAGATGTCGACGGTCGGGGCGTCGAGCACCTCGATGCGCCAGGCTGGATTCTCGGCCTGCAGGGAGGCCATCAAGGCATCGAGATCGAACCCGGTCCGCGGATACACGGCGAGGCCGTATTCCCGCATGATCCGGTCATAATCGCGCCAGCGGTGGATGTCGGCGAGGTTGTCGGCTCCGATGACCAGGGTATAGTCGTTTTCCGGTTCACGGGTTTTAAGGGCGTCGAGGGTGCGGATGGTGTACTGCGGGGGCGTCATGCCCAGTTCGATGTCGTCCACCCAGACCTGGAGCTCCGGGTGGCGCTGCACGGCCTTGACAGCCTCCCGGTAGCGGTCTGTCCCCGTATCGGCCGAAATCGAGTCCTTCAGCGGATTTTTCGGCGAGACGACGAGGTAGGTCCAGTCAAAGCGGCCGCGCAGGTGCCGCATGATGGCCAGATGCCCGATATGGAGCGGGTTGAATGACCCGGAGTAGACGGCTATTCGCATGGTTCCGCCAGGAAATCGTCCACCATTTTCTCCACTTCGCGGAAAGCGGCCTGCAGGTCGTCATTGACGAGGATCCTGTCGAACTTCGGCGCGTAGGTCATCTCTTCCGCCGCCTTGGCGACGCGGTCTTCGATGGCTTTCGGCGAATCAGTGCCGCGTTTGACGAGCCGGTCGCGGAGGACCTCGACGGACGGGGCCTGGATGAACACGGAAAGCGCATGGTCGCCGAAGTATTTCTTCAGGCTGACACCGCCTTTGACGTCAACGTCGAAGATGATGACATGGCCTTTGGACCAGATCCGGTTGACTTCCGATTTCAGGGTCCCGTAGAATTTATCGGTGTAGACTTCCTCAAATTCGACGAATTTGTCCATTTCGACCAGTTTGCGGAAGATCTCCGCCGTGTAGAAGAGATATTCCACCCCATCCTGTTCGGTGCCGCGCGGAGCGCGGGAGGTGGCGGATATCGAAAACTCCATTTCCGGATGCAGCGGGAGGATGTGGTTGACGATGGTGCTCTTGCCGGAGCCGGACGGTGCGGAGAAGATGACGACTTTCTTGTTCATGCGAATCGGTATTGTTTCCGCAAAAATACGGATTTCCTGCCGGAAAGCAGACAGTTTCCGGGAAAAACTGAAGGCATTCATTCTGCGACTAAAACGTTAAAGTTGTAAAAAGTTGTCTGTCAATCTTCTAAATGATGCCGGAATTTGTTAAATTTGCAAGGTTTCCGCTGAAAATGGCCGAAAAATTGCAGCGGAAACCCCGGATTGGAAACAGTTTTAAACTAAAATAAACAATATGGTTTCTTATAAAGAACTGGGCCTTGTGAACACCAGAGAGATGTTCAAGAAGGCCGTCGCCGGCGGATATGCCATCCCTGCATTCAATTTCAACAACATGGAGCAGCTCCAGGCTATCATCCAGGCTGCAGCAGAGACGAAGTCTCCGGTTATCCTCCAGGTTTCCAGCGGTGCCCGCAAGTATGCCAACCAGACCCTTCTCCGTTACATGGCGGAAGGCGCTGTCGAGTATGCGAAGGAGCTCGGTTGGGAGCATCCCCAGATCTGTCTCCACCTGGACCACGGCAACAGCTTCGAGCTTTGCAAGAGCTGCGTGGACATGGGCTTCAGCTCCGTCATGATTGACGCCTCCTCCCTTCCTTACGAGGAGAACATCGCCCTCACCAAGCAGGTGGTGGACTATGCTCACAAGTACGATGTCACCGTCGAGGCAGAGCTGGGCGTTCTGGCCGGCGTGGAAGACGAGGTTGCCTCCGAAGTGTCCCACTACACCAAGCCCGAAGAGGTGATTGACTTTGCCACCCGCACCGGATGCGACTCCCTGGCCATCTCCATCGGCACCAGCCAC
>CADCRA010000141.1 GCA_902803715.1 uncultured Bacteroidia bacterium
TCGAACATGTGGGACGAGGTCAGGTGCGGCTGTCCGAACCGGTTGAAGACGGCTTCGTCGCACAGGACGAACCGGTAGCCGCCGATGATCTCCTCGACTTCCGGATCCCAGAGAACCAGCTGGCGGTATCCGTATGCCGGATCCGTGTCGAATTTGTCGAGGTCCAGCGGCAGGCCCGTACCACCGCCGCCGTCGCGGAAGGCGATTTCCCGGAGCCGGCCGATTTCGCGGACGACATTCGGCGCGTTCTGGTTCGTGACGACATACAGTTCATTGCCGGCCCGGTTTGTCTTGCGGAGCAGCCGTTCCGGCGTGAGTTCAGATTTAAGCAAAGCCTTGTCGACAGGCTCGATGATTGGTTCCATGGTTTTGGTACAGTTCGTTCTTATTGGAGGTCATAGACCTTTTCGCGGACCCATGCCGCCCATTCCAGCGGTTTGCGGCTTTCATTGAAGGTCTCCCAGGGGATGGGCTTCCCGATGACGATGCGGTAGGTCTTTCCCTGGCCACGGTACAACTCATCCGGCAGCAGGACCATTGCCAACTGGAATTTCTTGTTGATTCCCAGCCACTTGCCCAGTTTGTCAACCCGGTAGAACCGCGGGGAATTCTCGCCGAAGAAACGGACGGGAACGACGTCGCGGTGGTATTTGACGCTCTTCTGGATGAAGGTCTTGGTCCATTCCGTATCCTGGATTATTCCGTCGATCTTGCGCGACACCTTTCCGGCAGGGAAGACGCCGATCTGGCCCGGAGCCGCGAAGATGGCGTCCGTTCCGGTCGCCAGGGCGCGCGACTGGGCACCGGTCTTGTTGACCGGCACGAACGTGGAACTGAGTCCCTTGATGTACATCAGGAAATCGTTGACCTGGAACTTGATGTTCCCGCCGAAGAAATTGCCGAAGACGCTGATCATGCTGAGGGCGTCGATGCCGCCGAGCGGGTGGTTCGAAGCGAGGGTGTAATACCCCTGCGGACGGAGGTTCTCCAGTCCTTCCACTTGCAGGGTGACATGCAGGTATTTCAGGCATTCGTCGGCGAATTCGACGCCTTCCCAGCCTTGCTCGAAAAAGGCATTGAGGAAATCCTCGTGGATGATGCGGCGAATGAAGGACACGACGAACCCCGGCACCTTTCCGAATTTCTGCCGGAGGATGCTTCCGATGTCAATGGTAAAGGCTGAGCCTTTGCGGTTCATGGTTCAAGTACACGATTGGTTCTATAAAGGTAGGAATTAATGTGCAAATAAACAAGAAAAACGCCTCCGTGCCGGCGGCGCGGAGGCGAATGTGTCGGGATGGCAATGCCTTATGCGAGGAATTCCCGGATGCGGGAAACAGCCTCCTTGGCGCTCTGTACCGCTTCTACGACGGTCTTCGGACCATAGGAGAAGTCGCCGGCCGTGAAGACGTCCGGCATCTGCTCCGGAGTCTTTCCGCCGAGCAGGTCCTTGTCAACATTTTCGCTGATGGAAACGATCATGGTGTCGAACGGCATGTCATGGTCGGTGCCGGGCAGGATGCGGGTGGCCAGGCGGCCGTCTTCCTTGGTGTAGTTCTCGCAGTTGCGGACGACCGCGACGAGTCCGTCGCCGTCCTTGCGGATGGCGACCGGCACCTGGAAGATTTCGAACTTCACGCCTTCTTCCTGTGCTTCACGGACTTCCTGCTGGTTGGCCGGCATGTTCTCGAAAGTCTTGCGGTAGACCACCGTCGTGTCGCAGCCCCTGCGGACGGCCGTGCGGCAGGCATCCATGGAAACGTTGCCGCCGCCGACGATCATGACCCGGTGGCCCAGGTCGTATTTCTGGGGGGCCATCAGGAAATCGAGGGCATGGATGACGTGCGGATCCTCTTCGCCGGGAATGTCCAGTTCACGGGCGACCCAGGCGCCGGCGGCGACCATGACGGCGTCGTGGTTGGCGCGGAGGTCTTCCAGGGAGAGGTTCCCGCCCAGGGTCATGTTGCCGGAGAAACGGACGCTGGCCTCAGAGAGGATGCGCTCATAGGCATCGACGTATTTCTTGTCGAGACGGAAATCGGGAATGCCGTAGCGGAGCACGCCGCCGATCCGCTCGAACCGGTCGTACAGGTCGACGTCATGGCCGGCCTGACGCAGCCAGATGGCAGCGGCGATGCCGGCGGGGCCGGCGCCGACGATGGCGACTTTCTTTCCGGTACGCTCCTGCGGGACGTCCACGTGGGCGCGGAGCAGGTATTCCATGGAAATCTCCTGTTCGATTTCATACCACTTGACCGGCATCTTCTTGGCATTCAGCACGCAATGGCCGTAGCAGAACTTCGCCCAGTCGCAGACCTGGCAGGTGATGGCGGAGAAAGGATTATTGTCAAACAGCATCCGGGCAGCCTCTTCCGGCTGTCCTTCCCTGTACAACTTCATGGCGGCAGGAACGTCCGTATGGACCGGGCAGGCCTCGGAGCAGCGGGCTTTCTTGCACAGAAGGCATCTTTGAGCTTCTGGATTCATAGTTTTGTTTTCAGTATGGTGTCGTTAATTACGGGTTGGTTTCATTCCAGTCGGCAAAGATAAGAAAGTTCTAAAAAAAATCCTTATCTTTGATTGCTTATAAAACGGATTTATGTTCAAGACTCTTTTACGGCAGGTGAGGCAGTACAAATGGGCAGCCCTGCTTACCCCGGTCTGGACGACGGCCGAAGTGGTCATGGGTATTCTGATCCCCTATGTGACGGCCTCCATCATCGACAAGGGAATCAATGCCGGCAATATCGGCAATGTCTATAAATACGGTGCCCTGATGCTCGTTCTGGCTTGTTTCAGCCTCCTGTTCGGCATCCTGGCCGCCCGTTTCGCCGCCTATTCCAGTACCGGATTGGCTGCGAACCTGCGGGAGGCGATGTACCGGAACATCCAGCGGTTCTCCTTCTCCGACATCGACAAGTTCAGCACGGCCGGCCTGGTCACACGCATGACCACGGATGTCAGCAACATCCAGAGTGCCTTCCAGATGCTCCTGCGCACCTCGTTCCGCGCTCCGCTGAACATGGTGTCGGCCCTGTTCATGTGCTTTTTCATCAACGGGAAACTGAGCATCATCTTCCTGGTCGCCATGCTTGTCCTTTCCGTTTTCCTGACCGTCCTGATCTCCCGGGCCGCCAAACTGTTCAAGGAGATTTTCAAGCGGTATGACGACCTGAACGGAGTCGTCCAGGAAAATGTCAGCGCCATCCGCGTCGTCAAGGCCTTCGTCCGCGAGAACCATGAAATCAGCAAGTTCGACAAAGCGGCGCTTTCGCTGTACACGCTGAATGTCAAGGCGGAAGGCCTGATGGCCCTGAACCACCCGGTCATGAACCTGGTCGTCAATGCCAGCATCATCGCCCTGAGCTGGTGGGGCGCCCATTTCATCGTCGGCGGCACCCTGACCACCGGTCAGCTGACCTCGCTGTTCAGTTATATCACGACGATCCTCGGCGCGCTGATGATGCTTTCCATGATCATTGTCCAGCTGACCCAGAGCGCGGCCAGCGGCACCCGCATCGCGGAAGTGATCAACGAGCAGCCGGACATGGACAATCCCGGGGATCCTGTCATGCAGGTGGCCGACGGCGCGGTCGATTTCGACCATGTCTATTTCTCTTATAAGAAAGGCGGCGACTATGCCCTCGAGGACATCGACCTGCACATCCGGGCGGGGGAGACCATCGGCATCATCGGCGGTACCGGCAGCGGAAAATCCTCGCTGGGCAACCTGGTTTCCCGGCTGTACGACGTGTCGGAGGGAAGCGTGCGTGTCGGCGGGGTCGATGTCCGCCGGTATGACATGCAGGTGCTCCGCGGCGAAGTCGTCATGGTCCTGCAGAAAAGCACCCTCTTCTCGGGGACGATCCTGGAAAACCTCCGCTGGGGGAAGCCGGACGCGACCCTGGAGGAATGCCGGGAAGCATGCCGGCAGGCTTGTGCCGACGAGTTCGTCCAGGGATTCCCGGACGGCTATGAAACCCGGATCGACCAGGGGGGAACGAATGTTTCCGGCGGCCAGCGGCAGCGCCTCTGCATCGCCCGTGCCCTGCTCAAGCATCCGAAAGTCCTGATCCTGGACGATTCCACTTCGGCCGTCGATACGGCGACCGACGCCCGCATCCGGGAAGCGTTCATGCAGCGCATTCCGGGCACGACGAAGATCATCATCTCGCAGCGCATCCTGAGCATCCGGGATGCAGACCGGATCATCGTCATGGACAACGGCCGGGTCAACGGCTTTGACACCCATGACAACCTGCTGCGGTTCAATGAGATATACAGAGACATCTACGATATGCAGACCTCCGGCGGAGAAGGCGACTTCGATGCCAATGCTTTGAAGAATTAGCCATGCCACCAGGATTTGGACCCATGCGCGGCGGGGACCGGGGCCCCCGCGGAGGCGCAACCCTCAAGGACCTCAGGAACATCGGAACGGTCCGGCGTCTGTTCGCGTTCATTTTCGCGAACTACAAGATTTCCCTGATCGTGGTGCTTGTCTGCATCGTGATCTCTTCGCTGACCTCGCTGGCTTCCTCGCTTTTTACCCGGACGCTGATCGACGATTACATCCTTCCGATGCTCTCTTCGCAGGCGGCTTCCGACCTGCTGGGCGACGCCGGCGTCGGACCGGATTACCGGCCCCTGGCCGTGGCCCTCTTCAAGTTGGCCGGCATCCTGCTGGCCGGCATCGCGGCGGGCTATGCCTATAACGTCATCATGATCTTCGTCGGACAGGGAACCATGCGGAAACTCCGCGAACAGGTTTTCCGGCATATGGAGACCTTGCCGCTGCGGTTTTTTGACAACCACTCCCACGGCGATGTCATGTCCGTCTATACCAATGACATCGATACGCTGCGCCAGGTCATCGGCAGCAGCGTTCCGCGCCTGTTCCAGTCCCTGATCACGATTGCAGCCACCTTCGTCAGCATGCTCGTCCTGAGCCTGCCGCTGACCCTCGTCTCCATCGTCGTCGCCTTCGCGATGTTCAAGGTGACGCGGACCATGGGGAACCTGTCCCGCAAGTATTTCACGGAACGGCAGAAAAACCTCGGTATCGTCAACGGATTCATCGAGGAAATGGTTTCCGGCCAGAAGGTCGTCAAGGTCTATTGCCACGAGCAGCAGGCCATGGAGGAATTCTCCGTCATCAACGAACGGCTCCGCAAGAGCGTCTACAACGCCAACCGGATCGGCAACATCATCATGCCGGTCAACCACAACCTCGCCGAGTTCGGCTATGTCCTGCTGGCGATCGTCGGCGCGCTCATCGCGCTGGGCGGCTGGCAGGGCTGGTGGCTTTGCGGCTTGGACGGGGCGGCCCTGACGCTGGGTACCATCGTGTCCTTCCTGACCCTGCAGCGGAATTTCACCCGGCCGGTGTCGCAGATCTCCAACGAGATCAACAGCATCGTCATGGCCTCGGCCGGTACGGACCGTGTCTATGCGCTGTTGGACGAAGCCTCCGAACCGGATGCCGGCAAGGTTTCGCTCGTCAATGTCGACGCCCGGATGCAGGAAGTCCCGGAGCGGACCGGCCGGTGGGCCTGGAAGCGTCCGGACGGCAGCCTCCGTCCCTTGGAAGGACTGGTTTCGCTGGATACGGTGGATTTCAGTTATGTCCCTGAGAAACAGGTGCTTTTCGATATCTCACTGACGGCATATCCCGGCCAGAAGATCGCATTCGTCGGCGGTACCGGTGCCGGCAAGACGACCATTACCAACCTGATCAACCGTTTCTATGAGATCCAGGACGGCACGATCACCTATGACGGGTTCAATGTCTCCGACATCGAAAAGGATTCCCTGCGCCGAAGTCTCGGTATCGTCCTGCAGGAGACGCAGTTGTTCAGCGGGACAGTGCTGGAGAACATCCGGTACGGGCGCCTGGATGCGACGGACGAAGAATGCCGTGCCGCCGCCCGCCTGGTCTACGCCGATGCCTTCATCCGGCGTCTTCCGAACGGCTATGATACGGTCCTGTCTGCGGATGGCGGCAACCTGAGCCAGGGTGAGCGCCAGCTGCTGGCCATCGCGCGTGCCGCCGTGGCCAATCCACCGGTCCTGATCCTGGACGAAGCGACTTCCTCGATCGATACGCGTACGGAGAAACTGATCCAGGCGGGCATGGACAGCCTGATGAAAGGGCGGACGACCTTCGTGATCGCCCACCGGCTGTCGACCGTCCAGAATGCCGACTATATCATGGTCCTGGAAAAAGGCCGCATCATCGAACGCGGCAAGCACTGGGAACTCCTGGAGCAGAAAGGCAAATACTACGAACTCTACACCGGCAACCAGATCTCTGCCTAGCGGGCTGCTACTGTTCGTCCGGCGTGTCGTCCCACGGGGAGGAATCCCGGTAGATCTTGTAGCGGTCGTTGTTTGTCGTCGCCTCGTCCTGGATGCGGCGGCGGGTGGACTTGAACAGGCGGAAGCAGAAATAGAGCAGGCCGATGGTGATGATACCGGACAGGTACTCGTTGACGCCGCTCCAGAAGGCGAGGGTGTCATAGACGCCGTGCAGGAGCACCGGCACCACGATGATGTTCGCTTTCGTCCCGGCCGGTGCGGCCGATCCGTAGAAATGGTTCATCGAATAGTAATAGCCCATGGCGACGGCGAAGGCGAAATGGCCAGGGACGGCCAGCAGGGCGCGGCTGATGCTGACCTGGAACCAGGCGGCGCCGGAAGAAAGGACATACATCAGATTCTCCAGCGATGCGAAACCCAGACCGACGGCGACGGCATAGACGATGCCGTCGTACCGTTCGTCAAATTCCTTGCAGTTTCTCAGCAGGAGCCAGAGCATCAGCAGCTTGGCACATTCCTCCGGAATGGCGGCTCCCAGGAAGGAAACCTTGATGCAATCCATCAGGCCGGACGGGTTGTTGGTAAACAGGCCCAGATTCATCAGCGGCCCTGAAATCAGGGTGGAGATGAAGGTCGCGATGGCGCCGTAGATGAAGCCTTTGATGACGAGATTGGCTGGTTCCGGCTGGATGTCCTTGTGGTAGACATACCACATCAGGACCAGGGCGGGCATGAGTGCTGCGAGGAAAATGATCAACATGGATATGCGGTTGTTTCCTGCAAAGATAGCGTTTTCGCGGAAAAATTCATAAATTGCAGTCGTTTCCCGATGACCGGGAACGACCCTAAACCGAAACGGATCCATGATTGACAGCATCAAAGTAGTGGCTTTCGACGCCGACGATACCTTGTGGGAGAATGAACCGCTGTTCCGGGAAGCGGAACGGACCTGGGCCGGAATCCTGAAGGATTACGGGACCCTGGAAGAACTGTCCGCCAGGCTGTTCGAAGTGGAGAAAGCCAATATGGAAGACTATGGATTCGGGGCCAAAGCCTTCACGCTGAGCCTGATCGAGACCGCCTTGAAGGTGACGGGCGGCAACCTGACCGCGGCCCAGACGGCCGGGATCCTCGCCGCCGGACGCAGCATCCTGCACAATCCGGCGAAGCCGCTTCCCGGCGTCGCCGAAACCCTGGCCGCCCTTCGGGAGCATTATCCGCTCGTCCTGCTGACGAAAGGGGACCTGCTGGACCAGGAACACAAGATCGAACGTTCCGGCCTGGCACCTTATTTCTCCCGGATTTTCGTCGTATCCAACAAGTCGGACCGGGAATACCGCCGGCTGCTGCATGATCTCTCCGTCGCTCCCGACGCCTTCCTGATGGTCGGCAATTCGTTCAAGTCCGATATCCGGCCGGTCCTGGAGATGGGCGGCTGGGGCATCCATATCCCGTTCCATGTCCTGTGGGAACTGGAACGGACGGAAGAATATGACCATGAACGGCTTTTCCGCGTTTCCCGTTTCTCCGACATTGCCCGTTGCCTGCTTCCTTAATCGACCCTGAACCATGAAAAGAATCCTTTGCTCGCTGCTTTGCGCCGTCTGCGCCGTGACGGCTCTCTCCGCCCAAGACAGTTCCGTCCATGCTTTTTCGGACGGTTATCAGTGGCCTGACGATCCCGCGGTGCTGGAAAAACTCGACCGGTGGCAGGACCTGAAATTCGGCGTCCTGATTCACTGGGGCCTGTACAGCGTCCCCGGCATCGTCGAGTCCTGGAACCTGTGCAACGAAGACTGGATCGTCCGTCCGGAGGGATCGACCTATGAAGGCTACAAGCAATGGTACTGGGGACTCTCCGAGGAGTTCAACCCCGTGGATTTCAATCCGGAGCAGTGGGCGTCCGTTTTCCGCGACGCCGGCATGAAATACATGATCTTCACGACGAAACACCACGACGGGTTCTGTCTTTTCGACTCGCAGTATACGGATTTCTCCATCGCGAAGGGCCCCTTTGCCTCCCATCCCCGGCGGGATGCCGCCCGGTATGTCTTCGATGCCTTCCGGGCCGAAGATTTCATGATCGGAGCCTATTTCTCGAAGCCGGACTGGCATTGTGAGTATTTCTGGAATCCGTATTACGCCACGCCTGGCCGCGGGATCAACTACAAGGTCAGCCAGCATCCGGACTGGTGGGAGAAATACGTGACGTACACCCGCAACCAGTTGGGAGAGATCACCGGCGGACGCTATGGCCGGCTGGACATCCTCTGGCTGGACGGCGGCTGGATTTCCGGGGACCAGATCGGGCTGGACGACATCCTGAAAGAGGCCCGCAAGGTCAGCCCCGGCCTGATTTCCGTGGACCGGACCATCCAGGGACCCAATGAGAACTACCAGACGCCGGAGCAGCAGGTCCCGGACCGGCAGATCGCCCATCCTTGGGAGACCTGCCTGAGCCTCGGCAATGACTGGGGCTGGACGCCGGACCCGCACTACAAGAGCGCCCGCCGCATCATCGGCACGCTGGCGGAAATCGTCGCCAAGGGCGGCAGCCTGGTCCTGGGCGTCGGCCCGACGGGGCAGGGAATCATCGAAGACAAGGCCGTTGTCATCCTGCAGGAAATCGGGGAATGGCTCCGGCGCAACGGGGAAGCCATTTACAATACCCGGATCACGGAGCATTATCACGACGGCAATCTCTGGTTCAGCGCCTCCAAGGACGGGAAGACCCTCTATGCCGTCTATGCCCTCCAGGATGGGGAGACCCTGCCGGAAGAACTGACCTGGGAAGGGAACCTCCCGTCCGGGGAGGTAACGGTCCTGAACAATGGCAAGCGGGTCCGCGCTGTACAAAAAAACGGCAAGGTGACACTCACCTTGCCGAAAGGATTGAAAAATGAGCCGGTAGCGCTCAGGATCAGTCTTTGATCGCTTTCTGCCAGGCTTCGAACAATTCCGCTTCTTTCTCGTGCTTCTGCCCGTCGGCCGCGATGACACGCTGGACGAACTGAGTCAGGGTCGCACGAACCAGCATCCTTTCCAGACCGTTGAATTCGTTCAGCAGGGAATCCGTGTCCGCCTCGATTTCATCCAGGGTCAACGGACGCTGGAGCAGGCCTTCCAGGCTGTCTTTCACCTCGTCGACGGGGCCGATGGCGGCCAGTTTGTCGATGAAGGATTCAATGAACTGTTTTTCAGCCACGTTGTAGTTGCCGTCCGCCTTGGCGAAGAAGAGGCCGGTTTTGGCCGCAAGCATGATGACTTTGGAGATTGCTTCTGTTCCCATGATTCTACTATTTTAAAGATCCTGATGCCATTCCGAGTACGTTGATGACGCTTTTGGCGATGTCGCTGATACCGCCGCCCTTGGACGAACCGCCCAGCATGCCGCCCAGGATGCTGCCCAGGTCGATGCCGCCTTTCTGAGTGGTCTGTTTCTGCTGGCCGCCGAGAACGCTGCCGAGGACGTCGCCGATGTCGATGCCGCCCTTCTGAGTGGTCTGCTTCTGCTGGCCGCCAAGGACGCTGCCGAGGACGTCGCCGATGTCGATGCCGCCCTTCTGAGTGGTCTGCTTCTGCTGGCCGCCGAGGACGCTGCCGAGGACGTCACCGATGTCGATGCCGCCCTTCTGGGTCTGGGTAGTCTGCTGCTGGCCTTTGAGGACACTGCCGAGGATGTCGGTGATATCGACGCCCTGGCTCTGTTTCTTGGCAACCTGGCCGCCGACGGACTTGATGATGTCGTTCAGGTCGAGGCCGCCGAGGTTCCCGCTTTTCACGCCGCCGGAAGCGGCAGATTTGAGAATGCTTTCAAGTAAGCTTGCCATAATGTTTTATGTTTGATTGGTTTGTGTATCCTTACGTATCAGCAGGCACAGTCCTGCAAAAGTAATGCCCGCATTGATCAGCAGCAGCTCATAACTGAATTTGTATCCGCCGAACCACCGTTCGGAGTTCAGCTGGAGGACCAGGCAGATCAGCGGAGCGGCGACCGCCACGAGCGGGACCCATTTGTCACGCACCGTCCGTCGGGTCGCGATGCCGAAAGCGAACAGGCCCAGGATCGGGCCGTAGGTGTAACTGGCGAGTTTGTATACGGCGTCGATGGCGCTGGTGTTGTTGAGGGTCGAGAAGATGAGGATGGTCAGGCCCATGCCCACGGTCATGCCGAAATGGACCCGTTTGCGGTTGCGGCGGACCTGCGCTTCGTCTTTTCCAGCCGTACCGAGGATGTCGACCGTGAAGGAGGTCGTCAGGGAGGTCAGGGCCGAACCGCCGGCACCGAAGGCGCTGGCTACCAGGCCGATGATGAACAGGATGCCGACGATCGCCGGCAGTCCGGCGTGGGTGGCGACGGCCGGAAAGAGTTTGTCCCCGGTCTCCGGAATTCCGTTGGCGGCGGCATACCGGTACAGCAGGACGCCGAGACAAAGGAAGAGGAATATGACGGCGTTCTGCAGCAAGGTACTGACAACCAGGTTCTTCTGGCTGTCTTTCGGATTCTTGCAGCAGAGGGTGTGCTGCATCATGTCCTGGTCCAGTCCCGTCATGGCGATGACGGTGAACAGGCCGCCGAGCATCTGTTTCCAAAAATATTGCGGATGGTTGACGTCGTCAAACCAGAAGATCCGGGACATGCCGCTGTCCCGGATGGAGGCGACCATCCCTTTGGCATCCAGCCCCAGATTCCGGGCGATGAAGATAAGCGTCAGGACGACGGCCGTGATCATGCAGCCGGTCCGGAGCACGTCCGTCCATACGAGGGAGTTGACACCGCCCCGGAAGGTATAGGCCAGGACGATGAGCATGCAGACGGCTACGTTCAGCGCGAAGGGGAGTCCCAGCGGTCCGAACACCAGCAGTTGCAGGGTCAGGCAGACCAGGTAGAGCCGGACGGAGGCGCCGAGCATCTTCGAGAGGAAGAAGAACCAGGCTCCCGTCTTGTAGGTCGTCATGCCATACCGGCGGTCCAGGTACTGGTAGATCGAATAGACGTTGAGCCGGAAATACAGCGGGATGAGGACGAAGGCGATGACCAGGTATCCCAGGAAGAAACCGATGCACATCTGCAGGTAGCCCATGCCGCTGGTTCCGACCATGCCCGGTACGGATACGAACGTGACTCCGGACATGCAGGATCCGATCATGGCGAAGGCGACGACCCACCAGCTGGTTTTCCGCTTCCCGCGGAAGAACGCGCTGTTGTCGCCGCCCCGTGCCGCGAGGCGCGAGACAACCAGCATGGCCGTGAAGTAGGCGAGGATGGTCAGAATGATGGATAGGGGGGTCATCCGTTCGTTTTTGTTGTCCAAATTTATCATTTTCTTTCCAATTTCGCAAAAGATGCCCGGAAACAGTGCTGCAGGCCTTTCTCCTTGCGATGTTGACAACCCTGTGGAAAACTTTCCTGCGGGGTATTGCTTTCCCGCAGTTTCGTGCTTAATTTTGTATGGAAAAGTGGCGGATTGTCTTTGGGCAGTCCGTGATTCTTCACCCCTTGCTGCAACGGCAAGCGTGGGGATGCTTAGTATAAATATTTGAGTATTAAAAAGTTAGATATGGAAGTCCGTAAAACGAACGGCTCTTTTGAAGAGTTCGATAAAGAAAAACTGTGCAGTGGTATCCGACTGGCTTATGTCCAGACCGGTCAGCCGGTTCCCGAAGATGTCGTGGTCTCTGTCGTCGACAATCTGTATATATATGACAAGATGTCCAGCCAGGAGATCCGCCGCCAGGTCGTGGAATCCCTGATGTCCATCAACAAGAAAGCGGCCCTTGAATACATCGAGACCTTCGACCGCGGCATGGACCTGCGCAAGAAGAACGACTTCATCAAGGATTATATCAAGGCATCCAACGCCGCGACGGGTTCCAAGTTCGACTCCAATGCGAACGTCACCAACAAGAACATCGTGACCCTGGGCCATGAACTCTACAAGGAAAACAACATCAAGCAGAACCGCTATATCATGCAGGACAAGATCAAGGCGCTGTACGGCCGCAGCCTGGCCAAGCAGTACATCGCCGACCTGGAGTCCCATGTCCTCTACAAACATGACGAGAGCGGTACGCCGGGATATCCTTACTGCGTGGCCATCACCATGTACCCGTTCCTGGAATCCGGTCTGCGTGAACTCGGCGGCGTTTCGATCGCTCCGACCGACCTCAAGTCGTTCTGCGGCGAATTCATCAACCTGGTCTATTCGATCTCCTCGCAATTCATGGGTGCCGTCGCGACGCCCGAATTCCTGATGTACCTGGATTATTTCATCCGGAAGGATTACGGCGACAATTATCTGGACCGGCTCGACGAGGTCGTCGAGAACAATACCAAGCAGCGGACGTTGGTCAAGGTCATCGACAATTGCTTCCAGCAGGTAGTCCATTCGATGAACATGCCGGCCGGCAACCGCGGCTACCAGACCGTTTTCTGGAACATCGGCTATTTCGACAAGCCGTATTTCGAAGGCGTGTTCGGCGGTTTCCGGTTCCCGGACGGAACGGCTCCGAAATGGGAGACCCTGTCCTGGCTCCAGAAGCATTTCATGCGCTGGTTCAATGAGGAACGGAACCATTACATCCTGACATTCCCGGTCGAGACGATGGCCCTGCTGACCGACGGCGGGGACGACTTCGCCGACAAGGAGTATGCGGATTTCACGGCGCAGATGTGGGCGGAGGGGCACAGTTTCTTCTGCTACCTGTCCAACAGCCCGGACAGCCTGTCCAGCTGCTGCCGCCTGCGCAATTCCCTGAAAGATCTTGAAGATGCGGAGCACAACCATACCACGCACCAGTACTCGATGGGTACCGCTTCCGTGGCGACCGGTTCCAAGTCTGTCATGACCATCAACCTCAACCGCCTGATCCAGGATGCCGCCCGCAAGTATTTCAAGCAGGAAAAAGGCCTTGCCATGCCGGCCGGAACCGCCCTGGATCCGAAGTCGTATGACAAGGAGGTCCTGTACCGCTACATCCGGGAAGCCCTGACCGAGCAGACCGTACGCGTCCACAAATACCAGACGGCGTTCAACGAGATTATCAAGGATTTCCTCAAGGCCGACATGCTGGATGTCTACCGTGCCGGATTCATCGACATGAAGAAGCAGTACCTGACGGTCGGTGTCAACGGCCTGACGGACGCCGCCGAATTCCTGGGCCTGACGATCAGTCCGAACGACTCCTACAAGGAGTTCGTCAATACGCTGCTGGAGACGATCAATATTGCCAACCGGAAAGACCGTACGAAGGAATGCATGTTCAACACCGAATTCGTTCCCGGGGAGAATCTTTCCGGCAAGAATTACAAGTGGGACCGGAAGGACGGCTACTTCGTCTCCGGCAAGCACAACATGTACAGTTCCTATTTCTACAATCCGGAAGACGAATCCCTGTCCATGATCGACAAGTTCAAGCTGCACGGCGAAGAATATGTCAAGTACCTGGACGGCGGTTCCGCACTGCACATGAACATCGCCGAACACCTGAGCAAGGACCAGTACCGCCAGCTGCTGAACACCGCCGCCCATTACGGCACGAATTATTTCACGTTCAACTGCCGGAACACGGTCTGCAACCATTGCGGCTATATCAGCAAGGATACCCTGGACGTCTGCCCCCAATGCGGCAGCACGGACCTGGATTACCTGACGCGCGTCATCGGTTATCTCAAGCGGGTGTCTTCTTTCAGTGAAATGCGGCAGGAAGAGGCGCACCACCGCTATTACGCGAAAGAAGCATGATCAAGTATGTGCCGGAGATGACTTCGGTCGTCCTGGAGGAGATTCCGGACCGGGTCACGCTGGCCGTCGAGATCTCCAACTGCCGGGGAAACTGTACGGGATGCCATTCTCCTTTCCTGCGGCAGGACGTCGGAGCGCCGCTGACCCCTGCTGTCATCGATGCGCTGGTCCGGGACAATTTCGGCGTCAACTGTTTCCTGTTCCTGGGGGAAGGGCAGGATCCGGAGACCCTGCTGGCCTTGGCGGCGCATGTGCGCGCCCTCGGAATGCCGGCGGCCCTGTACAGCGGCCGTGCCGAGGTGGAAGAGGCCGTCTGGGCCGCGTTCGACTATGTCAAGGTCGGCCCGTATCTTCCGGAACGGGGACCTTTGAATGACCGGAATACCAACCAGCGCCTGTACCGGGCCCTCGGGCCGGACGAGACAGAAACGGCCGACCTCGTCAAGGCCGGCCGGAAGTTCCGTGACATGACCGCCCGATTCTGGCGGCGCGGAATCGATCCGCTGAAATAGACTATCGTGCGAGGAGGCTGTCAACCTTGGAAACCAGGGTCTCGAAAGCCTCTTCGTCGTACAGGCGGGTCCGGTAGACAATCTTGCCGTCCCGGTCGATCAGGACATTGCGGGTAATGCCGGAATCATGCAGGGCGAACTTGTCGAAAATCTGGCCTTGCGGATCGAAAGCCATGGGATAGGTGATTCCGGTCACTTCCTTGAATTTCAGCATTTTCTCAATGGGTTCATCCCGGTCGACGGCAATGAATTCGAAGTCCTTGTCGCCGTTGTGACGAAGCCAGATGCGGGACTCCAGATGTGGCATTTCCTTGCGGCATACGCTGCACCAGGATGCGGTGAACTGCAGCAGAACGACTTTCCCGCGCAGGTCGGACAACTGCACGAAGGGCCCTTGGCCGCCGGCAAACGCCGGATCATAGTCTTTCATGGCATCCACCAGTTCCATGCTGAAATCCGGTGCCATGTCCCCGTCGAAGACGATATAATCCCACAGGTCGGAGACCGTTTTACCGGCTTCCGTCCAGGCCGTGATGCCGCCGTCCAGGTTGAGGACGTTTCCGAATCCGGCTTTCACCAGTTTCCGCGCTGCGTCGGCACTCCGTCTGCCGCCGCGGCAATAGACGGCGACGGGACGGTCGGGATCCAGGCTTCCGGTCGCGTTCGGGAGGAAGTCTTCCGCCTGTACATCCATGTTTACGGCACGCGGAATATGCGTTCCGGCGAATTCCTCCGGTGTGCGGACGTCGACCAGCTGGACGAGCGTGTCAGCGACAGCCGTTTCGAAATCGGCAGGGGAGAGGGTCTGGAATTTTGGGCCGCATCCGGCCAGGACGGCCGCAGAGGCCAGCAGGGAAGTCAGGATTCTTTTCATGGTATAATCGTTTTTTTCAATGCAGATACTAGCAGGCGGCGCATCGGTCAGAGTGGACGGATCTCGATGACCGTCAGGCAATGGCCGGAGACGCGGAAGCGGATGTCGTGGCCGGCGAAGGCCATGCCGTAGATCTTTTCCGGATCATCGTGGAAGGCGGGGCGGGGGTCCTGTGCGAGGATGTCGCGCAGGATTTCAAGGTCTTCTTTCCGGAGGTCGCAGGCGCTGTCCGTTTCCGGGGAGAATTCTACGGTCAGCGGTTCCCAGTCGACCTGGTCCGTGAAGCCGCTCCGGGCATCGGGACGGCTGTCCGCGTACCGGACATAGGGCTTGATGTCATAAATGGGCGTTCCGTCCATCAGGTCGGCTCCCAGGACATGGATGACGGGGCCTTCGGGGCTGTCCCACTCGATCCGCTCCAGTTTGACGCAGGACAGGCCGAGCGGGTTCGGGCGGAACGGGGAGCGGGTCGCAAAGACGCCGAGCCGGGTGTTGCCGCCGAGCCGGGGCGGACGGACGGTCGGTTGCCAGACCACCGTTTTGTCGCGGGTCGCCTGTTCTTCCGTACCAGTTCCATCAGCGTTTTCCACATGCCGGGGGCGGTTGCCGGAGAATTCCCAGATCAGCCACAGATAGTCGAAACCGTCGAGGCCCCGCAGGGCGGAAGGATCACGGAATGCAGGTTCCAGGACAATGGTGCCCCGCAGTCCGGCCGCCAGTCCGCTCTGCCGCGGAATGCCGAATTTCGTGGCGAAGGGGGAATGGAAAATGGCGATGGGGAGGATGTTCATAATCGTCTTTTAGTAATAGTAACGGTTGTCGAAATCGAAGTCCATGTCCGGGAGGCGGATCTCATGGAAAACCGGCGTCTGGATGGAAAACCAGCCGGTCCCTCCTTCGATGTTGGTCGGCAAGGCGACCGGTTCCATGATGCCCGGGATGTAATCCTCGTTGACCAGGGTTCTGGCGGCACGGAGGTATTGGTAATCTTCCAGCGGGGAAGCGTCGATCCGCAGCCGGACCCGCCGCGTGAAATGCGCACTTCCTTCCGTGTATTCGTAGGTATCGGGCGGCCAGTCCAGCATACCCCGCCGGATGCCGACGCGGAGCGAAACGGCTTCATCGCGGAACAATTTGTCCTGGAAAGGAATGGACTGTTCCTCCCGATAGGTTTCCGTGTCGAAATCCAGGAAACTGTATCCGGCTCCGTCCGTCAGGACCGGATCATCGGAATACTCCAGGGTCAGGTTATCCGTCTTGTGCGAACGGACCGTCTCTCCGGCGTTCTTCACTTCCAGGTCTCCGTCCCGCACCGCAGAAATCATGTATCCGTTTTCTTCGCCCCGGATATCTTCCAGCCGGATTCGGAACTGCACCAGCTCCCAGGTATAATCTTCGTTCTGCCGGCTGATGCCGGACGTGTCGACCTGCCGGATGACAGCCGCCTGCGGGACGGTGGCTTCCGTGCGTGCATGGAAGCCACCGTCGTCCGCGCTGGCCTCCAGGACGACTTTGTCTCCGGGCTTCAGGTCCGCCCGGATCCGGAATCCCTTCTGCCGGGAACGGATGAAGGCCCATTCCTCATATTCTTCGGGGGCGAGCGGAACGCCCGTCGCGGCTGTCTGGCCGTTGATGATGCAGCGGACCTGTCCGTTTTGGATTTCCCGGATGCCGGACAGGGCGCTGATGCCCATCCAGACCAGATGGACCGAATCATCCTGGCGGAAGGTGGCGTTCAGGATGAGCAGGTCTTCCGTATGCTCCGGCTTGTATTCGAAATCATTGACGCATGCGGTCAGCAGCCCCAGGCTCAGGAATAATATGGCGATTTTTTTCATGCGTTTCAGAAGTTGTAGGTATAACCGATGGAGGGAAGGAAGGGGAGGACGGTGATCTTTTTCATTTTTACCGTGCTCTGGTAGGAACCGGATGTATCTTCATATTCCCAGTCCGAGGAACGGATGACGAAATTCGGATTCTTCTGCATGTAGACATTGTAGATGCTGAAGTTCCAGATGCTCTCTCCGTGTTTCTTTTTCTTGTGCCGGTTCAGGCCGATGTCCAGGTGGTGGGTGGCCGGCAAGCGGAAATTGTTGCGCGAAGAGACATATTCGACCTGGTGGAGGGTCCCGTTCGGCATCAGGACGGCCGTTTCCCTTTCCGGAATCGTCGTCGTGCCGCCGGAAGCCAGGTTCCAGCTGGCGTTGAAGTCCCATTTCTCGTTCAGTTTGTGGTTGAGGACCAGGTTCAGCTTGTGCCGGCGGTCATACCGGTAGGGGAAACGCCTGCCTCCGTTGATGCTGCCGTCCGGGAAGATGCGGTCGCTCTTGGCCAGGGTATAGCCCAGCCAGCCGGTGGTCCTGCCCATCGTCTTCTCAGCATAGAATTCGATGCCCATGGCCCTTCCGTTGCCCATCTCCACTTTTTCTTCCCAGCCATGCGTGTTGAACATGAAACTGACGCCGTCCTTGTATTCCAGGACATTGCGGATGTCTTTCCAATAGCCTTCCAGGGAGAATTCCCAGCCTCGCAGCCCGCTGTAGTAGACCCCAAGGGAATACTGGTCGGAAATTTCCGGCCGGATATTCTTGGTGATCGGAACCCACAGGTCGACCGGCAGGGAAATCATCGAGGAAGACAGCAGGTGGACATACTGCGCCATCCGGGACCAGGATGCCTTGACCGACCAGTCAGCCGGGAAGGCCCATTTCGCCGCGAGGCGCGGCTGGATGGATCCGTAGGTCTTACCCTGGGTGTGGAACAGGGAGAGATGGACGCCCGGATTGAGGGTCAGGTGTCGCCCGAGCGTAAAATCATCTTCCAGGTACAGGGCGGCTTCATGGCCGAGGATCCGGGCTTCGTCCGCCGACTGGAAATGGAAGGTCGTATCGACGACGACTTCGCCGTTTTCCGTCTCCCGGCTCATGGCCGAGAGGTTCTGCGGGATGAAGGTGTGGCGCAGGTATTCTCCGCCGAACCGGACCAGGTGGTTCGGATTGGGAGAATAGTCGAAATCGATCTTTGCGTTCCAGTCGCGGATGCCGGAGCGGTAGTCGAACCGGGCGATGAAGGAAGAAGTCTGATCGTTGAAACGGGATTCTTCCCGGATGTCCGTCCCGACGCTCATCCGGTAGGCGTTGTATGCGAGGGTCGTGTTGGCGAACAGTTTTCCGGTAAACGCGTGATTCCACCGCAGGGCCGCCACGGTATTGCCCCAGCCCAGGTCGATCTTGTCATTGACCTGGGAAAGGCTCGCATTCGACCGGGAATCATCCTTGTCCTTGTAATAGAACGTATCCCGGCCCTTGTAGAGATTGAAATACAGCCTGTCCCCATTCCCGAAACGGTGGGTTACCTTGGCATTGACGTCATAGAAATAATAATTGGCGGGCAGCTTTTCACCGGTCATCTTTTCCAGCATCGGCCTCAGCAGGGGAACGACGAAGACCGTGTGCATGCCCCGCCCGCTCAGGGAATAGGAGGTCCGCCCTTTCCACAGCGGCCCTTCGATGTGCAGTTTGTCGCTGATTGCGCTGATCCCGAAAGTGCCGTGGGTCTCATACAGGTTGCCGTCGTTGGTGCGGACATCGATGATGCTGGATACCCTTCCGCCGTACCGGGCCGGGAAGGAGCCTTTGTACAAGGTCACTTTCTTGACCGCTTCCGGCTGGAAAATGGAAAAGAGTCCGAGCAGGTGTTCGGCGTTGTAGACCGGGATGCCGTCCAGCAGCAGGAGGTTCTCGTCCGGTCCGCCGCCGCGGACATAGAGTCCGGAAAAACCTTCTGCACCGCCCTGGACGCCGGGCAGGAGCTGCAAGGTCTTGAGCACGTCCGCTTCGCCGAACAGGACGGGGACCTGCTTGATGGCATGGACCGGGACTTCGATCGCGCTCATCTTGGTCGACTGGATGCCTGCTTCCTTCTGGGCTGTCACGACGGCCTCCGACAGGGTAGCGCCGGGCCGGAGAGAGATGTCGAGCGTCGTATCCCGCTGCAGTTGCAGGCGGACCGTCTCGGTCTCATATCCGACATAGGTATAGGTGAGCACCGCCTCGCCGGTCGGCAAGGTCAAGGTGTAGAAACCGAAGTTGTTGGTGACCGCACCGGTTTTTCCACAGACGGCACCGGCCCCGATCAATGTCTCGCCGGTTCCGGCATCCGTGATGCGCCCGCTGACGGTCACGCTGACCTGGGCGGCCAATCGGCCGGCCGTCAGAAACAGCAGGTACAGGGTAATTATGGAATAAATCCGTTTCATTCTTTTTCCGATTCATCCGCCGTGGCGGGATTCTTGCAGCAAAGATAACCCAAATATACCTTTCCTCACATTCGTGTGGGAGTTTTTTCGTATTTTTGCACTACGTACTGAAACCGCCATGCATTCGAAACATCTGTTCCTCACCATATTGATGTCGGGCCTTTGCCTGCTTGTCTTTTTCCCTTCCTGCCACCGGCGTCCTTCTGCCGAAGAAGCCGAGCCTGTCCGGGATACCATTTATCCGCTGGGATTCTGTACCGATTCCTTTGACCTGGTCGACGGAACGCTCCGCTCCGGAGAGATCCTGACCAGCCTGCTGCAGCGGCTCGGACTCGGACCGCAGGAAGCCTATGAACTCTCACAGGCGGCCGATTCCGTCTTCGACGTCCGCAAACTCCGGGCCGGAAACGGCTGGCAAGCCTATTTCGAAGCGGATACCTCCGAAGTCGGTCCGCTCCGCTACCTGGTGTATTCGCAGGACAAGGTGCATCTGGTCGTCTTCCGGTGCCAGCCGCCGTACGAGGCCTGGACTGTCGCCAAGCCGGTCGAAGCGGTCCGCCGCAGTACCGACATCACGATCCGGACCTCCCTGTGGAACGACATGGTCGCGGCCGGCGTGTCGCCGCTGCTGATCGTCCAGCTCTCGGAAATCTTTGCCTGGACAGTCGACTTCTTCACCCTGCAGCCGGGAGACCGTTTCCGGGTCTTGTATGACGAAGAATGGTGCGACGACGAGATCATTTCCGTCCGGGCGGTCGACTATGCCGTGTTCAACCGGGAAGACAAGGAAGTGCCGGCCGTGCGTCTCCAGCAGGAAGAAGGAGTCGACCAATATTGGGGTCCGGACGGGGAAAGCCTGAAAAAGGCCTTCCTGAAAGCTCCGCTGAAATATACGCGCATCTCTTCCGGTTTTTCCTACCACCGCAAGCATCCGGTCTACGGCTATACGCGGGCCCATACCGGCGTGGATTATGCGGCTCCGACCGGAACGCCGGTCATGAGCATCGGTGACGGCACCGTCATCAGCAAGGGCTGGGGCGGCGGTGGCGGCAACACTGTCAAGATCCGTCACAATTCCGTCTATACGACAGCCTATCTCCATCTTTCGAAATACGCGGCCGGACTGAAGGTCGGGGACCATGTCAGCCAGGGAGATGTCATCGGATACGTCGGCATGACCGGAACGGCGACCGGCCCGCACCTGGATTTCCGCGTGTGGGAAAACGGGACGCCCATCAATCCGCTGACCATGGATTCTCCGGATGCCGAGCCGCTGCGGGAGGAACTCCGCCCGATGCTGGATTCCGTGTTCCGCCGCTACCGCGCCGAACTGGATTCCCTTCTCGCCGCACCCGCCGATTCCGTTCACCGGTAAAAACCGGCGTTTCGTTGAAGTTTTTTCAGATTCCCGTGTTTCTTTCCGATTCTTGTACCGGAATTATTAAGAGACACGGGTATGAAACTGATAAAAACCTTGGCGGCGGGACTGGCCATGTTGCTGATCCCCGTCCTGGCCTCTGCCCAGACGACGCAGAAAATCAATAAGAAAAACCTGGTGATCAAGGAATGGAACACCAGTGCGAAGACCAACCGGAAAGTCCTCGACCATGTCACGACGTACAACGCCGACGGTCTGAAGATCGAGGAAATCGAGTACAATTCTGACGGCCAGAAATGGCGGAAGCGGTATGAATACGACGCTTCCGGCAAGGCTACCCGTGAACTGGTCTACAATGAACGGAACAAGTTGTACGAAGTCAAGAAATTCGAATACAACGAGTTCGGCAAGAAAAAGACCCAGTACCTGTACGACGCCAACGGCAAACTGCAGACGGTCAAAGTCTACGAATACCTGACCGAAGATGCCTGACGCCCCTTATAACCGGATGCTGGCCAGCCTGGAACCCATCACCCTGGCGGAGATGGATTCCATCAGGCTGATGAACCGCATTGACAGCAAGTATGTGACCGACGAAGTGACGCTCGGCCGCATTCTGGCCGATGCTTTCTCTGATTTCCGGAGCGTTCCCCAGGCCTGTGCCTTCGTGGCTGAGAAGTCCGACTTTACCGCCGACCGGATCGCACCGCGGATGACGACGGCTTTCGACCGGATCACCCTGGTCAACGCCGAGAAGACCGAACGGCTGACCATCGACCTGCACCTGCATTTCCACAATGTGGTCAGCGGACTGGATGCCGGCCTCGGTCCGGCCGTCATCATCGAACTCAAGCAGGACGGCCGCGCAGACAGCCGGATGA
Source organism: uncultured Bacteroidia bacterium (assembly GCA_902803715.1). Taxonomy (GTDB): domain Bacteria; phylum Bacteroidota; class Bacteroidia; order Bacteroidales; family UBA932; genus Cryptobacteroides. The sequence goes on from CADCRA010000141.1 coordinate 21,967, forward strand.
AGCGGATCCTGCTGGAACGCCGGGCCGAACTGATCGCGGATCTGGAAAAACGCGTCGGGGTCCGGGTGGACAACCTGGAGGTCGGTCATGTCGATTTCCTGAAAGATGCCGCCTTCATCAAGGTCTACTATACCCTGGACAGGGGCGTCTCCAATTCCATTGATACCCTGACCCGGGCCAAGGATTTCGTGGAGCAATGACCCTTTCCGCCTTCTGTATTCGCGAAATTATCCCTATCTTTGGCGCCGGGAGGCAAGTTCCTCCGTTATCAAACATCGGTGTCATGATCAAAAGAATATCTTACATCCTGGTAGCGGCTGCCCTCTGTGCAGCCGTCGCCGTTTCCTGCCGTTCCGGGAAAAAGAACGAAGTCAAACCTACGAAGAACCTGATTGTCATGATCACGGACGGTACCTCCGGCGGTCTGCTGTCCCTGACCCGCTGGTACAAGCAGTACCTGGATCCGCAGGACGATCTGTCCTCGCTGGCCATCGATCCGTACATCTGCGGCCTGCTCCGCACCTTCTGTTCGGACAGCCCGATTGCGGAATCGTCCGGATCCATGTCCCAGTACATGACCGGCGTCCTGCAGCAGGGCCGCAACATTTCGGTCTATCCGATGGCGCATCCGGAGCAGGACCTCGTTCCCATCGATCCGTCCCGCCAGTGGCAGCCGCAAGCGACGCTGCTGGAGGCCGGCAAAATCCTTCAGCACAAGAGTGTCGGCGTCGTGGCGACCTGCTACATGCACCATGCGACCCCGGCGGCAACGTCTTCCCATACCGTCGAGCGGAGCGCTGCCTATGACATCACCCGCCAGATGGCTTCCCAGGGGCTGGACGTCTGTTTCGCCGGCGGAACGCGCTATGTGGACAGCGACGTGCAGAAGATCCTGGCAGACAAGGGAATCGCTTATTACAACCACGATATCGATGCTTTCCGTGCCCACAAGGAGGGCAAGGTGTGGGCGATCTTCAATCCGAGCCACATGATGTATGAGATCGACCGTACGGACGATGAGCCGACCCTGACGGAGATGACGACCAAAGCCATCGAACTGCTGTCCAAGAACAAGAACGGCTTCTTCCTGATGGTCGAGGGCAGCAAGGTGGACATGGCGGCCCACGCCAAGGACCCGATCGGTACCGTGACGGAATTCATCGAATTCAACAATGCGGTTCAGGCGGCGATCGATTTCGCGAAGAAAGACGGCAATACGACTGTCGTCGTGGTCCCGGACCACGGCACCTCCGGTATCCAGATGGGTGACGCCAACTACCGGGACTATACCAAGAAAGGCCTGGATTCCATGTTCATCAATTTCAAGAATTACCGCGCCTCCGGCGTCAAGCTGGATTCTATGATCCGTCGCCGCGACATGGAGCAGGTCGCGCCGCTCTTCAAGGAATGGACCGGCATCGAACTCAGCGACCGCGAACTGGACGCCATCCGCGCCCACAAGAACAAGACGGCCTCCAACTACATGAACGTCAGTCTCGAGCCCAGCCTCAGCGCCCAGATCAACAAGATCCTGACCGACCATACCCACATCGGTTTCGTCAGCGGGAACCATACGGGCGAGGATGTCTTCTATGCCATCTACAATCCCAACGGCCAGCATCCGACGGCATTGATCAAGAACATCGACCTGAACCGCTACATGCGGGATGTCATGGGACTGCCGGAGCCGCTGGAGCAGTTGAGCGACGAACTCTTCGTCAAGCATACCGATCTTTTCGCGGAAGGTACGTTCCGGACCGCGGAAGGGGAGGACGGACCGGAACTGCAGGTAACGGTCGGGACGAAGTCGCTCCGGATTCCGTCCAACAGGTCGTTCGTCTATGTGGACGGCGACCGCAAGGAACTCGCTTCCGTGGTTCCTTATATCCGCGAAACCGGGACGTTCTACTGTCCGAAAGACATTCTGAAACTGGTTCAGTAGCCTTCGGGGCAACCTGATAGGATGACCGGCAGGAAGTCCGATTCCTGCCGGTTTTCTTTTTCCGGGAGCGACTTGATCCTGCTATTTCTCCGGAAGCGTCTTGATGTAGATGTCCTGCTGCGGGAACGGAATTTCAATGCCGTTCTCGGTCAGGGTGTTGTAGATGATCTCCTTGGCCTGTGCAGCGTAGGAATAATGCGTGTCGACTGTCGTGAACTGGGAGACGATGAGATTGACGCTGTTGTCCCCGAAGCTGTCGAACTTGACGGTCACGCCGCTCTTCGGCTCGACGACGTCGCGGCCGTATTTGTCTTTCGTCTGCAGGACCTTGAGCGCATCGATAATCAGGGTCCTGACCTTTTCGACATCGGTGCCGTAGGCAACGCCTACCGGGATCCGCAGCAGTTCGTAGGAATGGTTCCGGGTCAGGTTCTTGAAATTCTTGCTGAACAAGGTGCTGTTCGGGAAGGCGATGACCGCTCCGTCGTTGGCGACGATCTGCGTGCTCTGGTAACTCATGCTGTCGACCGTACCGCGGATGCCGTCGCACTCGATGACGTCGCCGACCCGCAGGCGTCCGGACATCAGCTGGATGCCGTAGAAGAAGTTGTTGAGCACGTCCTTCATGGCGAAACCGATACCGGTGGCCAGACCGGTCGAGATGATGGTGATGGCCGATGTCGGGATCTTCAGCAGGATGAATGAGATGATGACGAACAGTCCCCAGCAGATCAGGCTGATGATGTTGTCGGAAAGCGTGAAGTTGATGCTGGATTCCTTGAAGGCGACGCCGCCGAGTTTCTTGATGGCCGCCCGACTCCGCCAGACCCGGTAGAAGGCCTTGACGGCGTAGTCGAGGTAGTGCATGAAGAAGTAGAGGCTGACGACGACCACGATCTTGAGCAGGGACAGGTGGATGACGTTTTCAATATTCAGGAACGGCGCATTGAAATATTCCCGGATAATCTGTCCGAGGTCGAAGACCCGGCCCGCCATGAAGATGCACAGGGGGAGGGACCAGACGGCTGCGATCGGGACGATGGCCATCCGGAGCATGTCGTAGGCCCAGGAAACTTCGATGAAGGAGCCTTTCGCCCGGACCGGCAGGTCCGGATTCTTCTCCCGGTAGGTTTTGAGCCGCTTGGAGATCCGGCTGTTGTAGTAGCGGGTCATCAGGTAATAGACGGCCAGGATCGTCTGGATGACCGTCAATTGGAAGATCCACCAGATGGCGATCAGCAGGGCCATCATGACATACCCCAGCCAGGCCGTGAGGGTTGCTACGCAGAGCACCCCGAACGTAGCCCACTGGAAAGCCATGTCGCTTTGCTGGATGCGGCCCCTGCGCCGGTTGTTGCCGATGAACTGCCAGACGGCGAAGCACAGCAGCAGCGGCGGGAACAGGATGTTGATCAGGCTGTTGGGGATAAAGATGATGCGGAAGGTGATGATGACCAGGCCCATGACGATGATCGGCAGGTAGCCGCCCAAGGTCGTGCGCGCTTCGCTGCCGCGCAGGCGGATCAGCAGGGATGTGAAGATGGCGACCAGCAGCCAGGCGAATTCGGCGAGGAGCGGCATGGCCATGTTGAGGAAATTCATCTTAGAGGCCATGTTGACGACCGTGATCGTCAGGCCGAAGATCACGACGCCGATCAGCAGGATGAACAGGAACTTGTGGTCCTGGAAATACGGCGTCTGGAAATACTTGACCCGGCTCATGGTCAGCCGGACGACCAGGTTGGCGATGACGGTGGCTACCAGGATGTAGAACAGCACCAGCAGGGTGAACCAGACGACCATGGGACCGCGCCATTCGCTGACAATGTCCTGTTTGAAGGCGGTCGTGCTGTATTTGTCGACGCAATCCTGCGCGGCTTTGGTCAGGTGCGTCCGGAAATTCCGGATGATCTCCGGGAAGTGGTCCTGCCCATCGATGAAGATTTTCTTCTGGACATGGCGGTACCGCTCCTGCGCATAGTTGTAGGCTTCCTTGAGGTGCTTGTCCGTCTCCGTATAATAGGAGTTGTCTTCGTCGACCCGGAACATGGACTCCCAGTACAGGTCCAGGATCTTCTGGGCATAGAACAGGCAGCTGTCCCGTTCGATCTGGGCGGCTTCGTCCAGCAGGTAGGGATTGTCCTCCGTATCCACGAACGCCGGATTGCCGAGCAGGCTGTCCTGGAAAGCGAGGGTCGTGTCCCGTTCCATCCGCTGGATCAGTTCGGTGGTATGTTTCTTCAGGGCAGGCGGGAGGTTCTTGAGGGTCTGCACCAGTTTCTCGTAGCGGTCGATCTCGATCTCCAGTTCGCCGACAATGTCCTCATAGGGCATCCGGTTGCTGTTGAATTCCAGGTACTGGTCCGTCACTTCTTCCAGGGCGTATGTCAGGTCGAAGGTGTAGTCCTGCTGCTGGGAATAGAGCATCAGGGACAGTTCGTTGCAGTCTTCGATGAGTTTTACGAGCATCTTGTGCTGCTGGACTTCGTTCTTCGTCGAGCCTTCCGCATTCTTCTGCAGCTGCAGATAGGCGTTGCGGAGTTCATAGTGCAGGACGGCCAGGGTCTGGGGCAGATCCTTTTCCTTGAACACGGCGCCGGCCGGCAGGCTCAGGACAAAGACGGCGGCCAGGGCGACGAGATGACGGACAAAACGTTTCATGTTGATTTTCAGCGTTGATTTCAGGACAAAGTTACGACTAATTTGTATCTTTGCCGCAATTTCGGGTCAAAAACCCCGCTGCTTAGATGGAAATGAGTTTCTTGGAGACACTTTTTACCGGTTATTCCGCCATGCAGGCGGTCGTGGTCATTTTCCTGATCATCGTCGCCGGTCTGGTGCTGGGACGGATCAAGGTCGCCGGCATTTCGCTGGGTGTCACCTTCGTTTTCTTCTGCGGTATCCTGGCCGGTCATTTCGGCCTGTCCGTCGACCCGAAGATGCTGACTTTCGCGCAGAATTTCGGCCTGATCATCTTCGTGTACGCTCTGGGCCTCCAGGTCGGTCCCGGTTTCTTCAACGCCTTCCGGAAAGGCGGCATGGAACTGAATGTCCTTGGGATGGGGGTCATCCTGATCGGAACGTTCATGGCCGTCGCCTTTACCTGGTTCACGCCGGTCAGCCTGCCGGACATGATCGGCGTCCTCTGCGGGGCGACGACCAATACGCCGGCCCTGGGTGCGGCCCAGCAGACCCTGGACCAGCTCGGGTTGGACAGCACTTCTCCGGCTCTCGGCTGTGCGGTCACGTATCCGCTGGGCGTTGTCGGCGTAATCCTCGCGATGGTCCTGCTGCGCAAGACCGTGGTCCGGCCCAAAGACCTGGAGAACAGGCCTGTACGGGGAGAAGCGACGTATATCGCGACGTTCCGGATCCTGAACCCTGCCGTCATCGGAAAGTCCCTGCCTGAAATCGCACACCTGACTCCGGATCATTTCATCATTTCCCGCATCTGGCGGGAGGGGAGTCTCATCCTTCCGGATTCGACAATCTGCCTGCAGGAGAACGACCGGGTTCTGGTCGTGACGACAGAACAGGAGGTCGCCGGCCTGACGCTGGTATTCGGCGAGCAGGAAAAGACGGACTGGAACTCGGAAGGCATCGATTGGAATGCCCTGGACAGCCAGCTCAGTTCGCACCGGATCCTCGTGACGCGGCCGGAAATCAACGGCAAGAGCCTGGGGTCGCTGAAGTTGCGCAACCGCTTCGGGGTCAATGTGACCCGCATCTACCGGGGGGACATCGCGCTGTTGGCCACACCGGACCGGATTCTCCGGATGGGCGACAAGGTCGTGACGGTCGGCAGCGAGGAGAATATCGCAGCGGTGGAGAAGGAATTGGGCAATGCCGTCCGGAACCTGCGCGAACCGAACCTGGTGTCGATCTGCCTGGGTATCATTTTCGGCCTGGTACTGGGTGCCATTCCTTTTACCGTCCCCGGCGTAAGCGCTCCGGTCCGCCTGGGCTTGGCCGGCGGTCCGATTATCGCCGGTATTCTGGTCGGTGCTTTCGGACCGCGGATCCATATGGTCGCCTATACGACGGAAAGCGCCAACCTGATGCTGCGCCGGCTGGGCCTGGCCATGTATCTGGCCTGTCTGGGGCTGGATGCGGGCGCGCGGTTTTTCGAGACGGTCTTCCGGCCGGAGGGCCTGCTCTGGGTCGGACTCGGTTTCGCCATCACGGTCATTCCGGTCCTGGTCATGGGATGGGTCTCGCTGAAGTGTTTCCACCTGGATTTCGGTACGGTGACCGGCATGTTGTGCGGCAGCATGGCCAATCCGATGGCCCTGACCTATGCTTCTGATACGATTCCGAACGACAATCCCGCCCTGTGCTATGCGCAGGTCTATCCGCTGTGCATGTTCCTGCGGGTCATCATTGCCCAGGTGGTGCTTGTCTTGCTCGTTTAAAATGACTATTTTTGCAAATCTAAATTCGAATATATGGAAAAAGTTGTGAGCGGTATCCGGCCGACGGGAAATCTGCACCTCGGCAATTATTTCGGAGCGGTCAAGAGTTTCGTGGCCATGCAGGATCAGTATGATTGCATGTTTTTCATCGCCGACTGGCACTCCCTGACGACCCATCCGAAGCCGGAGAACATCATCTCCAGCGCCCGGACCATCCTCGCGGAATACCTGGCCTGCGGCATCGATCCGAAGAAGGCTCCGATCTATGTCCAGAGCGATGTCAAGGAGACCCTGGAGTTGTACCTATATCTCAACATGAACATGTACATGGGTGAATTGGAGCGGGTTACCACTTTCAAGGAGAAGGCTCGCCAGCAGCCGGACAACGTCAATGCCGGCCTGTTGACCTATCCGACCCTCATGGCGGCAGACATCCTGCAGCACCGGGCCCACAAGGTGCCGGTCGGCAAGGATCAGGAGCAGAACATGGAGATGGCGCGCACCTGCGCCCGCCGTTTCAATCATATTTACGGTGAGGAGTTCTTCCCGGAGCCGCAGAATTATTATTTCAGTGACAAGGCGGTCAAGATTCCGGGTTTGGACGGCAGCGGCAAGATGGGCAAGAGCGAAGGCAATTGCATCTACCTGCGGGACGATGACAAGACAATCACCAAGAAGGTCATGAAGGCAGTGACGGATGCGGGGCCGCAGAGCCCGAACAGCGAGCGGCCGCAGATCATCGAGAACCTGTTCACCTTCCTGAAGATCGTTTCCGCACCGGATACCTACCAGTATTTCGATGAAAAGTGGAATGACTGCACGCTGCGGTACGGCGACCTGAAGAAGCAGATCGCTGCGGACCTGTGCGCGCTGGTCGGACCGATCCGCGAGCGGATCAACGAGTACAGCGCCAATACGGACCTGCTGGACAAAATCGCCCGCGAGGGCGCTGAAGTGGCCCGTGAAAGTGCCGCCGCCACCCTCCGCGAAGTCCGTCGCATCATCGGCTTCCGCGTCTGATTTCCGTCTTTGATAGGGGAGCCCGGGCCGTCGTTTCGCCCGGCGGATGGTCAGCAGTACAGTAGGCTGACGATCCACATGACAAGGCGCTCGGGGAGAAGCCGGGAAAGGATCTCGATGGCTTTGTAATCCAGGCGCGGAGTGACGTGAAGACGCATCCTGCGCCTTTTCAGTTGCCGGAGGATGGCGCGGGCGATGACATCCGGGGACATGCCGTTCTGCTCGTCTTTCTCCATCTTGGCAACGGAACGGGCCATGGTCTCGGCATAGGCCCCCTCTTTCGCTCTCGCGGTATATTTCCGCGCTCCGGTGAATCCGGTTTTTGTGTCACCCGGCAGGATGCTGCAGCATTGGATGCCGAAGGGTTTGACCTCCAGGGACAAGGCTTTCGTGTACATCAGCAGGGCCGCTTTTGCGCTGGAATAAAAAGCCTGGTAGGGGATCGGGATAAACGCTGCGACGGACGAGACGGTCAGGATCCGTCCCTGACCCTGACGCCGGAATTCCGGCAGGCAGGCGTCGATCACGCGGACGGCGCCGTAGAAACAGGTTTCGAACTGGTAGCGGATCTCTTCGATGGATGTATCTTCGGCAGCCCCGGCGATGCCGTTGCCGGCGTTGCAGACGACCGCGTCCAGCCGGCCTTGTTCCTGCAGGATCCGGTTGACGGCGAGGACGACGGCAGTCTGGTCATTGACATCCATGACGAGGGGGATGATCCGTTCGTGTTGCGGTGCCCGTCCGCTCCGGGATGCGGCATAGACCGTCATGCCGGCCTCAGCCAGCATCCGGGCCGCCGCGGCACCGATGCCGCTGCTCCCACCTGTCAGCAGAACGATTTCAGCAGGTTTCATGGTCCTATGGTTTGGATGCAAAGTTAGTAAAAGCGACGGAATCTGAGAGGGAAACTGCAATGACATGACCGCAGGTCCAGGCAGCCTGGAGGTTGAAGCCGCCGGTCACGGCATCGATATCGAGGACTTCTCCACCCAGATACAGGCCGGGGAATCGTTTGGCTTCCAGGGTATTCGGATGAATATCCGAGAGACTGACGCCGCCGCAGGTGACGAACTCTTCCTTGAACGCAGCCTTCCCGGCGATTTTGTATGCATCGGCGGTCAGTACGTCGGCGAGTCGGTTCAGACCTTTGCTTCCCAGTTCGGCGAACCGGATGTCCGGACGCAGGCCGGCCCGTTCCAGCAGGAAGGTCCAAAGGCGGCTGGTCAGGGATTCCGGCCAGCGGGAGGCGAGGTATTTCTGCGGGTTCCCGGCCCCCAGTTCCTGTACCAAGGCCCGCGCTTCACCGGCCGTTGCGGCCAGCCAGTTGACCAGCAGGGAAGCCTGGTACCCGTTCTCGGCGAGATGGCGGGCAGCATAAGAAGAGAGTTTCAGTATGGCGGGACCGCTCATGCCCCAGTCGGTAATCAGCAGGGGACCCTCCGCGTGGAATTTCGTACCTGCCAGGGTCACGGCAGCCGGATAGACGACCGTTCCCATCAGGTCGCGGGGGGCATCCGGCACCTTGAAGGTAAACAGGGAAGGAACCGGTTCGACAATCGCCAGTCCCAACCGCTCCAGAAAACCGATACCGCTGCGTTTCGGACTGCCTCCGGTCGTAATGACGACAGCGTCCGCCCTGTCGGAGGACCCGTCGGCAAAGGTCATGGACCAACCGTCCGGTACGGCCTCCAGAACGTTGAGCCGGCAACCGGTCTTCAGCAGGACGCCGCTCTCGCGCATCCGTTCCAGCAGGACATGGACAATCTGCATGGCGTCCTGGGATTTCGGAAACACGCACTGGTCTTCCTGCAGGATAAGCGGGACTCCTTCGGCTTCGAACCAGCGCCAGGTGTCTTCGTGATTGAATACATGGAAGAGGCGGCCCATCAGCCGGTGGCCGCGGGGATAGGCGCGGGAGAGGTCGGATATTTCCGCAAACGAGTTCGTCAGGTTGCACCGCCCGCCTCCGGTCACGGCGACTTTTGCCAGCGGACGGCGGCCTGCCTCATAGACCGTGATCTGCAGGTCGGGCCTCCTGCGGGCCAGTTCGACTGCGCAGAAACAGCCGGCTGCTCCGGCCCCGATGATGGCGATCCGTTTCATCGTTCCAAGTCCTTGGAAGAAATGAAGCGGGTCGGGAGGGTCATGTCGTATACGGAACTGCGCAGGAAGTCGGTCAGCGTCGGGATATCCTGGAACGAGCGGATGACTTCGGGTTGGATGATCGGCCCGAAGGCCAGCCGGTTCTGGGCTCCTGCCTTGTTGATGACCTCGGTCGGAAGCCGCATCAGCCGGACTTTCCAGTCAATCAGGCCGAGCCGGTAATAGAATTTCGAGTTGCCGTCGAAGAAGCGGACCGGTACGACGGGAACGCCGGCTTTCCGGATGACCCGGATGATGGCCTCCTGCCAGGGACGGTCGGTTACCAAGCCGGTCTTCCAGTCCAGGTCGGATACGGCGCCGGAGGGAAAGATGCCCAGCGGATGCCCTTCGCGCAGATGCTGCAGGGCGGTGCGGATGCCGCTGATGCTGTCCCAGGTCGGAGCCGTCCGCTCCGTTCCCGTAGGGGTCACGGTGATGAAACTGGGGCCCATGGCCTCCAGATAGGAAAGAATCTTGTTGACCAGCACTTTGTAGTCCGGGAATAGATGCCCGATCAGGTCGACGAGGATGATGCCGTCCAGCCCTCCGTACGGATGGTTGCTGATGGTGATGAACGGCGGCTCCAGACCTTCGAGGACATCGAGTCCGGCGACTTCGTAACTGGCGCCGGTCTGCGTCAGGACATTTCGGGCGAAATCCGGTCCCTGGACACCTCCGGCCGCACTCCGTTCGTAGTAGTCGCAGAACCGGTTCAGGTTCAGCAGGCGCTTGAGACACCGTCCGGCTACCTTTCCGAGGCCGGTCGCAAAAAACGGAGAGATGCTCTCCATCTGGCGCTGGTCGAGGAGGGCCATGTTACTCTGCTTTGTTGAATTCGTCCAGGATCACGTCCATCGGGGCGACTTTCTTGGGCCCGCGCTTGCCGAAAACGACCCATTCGTTCAGGGCGAAATTGAGCAGGCCGGAAACGCAGAGGGCGAGCAGGTTGCAGATCAGCACGTCCCAGTGGAAGATTTTTTCGATCAGCAGGAGGATCCCCATCTTGACGAGGAATCCGCCCGTCGAGGTCAGCCCATAACCGGCGAAATGCCGCAGGAACGAGCGGAGGGACCGCTTGCTGACCCGGTCTTTCCATACGATGAAATACGCCAGCGAGAAATTGGTCAGCAGGGCAAAGAAGAAAGAGATGACCGGAGAGATCATATACTCTCCATAGTACCATCCCTTGAAAACAAACTGCTTGAAGATCCACAGCACGACCATATCCACCACCGTCCCGGCAAGGGTGGAGGCGGAGAATTTGGCAAGCCGGAGGCCTTTGTCGAGCAGTGTGCTACTCATGCTTGATCAGCGGATCCTGCTTGGCATATTCCTGGGCGTCCTTGCGGAGGCTGTGCAGGTAGACGATGATCAGGGCGATCAGGATGATGATGCCGACGAAGTCCATGAGCCCGAGCGAGATTTCGTTCCGGAAGGTCTGGAAACTGACGGAAAACTCGCGGAACGGGCGGATGAAGAAAAACAGCGTGTTGACGATGATGACGATCAGGCGGAGTTCGGTCGGTCCCATCTTGGCGTACGTCAGCTTGAATTCGTTCTTGAGATGGGCGCTGATGTAGACGTAGATCGACAGGATCAGGTAGGCGACGAGCACCAGGAGGGCGGTATACATGTTCATCATCGGGGACAGGCCCAGGCCGATGAACATGAAAGCCTCATTGATGCAGTCGACATTGTGGTCGATGAAGAAGCCGTAGGTCTTGCGCTGCTGGTTGTGGACACGGGCGAACGTACCGTCCAGGGAATCCCCGTACCAGTTGACGAAGAAACCGAAGGAAGCGAGCCAGATCCAGGCCAGGTTCAGGTTGGACAGGGCATAGCCGATGGCAATGATGACGGCTCCGATGAAGCCGATGAAAGTGAGGATGTCGGAAGTCATCCATTTGGGCTGGTGCCAGGCAAGCCAGGTCAGCGCCTTCTTTTCAACGCCGTTGAGGATGGAAGTCTGTATTCTTTCCGATTGTTTTCGTTCTTCTGACATATCAGTCTTGGCTAAAGTACAAATACAAATGTAGCGATTAATTCGCGAGTTTTCGAAGAAACCCTCCAAAAAACGACAAACGGCAACTTTATTTCCCTATCTTTGCAAAATCAGACAATAACACGACAGCCACATGACTAGAGAAATTCAACCCGGGCTCTTGTATATCGGAACCCAAGACCATGACCTGGACTTGTTTGAAAGCCAATACGCCGTTCCGGACGGCATGTCTTATAATTCTTATCTGCTGGACGGCGGAAAAATCGCCATCCTGGATACCGTAGATGCCCGGAAAGCGGACGACTGGAAAGCCAACCTTTCCCAGGCGCTGGACGGCCGTCAGCCGGACTACCTGGTCGTCCATCATATGGAACCGGACCATTCCGCACTGATCCAGTATGTCCTCGAGACCTGGCCGGGCGTGCAGCTGGTCGCTTCCGCCAAGGCGATCCAGATGCTGGGCCAGTTCTTCGACGGTGTCGATTTCAGCGGCAGGACCCTGGCCGTGAAAGAAGGAGACGTCCTGGACCTGGGTACCCGCAGCCTGAAATTCATGGCGGCGCCGATGGTCCACTGGCCGGAAGTCATGGTATCCTATGATCCTGCATCCAAGACGCTTTTCTCCGCTGACGCCTTCGGCAAATTCGGAACCCTCGATGCCGGTTTCTACGGGGACGAGGACGACGACTGGGCCTGCGAGGCGCGCCGTTACTACTTCAACATCTGCGGAAAATACGGGAATCCGGTCCAGGCCCTGCTGAAGAAAGCAGCCGCCCTGGATATCGCTTGCATCTGCCCGCTGCACGGCCCTGTCCTCCGCGAGAACCTGGGCTATTATCTGGATCTGTACAATACCTGGAGCTCCTACGGCGTGGAGACGGAAGGCGTGTTCATCGCTTACGCATCCATCCATGGCGGTACGGCTGCCGTCGCCCGGAAACTGGCGGACATCCTGCAGGCGAAAGGCTGCCCGAAAGTGGCGCTGTGCGACCTTACGCGGGATGACCAGGCGGAAGGCGTCGAAGATGCATTCCGTTACGGAAAGGCGGTCTTTGCCGCAGCCTCCTATGACGGCGGTCTGTTCCCGCCGATGCAGATTTTCCTGCACCACCTGCAGGACAAGGCCTGGCAGAAACGCAAGGTCGGCTTGATCGAAAACGGTTCCTGGGCCCCTTGTGCGGGAAGGATCATGCGCGGTCTCCTGGAAGGGATGAAAGAGGTGGAAATCGTGGAGCCGGTGGTGACGGTCCGTAGCCGGATGAAAGCCGCTGACCAGCCCGCTCTCGAAGCCCTCGCCGACGCGATCCTGGCCTAGATCTATTCTTTCGTTTCGGTCGGTTCCTCATCGTCTTCGGGCAGGACGATGAGCTTGCGCTGGCGCTGACGGCGTTCCCAGCGTTCCCGGGCATACTGCTGCATGTCGGAAACGACGTCGTTCTCATCGATGATTTCCATGCCCAGGATGGTCTCGATGATGTCCTCGAGGGTCAGGATCCCCTGGAAAGCACCGTATTCATCGATGATCAGGGCGATCTGGTCCTTGGACTTGAGCAACTCCTCCCAGATGTCGCCGACCGACGTCTCCTCATTGAACATCTTGATATCCCGTTTGATCTCGCGCAGACGCATGTCGAACTTGTCGTCGGCCAGGTTCTTCAGCACATCGTACCGCATGACATAGCCGGTGATGAACTCAGGAGACTCGGCATAGACCGGGATGCGGGAATTGTGGGAAAGGTCGGGATTCTTGTAGAACTGGCGGAGGGTCATGTTCTCCGAAGCGATGTTGGCGACCACACGCGGGGTCATGACATCGTAGGCCTTGATGTCATCGAGTTTGATGATGTTCTGGATGACTTTGTTCTCGCTCTTGTCGAAAACGCCTTCCTCCTCGCCGATGTTCGCCATGGCGGAAACCTCTTCGCGGCTGATCGTCGTGTCGGCGTCGTCCGTAGCGAAGACGCGGCTCAGGTAATTGATCAGCAGGACCAGCGGATACATCAGGTAGATCAGGAAGTTCATGATGCCGGCCAGCCAGAGGAGATGCTTCCAGTGGGACGTACCGATGGTCTTCGGGATGATTTCGGAGAAGACGAGGATCAGGACGGTCATGATGGCGGAAACCAGTCCGAACCATTCGCTGCCGAATACGATGGTCGCCTGGCGGCCCACGCCGGCGGCGCCGATGGTGTTGGCAATGGTATTGAGCGAAAGGATGGCCGCGATCGGCCGGTCGATGTCATCCTTGAGTTTGGCGAACAGTTTCGCGCTTTTGTCGCCCTCTTCCTCCCGCATGGTGATATAGGAGATCGGGGTTGACATCAGAACGGACTCCAACAGGGAACACAGGAAGGAAATTCCCATGGCCAGAAGGAGAAATGTGAGCAAAAGTCCCATTAAAGAAAAATTTGACTGCAAAAATAACTATTTTTGTGCACATATCATATATGGTTATGGCAGACAATTATCTTGAAAACAAATTCGAGCAGTTGAATGCTGCCCGGAAGGTGGTCGTAAAACGCACGAACCCGTCCCTGGATACGCTTTTGCACAAGAACCGCAGCCACCGCGGTTTCGACAACGGCCATGTCGTGACAGAGGAGGATCTTCGCAAAATCGTTTCAGTCAACTCCTTGCTTTCCTCGGGCATGAACCGGCAACCCCTGCGCTTCAAACTGGTGACCCGGGACACCGGGGCGGAAAAAGTCCTCGGACGCATCCGGCTCGGCGGCGCGCTGCCCGAACTGCACCTGCCCCTTCCCGGCACGGAGCCCCAGGCATTCATCCTCGTCTGCTCCGCAGTCCCGGAGGACCGGATCGTCGACATCGATCTGGGCATCTCCCTGCAAAGCATGGGGCTGAAAGCCGTTGAAATGGGACTGAATGCCTTGATCATCTGCGCCTTCGACAAGCAGGCCGTCGCGGAAGATTTCGGACTGGAATCCGGTCCGCTGGCCATTCTGGCCGTCGGGAAAGGAGCCGAACACATCTTCCTCATGCCGGTCGGAGCAGGGGAGAGCCTGAAATATTACAGGAAAGACGGCGTCCACTATGTCCCGAAACTCCGCCCCGAGGACCTGATCTTGTAACATAACCTGTTGATAACTTCTTCGGAAAAGTTTCTACGCGCTCTTGATTCATCCCGATTTTGGTTGTACCTTTGCAATCCATATCGAGAAATATTGTCAATGACGGGACAACTTTTCTACATAGACCATTCGGAAGTCTCCTTCGGCATCGCAGCCGTTGTGAGACTTTTTCGCTTTTATAGGAATATTTAAATCATTTTAAAAAAGATATGAAGGTAGGAATCATCATGGGATCTCTTAGTGACTGGGAGGTCATGTCTGCTGCTTGCACGACGCTGGAAGAATTCGGCATCGAATACGAGAAGAAGGTCATCAGCGCCCACCGTGCCCCCGGCCTGCTTGTCGAATGGGCTTCCACGGCCCGTGAAAGAGGCATCGGTGCAATCATCGCAGGTGCCGGCGGCGCCGCCCACCTGGCCGGCGTGACGGCCGGACTGACCCCGGTTCCGGTCATCGGCGTCCCGATCCGCACCCAAATGATGGGCGGCCTGGATTCCCTGCTTTCCGTCGTCCAGATGCCTTCCGGCGTGCCGGTTTCCACCGTCGCCATCAACGGCGCGAAGAATGCCGCGCTGGTCGCCGTCTCCATCTTCGCCCTTTCGGATCCGGCCATCGCCGCGAAATACGATGCCTTCCGGAAGAAGCAGACCGAAAAGATCATGAACACCCAATTCCCTGAATAATACAATGGCCA
Source organism: uncultured Bacteroidia bacterium (assembly GCA_902803715.1). GTDB lineage: Bacteria > Bacteroidota > Bacteroidia > Bacteroidales > UBA932 > Cryptobacteroides. The sequence continues at coordinate 37,268 of CADCRA010000141.1, forward strand.
ACAAGAGAATCTTCGTCGAAAAACGTCCTTCCTTCCGCGTCGAGGCCGAGAGCCTCCGCAAGGAATTCAACGAGAACCTCGGACTCTCCCTGCGCGAACTCCGCCTCCTCAATGTCTATGACCTGGCCGGATTCTCCGAGGAACTGCTGGAAAAATGCCGCTATGCGGTTTTCGGCGAAACCGTGACGGACACCGTTTCCGATGCCTGTCCCCTCGAAGGCAGGAAATACCTTGCCGTCGAGTACATCCCGGGCCAGTTCGACCAGCGCGCCTCCTCGGCCGTCGACTGCGTCCATCTGGTGGACCCCAATGCAGACGTGAAGATCCGTTCTTCGCGCCTGCTTGTTTTTGATGACGACCTGTCCGAGAAGGATCTGGCCGCGATCCGCCATTATTTCATCAATGCCGTCGAGTCCCGCGAGAAAGACCTGTCCCAGCTCAGTTTCAGCGAGCAGGCCGACGTCAAGCCAGTCCAGGTGCTGGAAGGTTTCACGTCCATGCAGGAAGCGGACCTGGCTCCCTTCTGCAAGCAGTGGGGACTGGCCATGAACACGGACGACCTTCGGGAAGTCGTCCGGTATTTCACCCGCGAACAGCGCAATCCGACCGAGACGGAACTCCGGATCCTCGACACCTACTGGAGCGACCATTGCCGCCATACGACCTTCACGACGGAGCTGACCTCCATCAAGGTGGATGATTCCTTCGTCAAGGAAGAGATCGAATCGGTCCTGGGCGAGTTCCATGACATCCGCCGGGAACTGGGCCGGGAAAACAAGCCGCTCTGCCTGATGGAACTGGCGACCATCGGCGCCCGTTACCTGCGGAAGCAGGGCCTGCTGGACGACATGGAGCAGAGCGAGGAGAACAATGCCTGCAGCATCTTCATCGATGTCGACGTCGACGGACGCCAGGAACGCTGGCTGCTCCAGTTCAAAAACGAGACCCACAACCACCCGACGGAAATCGAGCCGTTCGGCGGTGCGTCGACCTGTCTGGGCGGCGCCATCCGTGACCCGCTTTCCGGCCGTGCCTATGTCTACCAGGCCATGCGCGTCACCGGTGCCGGCGATATCAACAAACCGGTCTCCGAGACCCTCCCGGGCAAACTCCCGCAGACCGTCATTTCCCGCAAGGCGGCTGCCGGCTACTCCAGTTACGGCAACCAGATCGGTCTGGCCACGACCCACGTCCGGGAAATCTTCCACGACGGCTATATCGCCAAGCGCCTGGAAGTCGGTGCCGTCGTCGGTGCCGTCAAGGCGTCCAACGTCCGCCGCGAAAGCCCGGCTCCGGGTGACATCATCCTTCTGCTGGGCGGCCGTACCGGCCGTGACGGCATCGGCGGTGCAACCGGCTCTTCCAAGGAACATACCGAGGCCTCCCTCGAGACCTGCGGCAGCGAAGTACAGAAAGGCAATGCGCCGGAAGAGCGCAAACTCCAGCGCCTGTTCCGCCGCCCGGAAGTGACGAAACTGATCAAGAAATCCAATGACTTCGGCGCCGGCGGCGTCAGCGTCGCCATCGGCGAACTGACGGACGGCCTGGACATCTGGCTGGACCGGGTGCCGACCAAATACAGCGGCCTGAACCCGACCGAACTGGCGATCAGCGAATCCCAGGAACGCATGGCCGTGGTCATCGAAGCCAAGGACCGGGCTGTATTCGAAGCCTGCTGCAACCGGGACAACGTCGAGGTCACCCATGTGGCCGACGTGACGGATTCCGGTCGCATGCGCATGTATTATAAGGGTAAGATCGTCGCCGACCTTTCCCGGGAGTTCATCGACAGTGCCGGCGCCCGCCATTTCTCGACGGCCTGCGTCGGAACGATCGACGAGAAGGATCCCTTCGTCCGCACCTATCCCGGTGCGACCCTGCAGGAGAAAATGCAGCGGGTCCTGTCCGACAAGAACGTCGCCTCCCAGAAAGGCCTGATCGAGATGTTTGACTCGACCATCGGGCGCTCGACGGTGCTCATGCCGTTCGGCGGTGCCCACCAGTCTTCCGAGACCCAGGTTTCCGTCCAGAAACTCCCGGTCGACGGCTATACGGATACGGCCAGCATGATGGCGTACGGTTATGATCCCGAACTGACTTCCTGGAGTCCGTACCACGGCGCGGCCTATGCCGTCGTGGACGCCTGCACGAAGATGGTCGCCGCAGGCGGCGACTGGTCCGGCATGCGGTTCTCCTACCAGGAGTACTTCGAACGCATGACCCATGATCCCCATTCCTGGGGCAAGCCGCTCAGCGCCCTGCTCGGTGCCCTGAAAATGCAGCTCCGCTTCGGCCTGCCGTCCATCGGCGGCAAGGATTCGATGAGCGGATCCTTCGAACATATCAATGTCCCGCCGACCCTGATCGCCTTCGGCATCAATACGGTCAGCGCTTCCGGCGTCATCTCGACCGACCTGAAGCAACCTGGCAACAAACTGTACCTGATCCGCCATACGCCGCTCTGCAACCAGATGCCGGATACGGTCGGACTGAAAGAAAACTGGAACTTCGTCCTGCAGGGCATCCGCGATAAGAAGATCGTTTCCGGCTGGGCCGTGGGTGTCGGCGGCGTCGCTGAGGCGCTCGCGAAGATGTCCTTCGGCAACGGTCTCGGCGTCCGGGTCAGCCTTTCCGAAGAAGATCTCTTCCGGGCCGCGTACGGATCGGTCGTCGTCGAATCCGTCTGCGAACTGGACTGCCCGTCCGCCCTTTGCCTGGGTGAAGTGACCGCATCCGGTTTCGTCGTCAACGGCGAATCCGTCGAAGGCCTGTACGAAGCCTATGAAGGCCGTTATGCCAAGGTCTATCCGCCGACGGCGAAGCCTGCTTTCCAGGAACCGCTCAAGGCTTCCGATCCCGGCCGTGCACCCCGCCCGTATCCGGGCGAACCGGTCGACAAGCCGGTGGTGTTCCTGCCGGTTTTCCCGGGCAGCAACTGTGACTACGATACCGCCAAGGCTTTCCGCAATGCCGGCGCCGAAGTCCGGACGGCCGTCTTCCGCAACCTGACGCCGGAGGATGTCCTGGCTTCCATCGACGAAATGAGCCAGGCCATCGGCGAGTGCCACATCCTGGCCTTCTGCGGCGGTTTCTCCGCCGGTGACGAGCCGGATGGCAGCGGCAAGTTCATCGCCAATGTCATCAACAACGCAAAGGTGTCCGCCGCCATCGAGGCGCTGCTTTCCCGCGGCGGCCTGATCCTCGGCATCTGCAACGGCTTCCAGGCGCTCGTCAAGAGCGGCCTGCTTCCGTACGGCAAGGTCGGCATGGTCACCGTGGACAGCCCGACCCTGTTCCGCAACGACATCAACCGCCACATCTCCCAGATGGTGACGACCCGCGTGGCCTCCGTGGCCTCCCCGTGGCTCGCCGGCCTGCAGCCGGGCGACCTGCACAGCATCGCCGTCAGCCATGGCGAAGGCAAGTTCGTCGTGTCGCAGGAACTGGCTGACCGGCTCTTCGCGAACGGCCAGGTCGCCTTCCAGTATGCCGATCCGCGCACCGGCGAAGCGACCATGGTCTCGCCGTACAATCCCAACGGCTCTTATTACGCCATCGAGGGAATCCTGAGTCCGGACGGACAGATCCTCGGCAAGATGGGCCACACCGAGCGCTATGAGCCGAATGTCTTCCGCAACATCGCCGGAAACTGCGCGCAGCCGCTCTTCCAGAATGCAGTCAATTACTTCAAAAAGAAATAACGATATGGAGAAACTTCAATTGCTCTTCGACGGCAATGAAAAACAGGTCTATGCGACCGATGAAAAAGACCGGGTCATCTTCCACTACAAGGATGTGGCCACCGCATACGGCGGAATCAAACGTGCGACGTTCCGCCGGAAAGGTGTCCTGACCTGCGGCATCTCCTCCATCCTGTTCCGTTACCTGAACGAGAACGGGATCAAGACCCATTTCATCGAGTCGCTCAATGACCGTGAGCAGGTCTGCCGGCCGATTACGATCATTCCGCTGAACGTAGCGGTCCGCAATTATGCCGCCGGTACGATGGCGCGCCGTCTCGGCATCGAGCCGGGTACGAAGTTGTCCCATACCGTCATCGAACTGTTCTACAACAACGACGATCTCCGCGATCCGATGATCAATGCGGACCATGCGATAGCGCTCGGCATTGTCAATGCTGAGGAAATCGCCCTGATCCGCGAGGAGGCGCTGAAAGCCAATGAATTGATCGTCAAGCTGATGGAAGGACTCGGCATCCGGGTCGTCGACCTCAAGCTGGAATTCGGCCGGGCCTCCGACGGAACGATCATCATGTCCGACGAGATCAGTCCGGATACCTGCCGCTTCTGGGACATGAAGACCGGCGAGGTGCTGGACAAGGACCGTTTCCGCCACGACATGGGCGGCGTCATCGATGCCTATGAATATGTATATACCCTTTTGAACCGGATGTAATATGGGAGTTTTCGGAGTATACGGCGTCAAGAACGCCTCGGCCATCATTTATTACGGACTCCATGCCCTGCAGCACCGCGGGCAGGAAGGCGCCGGCATCGTCACGTTCGAGGGCGAGCAGGGCTACCGCCACCGGGCGCTCGGCCTGGTCAATGAAGTCTTCAATCCCGCCATCCTGGCTTCCCTGAAGGGCGATATCGGTATCGGCGGCGTCAAGTATGCCAACAAGTCGAAAGGGGGACTGGACTATGTCCAGCCGCTCTATTTCCACCACAATTCCGGGGATTTCGCCGTGGTCAACGACGGCAATCTCGTCAACTCGAAGAACATCTCCGATTATCTGGAGCGCCAGGGATCGATCTTCCAGACACGGACGGACAGCGAGTTGCTGGCCCACCTGATCAAGAAGGACGCCAACGAGGCGCGAATCTTCAACATCCTCGACGCCCTGAACATGATGGAAGGCGGCTTCGCGTTCCTGATCCTGACCAAGAACCGCATCTATGCCGCCCGTGACAAATACGGCATCAAGCCGCTTGCCCTCGGCCGGCTCGGCGACGGTTATGTCGTCAGCAGCGAGACCTGTTCTTTCGAACTGATCGGCGCGACCTACCTGCGCGATATCGAACCGGGCGAAGTTGTGACGATCGACAGCCACGGTATCCGGAGCCGGAAGTATTCCCAGTACCAGCGCCACAAGATGTGCGCGATGGAGTACATCTACCTGGCCCGTCCGGACAGCGACATCGACGGATGCAACGTCCACGCCTACCGCAAGGAGTCCGGCCGCCGGCTGTACCGGGAATGTCCTGCGGAAGCCGACATCGTCATCGGTGTCCCGGATTCCAGCCTCAGCGCCGCGATGGGTTATGCCGAAGAAAGCGGCATTCCGTATGAGATGGGCCTGATCAAGAGCAAGTACGTCGGCCGAACCTTCATCCAGCCTTCACAGGAGATGCGGGAAAACGGCGTCAAGATGAAACTCTCCGCCGTCCGTTCCATCGTCAACGGCAAACGCATCGTCATGGTCGACGATTCCATCGTCCGCGGTACGACCTCCCTGAAGATCGTCCGCCTGCTGCGGGATGCCGGCGCCACCGAAGTCCATGTCCGCATCGCCAGTCCGATGATGAAGCATTGCTGCTATTACGGCGTCGACACCTCGACCGAAGAGGAACTCCTGTGTTCGCACCGCACCCTCGAAGAGGCCTGCGCGATGATCGAGGCGGATTCCCTGGGCTACCTCAGCCCGGAGTCTTCAATTGCCTCCACCTTCGGCTGCTCCGAGTTGTGCCTGGCCTGCTTCACGGGCCATTATCCGACCTCCCTGTACCAGGGAAAGATTGAGAATGAAGTTGAATAATCATAGTAACTGAATATATGGCAGTATCTTACGAAAAAGCGGGTGTCAACCTGGAGGCGGGCTACGAAGTGGTGCGCCGGATCAAGCAGCATGTCGCATCGACGTCCCGTCAAGGCTCGATGGGGAACATCGGTTCCTTCGGCGGCATGTTCGACCTCTCCTGTCTCGGTATCAAGGAACCGGTGCTGGTCAGCGGTACGGACGGCGTCGGCACGAAACTGAAACTGGCCTTTGCCATGGACAAGCATGACACCATCGGCATCGATGCGGTCGCCATGTGCGTCAACGACGTCCTTGCCCAGGGTGCGGAACCGCTCATTTTCCTCGATTATGTCGCCATCGGCCACAACATCCCGGCCAAGGTGGAGGCGATCGTAGCCGGTGTGGCGGAAGGCTGCCGGCAGGCCGGCTGTGCGCTGGTCGGCGGCGAGACCGCCGAAATGCCAGGCATGTACGGCGACGGCGAATATGACATTGCCGGTTATACCACGGGTGTCGTCGAGAAATCCAAACTGATTGACGGTTCCAAGGTCTCCGTCGGCGACGTGCTGGTCGGCATTGCTTCCACCGGCGTGCATTCCAACGGATTCAGCCTCGTGCGCAAGATCATCGCGGACGCCGGCCTGTCCCTGGAACAGGAAGTTCCGGAATTCGGCGGCCGCACGCTGGGCGAGGTCCTGCTGACCCCGACCCGGATCTATGTCAAGCAGGTGCTGGACGTCATCCGCAACTGCGACGTCCACGGTATCTGCCATGTCACGGGCGGCGGTTTCGACGAGAATCTCCCGCGTGTCCTGCGGGATGGCCAGGCCATCACGGTCAAGGAAGGCTCTTGGGAGATCCTGCCGGTCTTCCGGATGCTGGAGAAATGGGGCGGTGTCCCGCACCGCGAGATGTTCAACATCTTCAACATGGGTATCGGCATGGTCGTCGTCCTGGATGCCGCCGAGGCGGACAAGGCCATCGCCATCCTGGAGAAACACGGGGAAAAGGCCCAGGTCATCGGCCGGGTCACGGAAGGAAACAAAAATGTAACGATCGAATAAAACAATGAGAGCATTAGTCAGTGTCAGCGACAAGAGCGGTCTTGTCGAGTTTGTCAAAGGATTGGAAAACTGCGGCTGGGAGATCATCGCCACGGGCGGTACCCAGAAACTGCTGGACCAGAACGGCGTAAAGACCATCGGCATCAGCGAGGTCACCGGATTCCCGGAGATCTGCGACGGCCGCGTCAAGACCCTCCACCCGAAGGTGCACGGCGGCCTGCTGGCCCGCCGCGACATCCCGGCCCATATGGAGACCCTGAAGGAGAACGGCATTGAGACCATCGACCTGGTCTGCGTCAACCTGTATCCATTCCGCCAGACCATCGCCAAGGAAGGCGTGACCATGGAAGACGCCGTCGAGAACATCGACATCGGCGGTCCGTCCATGCTGCGCAGCGCCGCGAAGAACTGGGAGAGCGTGACCGTCGTCTGCGATCCCTGCGATTACGACCGGATCCTCGCCGAGATCCGTGAGAACGGCAATACGGCGCGCCAGACCCGTCTGGAACTTTCCGCCAAGGCTTACACCCACACGGCGGAGTATGACAGCTGCATCGCTACCTACATGCGTGCCCAGGCCGGCCTGTCCGAGAAACTCTTCCTCGAGTTCGAAGAGAAGCAGGGACTGCGTTACGGCGAGAATCCGCACCAGGCGGCCAAGTTCTACAAGACGGTAGGGGAGACCGTTCCGTTCTCCCTGGCCACGGCCGAGCAGCTCAATGGCAAGGAACTGTCTTACAACAACATCCAGGATGCCAACGCCGCGCTCAACATCGTGCGTGAATTCTCCGAACCGTTCTGTGTCGGCCTTAAGCACATGAACCCGTGCGGTTCCGCCATCGGCAAGGACGTCGTGGAAGCCTGGCAGAAAACCTATGAAGGTGACAAGACCTCCATCTTCGGCGGCATCGTCGCGTTCAACCGTGAAGTCAACCTCGAAGTCGCCCAGCTCCTCAAGCCGATTTTCCTCGAGATCATCATGGCGCCTTCCTTTGCGCCGGATGCCCTTGAATTCCTCTCCACGAAGAAGAACCTCCGTCTCCTGAAGGTCGACATGACCTTGCCGGTTCCCGCCCAGCGGATGTATGTCAGCGTCAACGGCGGCCTGCTGGTCCAGAACCAGGACATCGAGACCAAGGAAGTCAAGGCTGACATGTGCGTGACCGCCGCCAAGCCGACGGAACGCCAGCTGACCGACCTGGGTTTCGCCTGGCGGATCGTCAAGCATGTCAAGTCCAATGCGATCGTCGTCGCGAAAGACGGCATGACGTATGGCGTCGGTGCCGGCCAGATGAACCGCATCGGCTCTGCGGAGATCGCCCTCAAGCAGGCTGCTGCCACCCTGGAAGGCAACATGGAAGGCCTCGTCCTGGCTTCGGACGGCTTCTTCCCGTTTGACGACTGCGTCGAACTGGCTGCGAAGTACGGTATCAAGGCCATCGTCCAGCCGGGCGGTTCGATCCGGGATGAAGACTCCGTCAAAAAGGCGGACGAAAACGGCATCACGATGCTGATGACCGGCGAACGTCACTTCAAGCACTGATCGCCATGGGAGTCCTGTATGTATCCCCGGGTTTCCAGCCGGCAGGCAAGGAAATCGATTTCGGCAAGACGAAGGAAAACAAGGTCCTCGTCGTCGGCGGCGGCGGACGTGAACATGCCATCGTCGATGCGCTTTCCCGTTCGATCTGGGTCAGCAAGATCTATTGCGCCCCCGGCAATGCGGGCATCGCCGCCCAGGCGGAGTGCGTCCCGATTTCAGACCACGATGTCGAAGGCCTGCTCGCCTTTGCGGAGCAGGAACATATCGACCTGACCGTCGTCGGACCGGAGGCCTCCCTTTCCGTCGGCATCGTCGACCGCTTCCGTGCGGCCGGCCGGGTCATTTTCGGCCATACGCAGGCTGCGACGCGGATCGAATCCAGCAAGGAATTCGCCAAGCAGATCATGGAAAAGTACGGGATCCCGACGGCTGCATACCGGAGTTTCACGGATTATGAAGATGCCCGCGCCTATGTGGCCAGCCGTCCTTTCCCGGCTGTCCTGAAATACGACGGCCTCGCCGCCGGCAAGGGTGTCGTGATTGCCCAGGACCTGGCGGAAGCGGAAGCGGCTTTGAAAGACATGCTGCTGGACAACCGTTTCGGCGCCGGAAAAGTCGTCGTCGAGGATTATCTGGAAGGTCCGGAGTTCTCCTTCATGTGCTTCGTGGACGGCGAGCGGATTTATCCGATGCCGCTGGCCCAGGACCACAAACGGGCTTTCGACCGGGACCTCGGTCCGAACACCGGCGGCATGGGCGCCTACACGGGCCTGCCGTTCATCACGCCGGAAGACCGTGCTTTCGCACAGGAGTACATCCTGCAGAAGACGGCTTCCGCCATGGTGGCAGAGGGCTGTCCGCTCAGCGGCGTCCTGTATGGCGGCCTGATGAAGACGCCGGACGGCATCAAGGTCATCGAGTTCAACGCCCGCTTCGGAGATCCGGAAACGGAGGTCGTCCTTCCGTTGTTGGAAAGCGACGCCTTCGATATCTTCCAGGCCGTCGCTGAAGGGCGGGAAGCGGAGCAGCCGGAATGGTCCGATGACGTGACCATGGGTGTCGTCATGGCTTCCAAGGGGTATCCGGGATCCTATGAAAAGGGATTCGCCATCGAAGGATTGGACCAGGTCGGCCCGAAGGTGTACCACATGGGTACGAAATGTTCCGACGGTCGGATCGTAACGGCCGGCGGACGTGTCCTGATGGTTGTCGGCCGGGGTCATGAGATCCACCAGGTCCGTGACTGCGTATATGAAGAAATGGGCAAGATTTCCTGTCCGAACCTGTTCTTCCGGTCCGACATCGCCCACTGGGCGCTATAACCGGGTGATATAATACGAGTACTGAGGCCGTCCCTGCGCATCGGATTCATCGATGAAGGCGATGGCCTCGGTTTTTTTCTGCGCTCCGGCGGCGCCATCCCAGTAATTCCGCCAGGCTTCTTCCGCAGCGGAAAGCGGCCGACGGAACCAGAACCGCCGTTCCCGGGCCGGGAAACGCCGGACGGTAAACCGGCCCAGCGGCAGGGAATACCGCTTGACGGTTGCATCACCGTTTTCCACCAGGACGCCCTGTCGTTCGAAGACGGCGGGCAGTTTTGCGATCAATCCGCGGATTTTTTCATATGCCGGGTTGATCTCGATCTTGTATCGCTTGTCGTTCCCGCGCATCTGCGAGATATAGCCGGTCTGTTCCGGCATCTGGAGTGTGAGCTGTTTCATATCCTTATCCGTTTACAGGAGCAAAGGTACGCGGCTTGCTCCTGTTCCGGAAATCAGAGTCACCGGGACGGACGGATTGTGACGAAAACGCCTGTTCCGGGACAAAATGGCCGGAATCAGGGACGAATTCCAAATAATTCTTATCTTTGTCCCAGTAACCCCGTGACGGAATGAAACCAATATCCAAGCAATTCATGAGCATGCCGGCCTGTATCCTGTACAGTCTGGTCATCCCGCTGTTCTTTTTTGCCTTTACGCTGATATACACGGCATTGGACATCCATCCTTTCCTGGACATGGGAGCGGGACGCTTTTCGTTCAACGTGACGTTGCTGACCTGCATCGTCTTCGGCAGCGTCGCCCTGTGCCGCCTGGTCTTGTATTTCCTGCGGAACGTCATCCGGATGAACCTTTCGCTGCTGATCCTCTGGTGCATCGGAGAGATTGTCATCCTGTCCGCCTTCTGCGCCCTGTACATGACCCTGATGCTGCGCGGCAGCCAGTCCTATTTTTCCGTGCTGGCGTTTTTCCTGAAATACAACCTGCTGGTCCTGGTCTATCCCTATGCGCTGCTGATCCTGTCGCAGTATCTGCGTTCTTATCTGCGGGATGCCGCCGCGCCGGAGGAGCAGAAGACCCTCGTCCGCTTCCTGGATGAATACAAGAAGGTGCGGCTGGTCATCGACCGGCAGGCCATCCTCTTCATCCGTGCGGATGAAAACTATGTCATCATCCATTATCTGGATCATGACGAGAACAAGAAATTCGTGCTGCGTTCTTCGATGCGTTCGCTCGAACCCCTCGCCGAGCGTCACGGCCTGGTGCGCTGCCACCGGTCCTATTTCATCAACCCCCGGCACATCAAACTGGTCCGGAAGGATTCCGAAGGCCAGATATTGGCAGAACTGGACACCGTCGGATATGATCCGATTCCGGTGTCCAGAAACTATTATCAGAATCTTTCCGCGGTTCTTTAGCGCGGGAGGATGGTTACGCCGAGTTTCGCATAGGCCCTCTCCGCTTTGGCGATGGCTTTTTCGATGCTCTCGTCCCGGGCCAGGATGACGCCGTAGCGACGGTGTCCCTTGACTTCCGGTTTGCCGAAAATGCGGATCTGCACATCTTCTTCCGCCAGGACCTCTTCCAGGTTGCTGAATACGACCTTGTCGGTATCGCCTTCGACGACGATGGCTTTCGACGCGCTCGGCCCGAACAGGCGGATGGCCGGAATCGGAAGACCGAGGATGGCGCGGGCGTGCAGGGCGAACTCGCTCAGATCCTGGGAGATCATGGTCACCATACCCGTATCGTGCGGGCGGGGGGAGACTTCGCTGAAGATGACATCCTCACCCTTGACGAACATTTCGACGCCGAAGATGCCGCGGCCGCCGAGGGCGCTGGTGATTTTGATGGCGATTTCGCGTGCTTTCTCGATGGCGGAAGGGGACATCGGCTGCGGCTGCCAGGATTCACGGTAGTCACCGTCGACTTGGTGGTGGCCAATGGGCTCGAGGGTCGTCGTTCCGCCGATGTGGCGGACCGTCAGCATCGTGATCTCATAATCGAAATTGACGAAGCCTTCGACGATGACGCGGCCGGCGCCGGCCCGTCCGCCTTCCTGGGCGGTATGCCAGGCCTGGTCGATGTCTTCCGCCTTCTTGATCGTGCTCTGGCCGTGGCCGGACGAACTCATGATCGGTTTGACGACGCAAGGAATGCCGACGGCGTCGATGGCCGCACGGAATTCTTCATAGTTGTCGGCAAAGCGGTACGTTGCCGTCGGCAGGCCGAGTTCTTCGGCGGCCAGGCGGCGGATGCCTTCCCGGTTCATGGTCAGCAGCGTCGCCTTCGCAGTCGGGATGACATTGTAGCCTTCCTTCTCCAGTTCGACCAGGGTCGGCGTGGCGATGGCTTCTACCTCAGGAATGATGTAATCCGGTTTTTCCAGTTCGATGACCCGGCGGAGTTCCGCTCCGTCGAGCATGTTGATGACATGGCAGCGATGGGCTACCTGCATGGCCGGTGCATTGGCGTAGCGGTCTACAGCAATGACTTCGATACCATAACGTTGAAGTTCGATGACAACTTCTTTTCCAAGTTCGCCGGAACCGCAGAGAAGGGCTTTTTTGGCGACGGAGGTAAGGGGTGAACCGAGCTGAAGCATATGTTTTTTTTATTTCATGCAAAGATAATCAAAATAACCTGAATATACAGCCGTCCTCCGGAGAATCTGCGTCCCTTCCGTTGCATTTTTCCGCCGGATTGCGTACCTTGCATCTGGTATTCTAAACCTTTGCAGATGAAAGAACAGATTCTCATCCGTATCAGCGGGCAGGACCGGGTCGGCCTGACCGCCGCCGTCATGTCTATCCTGGCCCGCTACGATGCGCAGATCCTCGACATCGGCCAGGCGGACATCCACAGTTCCCTTTCGCTTGGCATCCTGATCCGGATTTCGGAAGAGCATTCCGGACAGGTCATGAAAGAATTGCTGTTCAAGGCGACGGAGATGAATGTCAACATCGGATTCGAACCGGTTTCGGACGACGAGTACGAGGCCTGGGTGGGCAGACAGGGCAAGAACCGTTTCATCCTGACCCTGATCGGCCGGAGCCTTTCCGCCCGCCAGATCGAGGCGGCCGCCAAGGTGGCGACGGTACAGGGACTCAACATCGATTCCATCCGACGGCTGACCGGCCGCATGAGCCTTCGCAATCCGGCTGCGAAGAACGTCCGCGCCTGCATCGAGTTCTCCCTGCGCGGTACGCCCGTGAACCGGGAAGCCATGCAAGCCGAACTGATGCACCTGTCTGCGGAAATGGGATTCGATTTCTCCCTGCAGAAAGACGACATGTACCGGCGGATGCGCCGCCTGATCTGCTTCGACATGGACTCCACCCTGATCCAGACCGAATGTATCGACGAACTGGCCGAGCGGGCCGGCGTCGGGGACCAGGTCCGGGCCATCACCGAATCCGCCATGCGGGGCGAGATCGATTTCAAGGAAAGTTTCACCCGCCGGGTCGCCCTGCTCAAGGGCCTGGATGCTTCTGTCATGCAGGAGATTGCCGAACATCTGCCGGTAACCGAAGGCGTGGACCGGCTCATGTCGGTGCTGAAGACCTGCGGTTACAAGATCGCGATCCTGAGCGGCGGTTTCACCTTCTTCGGCGAATATATCCAGAAACGATACGGCATCGACTATGTCTATGCCAACGAACTGGAAATCGGTGACGACGGCAAACTGACCGGGCGGTATGTCGGCGAGATCGTCGACGGCCGGCGGAAAGCGGACCTGCTGAAACTGATCGCCCAGATGGAGAAGGTCAACATGGCCCAGACCATTGCCGTGGGCGACGGGGCCAATGACCTGCCGATGCTGTCGGAAGCCGGTCTGGGCATCGCGTTCCATGCCAAGCCGCGGGTCGCGGCCAATGCCAGGCAGTCCATCAATACCGTCGGCATCGACGGCGTCTTGTATTTCCTGGGATTCAAGGACAGCCACCTCGGCGAGCAGGGTATCCTACAGGCAGTCCAGCATTGATTCGAACAGACGGGGTTTCCCGTACCGGTCCAGTTCCTGTTCCGGAATCCAGCGGTATCCTTCCGGCAGGACCGGCTTTTCAGTTGTCTCCAGCAAGTAGAAATCGGCCACGATGGTCCGGTGGGTCAACTGGTGCCGGACACCGCGGCGCAGGAGTGTCAGCCTGCCTTCCAGTTGCCCGGGTTCTTCGCATGAAAGGGGCTCCCAGAGTCCCTGCCAGATATCGCCGGCCTCCCGCCGGCGGATGGCGGTTTCTCCCTGGCAGCGCAGATAGACCCAGGTCAGGGTACGGGTCTGGACCTTCGCCGGTGCTTTCTTGACGGGCAGCCGGTCGACGCGTCCGGTCCGCAGGGCGTCGCAGGTGCCGGCCAGCGGACATTCCGGGCAGGAAGGGGAGAGCGGCGTACATTGCAGGGCGCCGAAATCCATCATCCCCTGGTTGAATTCCGCCGGCTGGGAATCCGGCAGCAGGCTCTGCGCCAGGTCTCCGAATTCCTTTTTGGCTGCCGTGGTGCCGACGGTGGTCGCGATGCCGTAATGCCGCGCGAGAACCCGGTATACATTGCCGTCGACGACGGCGGCGGGAATGCCGAAAGCGATGGAGGCGATGGCCGCTGCCGTATAGTCCCCGACGCCTTTGAGCGACCGGATGCCAGCCAGGTCCGTCGGAAATCCGCCCCGGGCGACAATCTGTCCGGCCGCCGCATGCAGGTTCCGGGCGCGGCTGTAATAGCCGAGGCCCTGCCAGAGCCGCATGACCTGGTCTTCCGGCGCTGCCGCCAGGTCCTCCACGGTCGGGAAAGCGGTCATGAACCGCTCCCAATAGGCCGGCCCCTGTGCGATCCGGGTCTGCTGGAGGATGATCTCACTGAGCCAGATGGCATACGGATCCTTCGTCCTGCGCCAGGGCAGGTCGCGTCCGTTCTCGGCGTACCACCGCAGGATCGTATCGGTAAAATGCTTATCCTTCATTGTCTTCCGCATCCTGGATTCCTTCGACGACATAGCGGACGAACAGGTCGCAGGCCTCTTCTTCCGTGTCCATTTCGAAGATCTCGCCGAGTTCTCCCTTTTCGACCGAATAGACCCACCAGCTTCCTCCGGAGGCTTCGATGTTCCAGTTGCAGGCGATGCCGTTCCGGTCCCGGTACCAGCCTTCCAGGTATTGTTTCCGTCCCCGTTTGTACAGCAGGGCGCGGACCAGGATGACTTCGTCCCGGTACAGTTGCCGGAAATGCTCCGGAAGATCCCGGACCGTCAGACCCCGGGTGTCGATGTCCGGCTTGCCGGCTTCGAATAGGTCGTTGAACTCTTCCGGCGTCACCGGCTGTTCGTTCTTTCCGTCATAACCGAGCAGACCTTCGGATTTGAAGGAATACTTGCGGATGTCGAAGGCGTTGACCATGTCGAGGGACCGTTCGGTGATGTTGCCGACCTGCTCGGAATAATAGATGTCATAGTCGCCGGAACCGCGGAAATGCCGGACGACGTCTTCGGCCCGGTGGCGGCGGATGATCTCCATGGTCCTGCCCTGGAATTCCCGGAGCATGGCGACCGTGGTCCGGTGCCAGTCGAATTCGAGGTACAGGCGCATGGCCAGCGGCCCTTCCATCTCGCGCCAGTCGCTCCGGGTGAGGGGAGCGGTCCGCTGCAAGTCGGCGACCAGATCCCGGATCTCGCGGTCCAGCGCCTCCAGGTCTTCCGGCTCCTGCGGGCAGGGAACATTCAGTGAGACCGTCAGCAGCAGTCCCGGGTCTTTCTTGCGAAACAGGGAATAGAAGAACCAGATGTGTCCGACCTCCTTGATGCACTGGTCGAGGGCGCACAGGTCATGGTCGGCGGGAATGGCTGCCATCAACCGCGGAAATTCCTGCCGCTTCCGTATAAAAAGAAACCTTGACAGCACGATCGCCACGCCAAGGATCAAGAAGGCTGCCAAGATAACGGATTTCATGGTTTGTATGGGTTGTGGAGCATAGGGGGGTCGAACCCCTGACCTCCAGATTGCGAACCTGGCGCTCTACCAACTGAGCTAATACCCCAAAAGCGGGTGCAAAGATAATAAACCCTGCCCGAAATCGGAAATTTTTTCGGAAAAATGTTATTTTTGTATGATTGATTGGAGAAGTGGTTGCACGATGAAGCGTTTTATCTGTCATACTGCACTGATACTGGCCTTCTTGCTGCTGTTTCCGCCGCTGCTTGCTGCGCAGGTGACCAAGGTCCGCGGGCAAGTGGTTGATGCGGACACCGGTGAGCCGGTCCCTTTTGCAGGCGTTTATTTCGACGGAACGACCATCGGCATCTCCACGGATCTGGACGGCCGCTACTCCATCGAAACCCGCGCTCCCGAGGCGAAACGCCTGACCGCCCATCTGCTCGGCTACGCACCGCAGTCGGTCGATGTCCAGCCCGGGGCCTTCTCGGAAATCAATTTCCGGCTGAAACCGGAGCGGAACGACTTGACAGCCTCCGTCGTCAAGCCGGACAACCGGCGCCTGAAGCGTTTCCTGGACGAATTGGACCGGCGCCGCAAGCAACATGATCCGGCCAACTATCCGGCCTGGTCTTCCCGCTTGTACTCCAAGATCGAGATGGATGCGACCCACGCCGAATCCTTGATATCCAATTCTTTCCTGCAGAACACCTTTGCCCCGATCCTCTCGTTCCGGGATACTTCTTCCGTGACGGGCGAGACCTATATCCCCATCATGATCTCCGAGACGGTATCGGACCAGTACCATTCGCTGGATCCTTCCGTCGACCGCGAAGTCATCCGCGCCAACCGGATCTCCGGCATCGATCCCGACAACCTGCTGACCCAGTTTACCGGCGTCTATCTGTTCAAGCCGGATTTTTACAAGAACAACCTGAGCCTGTTCAGCCTGCAGATCCCTTCTCCCGCCTCTTCCTACGGGCACGCGTTCTACAATTATTTCCTGGTGGACAGTCTCATGGTCGACGGGCGGAAAACCTATACCCTGCGCTTCCATCCCAAGAAAGCCGTGACATCCCCGGCTCTCGACGGGCAGTTGGACATTGATGCGGAAGACTATGCCATCCGGTCCGCCCATGTCCGCCTGGCCGGATCGTCGAATGTCAACTGGATCCGGCACATCAATATCGAAGTCGTCAACCGGCGGCTGCCGTCCGGAAAATGGTTCCCGCAGGATGAGAATGTGTTCATCGATTTTTCCATGGCCCTGGACGACAGCGCCAAGGTCATCTCCTTCCTGGGCAACCGGAACATCCGGTATGAGGAGCCGGATTGGGACCCTGTCCTGCCGCCCGAGACGCTGAAAAGCGGAGACCCCGTCCTGCTGCGCCACCGGGCCGACACGGACTGGAACCAGCTCCGTCCGTATCCGCTCTCGCCCCGGGAGGAAGGCATCTTCACGGCAGTCGACATGATCCAGCAGACGCCCGGCTACAAGGCTATGTATGCCATCGCGCGGACCATGGCCGTCGGCTATGTCGAACCGGTCGGCAAGCCGGTCGGATTCGGCCCTTGGATCCGGACGGTCTCCTATAACGGAACGGAGGGCCTGCATCTGGGCCTGGGCTTCCGGACGACGAAAGATTTCAGCGAAAAAGTGCGTTTGCGCGGTTCGCTGGGATACGGTTTCAAGGATCGGAAAGTCAAGTGGAATGCCGGTGCGGAATGGATCCTTCGGCGGGACAAGACGCGGAAACTGAGCATTTATGCCGGCATGGACGACGAGCAGCTGGGCCGCGGCAGCGGCATTTTCGCCCGGAACAACATTTTCAGTTCCCTGGCTTCCAGCCATGGCAACGACCGCCACAGTTTCCTGCGGGAGTACAAACTTTCGTATGAACATGAGTTCTCCCCGTCTTTCACCAGCTGGTTCATCGCCGAATCCCGGCGGATCTTTGCCAATGACCTGGTGCCCCTGCACCTGCGGGACGGAGGAGACCTTGTCTCCGTGTCCGCCAACCAGTTGCATTATACGGCCCGGCTTTCCTGGCAGGAGAAAATCAACCGCGGCGTCTTCGACAAGTCTTTCATCTATACGCGCTACCCGATCATCGAGTGGAACTGGGTCACCGGCTTGAGCGGGATTACGGATGATGATTTCCGCTTCAACCGGACCGAACTTTCCATTGACTGGAGCCTTTCCGCAGGACCGCTCGGCTTCGGGTTCCTTCATGCGGACGGCGGCATCATCTGGGGCGAGGTCCCGTATCCGCTGCTGAAACTGCACGAAGGGAACGAAGGTTTCATCCTGGACAAATCCTGTTTCGCCTGCATGAATTATTTCGAGTTCGCCTCCGACCGCTGGGCGACCCTTTCCTACGAGCACAATTTCAACGGACTGATCCTGGGCGTGCTGCCGCTGGTTGGCCGTTGGGACTGGCGGGAGGTCGTTTCGGTCAAGTCTGTCTTCGGTACCTTGACTCCGCAGAACGGGTCTGAAAGCCGTTATCTGCCGATCGAAGGACTGAGCAGCCTGGACGGCGCCCCTTACGTCGAGGCGTCTGCCGGCATTTCGAATATTTTCCGGATTTTCAGGGTGGACGCCAACTGGCGGCTGACCCACCGGGACAGGAATCCGTTCCGGGTCACGATGGGCGTGGACATCCAGTTCTAAAGCAGGAAGAACATGGCGACACCCAGCATGCTGACGGTGACGCCGAGAATCTCCTTCGCCTTGATCTTCTGCTTGTAAATCAACGAATAGGGAAGAATGATGAGCACCGGCGTCAAGGCCATCAGGGTCGACGCGATGCCGGCGTTGGCGTATTGTACCGCCATCAGGGACAGCGAGACGCCGATGACGGGGCCGAAGAGCGTCGTCAGGATGGCGTAGGTCATGCCCTTGCGGTCCTTGACGGCGGTGCGGAAGCGGGACAAGCCCCGCTGCAGGGCCATGAGGCAGACGAATCCGGCGCCGCCGACGATAGCACGGATCATCGTGGACGCAAACGGGAGCATCTGGTCCATGACAGCCGGCACGTCGGCCGGGAGGGCCGCTTCATAATGCTGCATGCCGATCTTGCTCAGGACCAGGCCGACACCTTGTCCCATACCTGCGCCGATACCCAGGAGAATGCCTTTCAGCGGCAGGGTGAACCGGACCTGGTGGCCTTCTCCCTTGCTGAGGATGGAGATGGCGATACCGCTGATCGTGACGGCCATGGCCAGCCAGGACTTCCAGGTCATGGTCTCGCCGAGCAGGATCCAGCCGGCGATGGCGGCGATCGGCGGCGCCAGCGTCATGAACAGCTGTCCGAAACGGGCTCCGATGACCAGGTAGGAATTGAAGAGGCAGAAATCGCCGAAAACATAGCCGACCAGGGCGGACAGGGCGAGCCAGAACCAGGCCTGGCCGTCGGCATAGACCGGGTAGGGATGACCGACCGTGACCCAAAGGATGCTGCCGAGAAAGACGGACGCCAGGACGAGGCGGATGACGTTGACCGTCATCGAACCAAGCCGGTGGCTGGCAATGTCGGCAAACAAGGCGGTCGCTGTCCAGCAGACGGCGACGATCAAGGATATGGTTTCTCCCAGGTGCGGCATGTCATTGAAAAAAATGCGGCTGCAAATATACATATTTTACAGCGACTCCGTTCGTCCCGGCGGTTGTAATATCTGTCCGGAATTTCTAAATTTGCAGTCTTGTTTGGAAAGAATGCAAAAGTTATTGTTCATTATCAACCCGATTTCCGGTGGCAGGAACAAAGATGCCATCATCCGCATGCTGGACAGCACCCTGGACCGGAATCTTTTCTCCCATGAAACCGTCCTGACCACCCATGCCGGCCACGCCACGGAACTGGCGCGCCGCTCGGATGCGGACATTGTCGTCGCCGTCGGCGGCGACGGAACGGTCAGCGAAGTGGCACAGGGACTGATCGGTACCGGAAAGTCCCTCGGCATCATCCCGTGCGGCAGCGGCGACGGACTGGCCCTCCATCTGGGAATCAGCCGCAATCCCCGCAAGGCGCTCCGCACCCTGACGGAAGGCCGTGCCGTGACGATGGACTGCGGCTTGATCGACGGCCGTCCCTTTTTCTGCACCGCCGGCGTCGGACTGGATGCAGAAGTGGCCTGGCAGTTCGCCTCCTCCGGGAAACGGGGACTGTGGACTTATATCTCCCTGGCCTGGAAGATCTGGCAGAATTTCCGCCCCGATACCTATGAGATTGAGACAGACGGGGAAAAGATGACGGCTCCGGCGGTCTTTGTCACCGTCGGCAATGCCAACCAATGGGGCAACCAGGCCCGGATCACCTCGCTGGCGTCCGTGCAGGACGGCCTGTTGGATGTAACCGTCGTCGCCCCCTTCCATACTTGGGAACTTCCCGTGCTGGCGACCAAACTGCTGGACGGCCGGGCCCATACCAGCCGCCGGGTACGGATGCTCCGCGGCCGGCAGATTACGATCCGCAGGACCCAGGAAGGACCGGCCCATTACGACGGCGATCCCTGCCGGAAAGGCCTGGAAATCCGTTTTGAGTCTGTCCCCTCCGCCCTTCGTGTCATTGTCCCGAAAAACAGAAAAATATGAATAGAATAAAAGTGAAAGACTGGTTCGCGTTCTTCGCACCGCGTTTCCTCTGCCTGACCCTGATCCTCGGTTTCCTGATCCGGATCGTCCTGATCCTCCATCCCTTGACCGTGGTGGACTGGGGATTTGTGGACTGGCTGAAAATCTTCGGACTCGGATTCCTGAACGACCTGGCTTTTACGGGCATCGCCTTGGTCCCGGCTTTCGTGGTCTATACATTCCTAACCGATGACAAATACCGGCAGCCTTTCGGCTGGATCTTCTGGGGAGCCTTCCTGCTCCTGACCCTGTATGTCGTCTTCTGCAACGACATCACGGACGAATACGGCGGTCCGCTGCCGCGGATCGTCAATGCCGTCATGATCGTCCTGGCCGCCTGCCTGACCATTAAGATGTTTGTTCCGCGCGTGCGGAAAGGCTGGCGGACGGCGGCCATCTATATCATCATGATGCTGTATGCCTGCTGTGCCATCACAATCGCCTTCAGCGAAATCGTCTTCTGGAGCGAATTCGGCGTCCGGTTCAATTTCATCGCCGTGGACTACCTGGTCTACACCAATGAGGTCATTGGCAACATCGTCGAGTCGTATCCGATCGTGTGGATGGTCCTGGCCATGCTGCTGGTCGCCGGCGCGATCTGCTGGTGGATGGTCCGCGGAAAGGACATCCGCGAAAGCGGCGTGTCCAGTTGGAAACAGTGGGGCCTGACCCTGGCCGGGCTGGCGCTCTGGTGCGGCCTCGGTTACGGCTGGCTCCACCTGGGCTACCGCAACTTCGGCGGCGAGAACCTCTTTGCGACCCAGATCCAGGAAAACGGCTGCTGGGACTTCCTGGAAGCCTTCGTATCCAATGAACTGGACTACGAGCAGTTCTACGCGATGATCCCGCAGGACGAGGCGGAACGCATCCAGAAGGAACTCTGCGGGCTGGACGCCGACGGCGTCCGTGCCATCCGCGACAGCCTGCCGCCGGTCCGCAAGAACATCGTCCTGATCACCGTGGAGAGCCTGAGCGCGGATTTCCTGACCCGGTACGGATCGGAAGACGGCATCACTCCGAATCTCGACACCCTGCTGGAGAAGAGCCTGGTCTTCGACAACCTGTATGCGACCGGCAACCGGACCGTCCGCGGCCTGGAAGCCGTGACCCTGTGCATCCCGCCGTCTTCCGGCGAAAGCCTGGTGAAGCGGCCGGATTGCTCCGGTTTCTTCTCGACGGGCGACGTGCTCCGTGAGAACGGATACCAGACCCGGTTCATCTACGGCGGCGACAGTTACTTCGACAACATGGGCGCGTTCTTCGGCGCCTGCGGCTACGAAATCACCGACAAGAAGACCTATGACAAGGATGCCATCGTGTTCTCCAACATCTGGGGCACGTCCGACGAGGATTCCTACCGGGAAGCCATCCGGCGGTTCGACGATTCCTGGTCGGCAGGGGAGCCTTTCTTCGCGCATATCATGACCATCTCCAACCACCGTCCCTATACGTATCCGGAAGGCCGGATCGAGTACGACGGCAATCCGATGAGCCGCCGGGCCGCCGTCAAGTATACGGACTGGGCCATCGGCCGGTTCCTTGCCGACGCCGCCGCCAAGCCGTGGTTCTCCGAGACCGTGTTCGTGATCATGGCGGACCACTGCGCCTCCTCGGCCGGCAAGACGTCCCTGCCGCTGGACTGCTACCACATCCCGGCTCTCATCTATGCGCCGGGGTTCATCGAACCGCAGTATGTGGATAAGGTCTGCTCCCAGATCGATGTCATGCCGACGCTGTTCTCCCTGCTGCACCTGTCTTACGATTCCCGGTTCTATGGCCAGGATGTCCTGGACCCGGCGTTCCGGGAGCGGGCCTTCATGGCAACCTACCAGGACCTGGGCTATTATGCCGATGATGTCCTGACGGTTCTTTCGCCGGTCCGCCGCATCCAGCAGTTCTCCGTCCTCCGGCATGACGGGTGGGAATACGAACAAACCCCGATGGAAGAGACCGCCGGGGAGGTGCTGAAAGAGGCGCAGGCCTATTACCAGGTTGCGAACCTTACCTATTAAGAAAAAACCGCTTCGGGATTCCGAAGCGGTTTCTCTTATTTTTTCCGGGTGTGCCAGTTCCCGTAAATCTCACTGACGTTGCCGGCTGTGATGAACGCTTCCATTTTCCGTTCCTTCAGGAAATTGAACAGGGCCGCATATTCATCCTGGGTCAGCAAGGTGACGACCTCGATCTTCTCTTCGCCGGAATAACCGCCCTGCAGGTGGTACAGGCTGCAGCCGCGCTCCAGTTTCCGGACGATGAATTCGCGGATTTCCTCATGCCGGTCGCTGATGATGCAGACGCGTTTGCGCTTGTTGAGCGTATCGGTGAAATAGTCGACGGCGATGCCGTTGATCCAGGTTCCGATCAGGCCCAGGACGACCAGCCGGAACGGGTTGATGGCGAAAGCCGTGCAGCAGATCAGGGCGCCGGCGACGGTGACGGAGGTTCCGATTTCGAAATGCAGGTACTTGTTGACGATCTTGGCAATGATGTCGAGTCCGCCCGTCGAGGCGTTGATCCGGAACAGGATCGCCTGCGAAATGCTCAGCATCAGCACGAAGCAGATCAGGTCCAGCCAGGGGTCGTTCATGACGGAGGTGCCGCCTTCCGGGATCAGTTTCTGGTAGGGCAGGATCTTCTCCCACATGTCGATGAGCGGTCCGAGGATCAGGGCGGTATAGACCGTCTTCAGACCGAATTCCTTGCCGATGAGGAACCAGGCCAGCACCAGTAGGATGGCGTTGATGATGACGATCAGGTTCGAGACCTTGACCGTCATTCCGAACATGCCGAAGATATCGGCCAGGACGATGGACAGACCGGAAATCGAGCCGATGATCAGTTTGCTCGGCATCAGGAAATAGTAAACGCCGATGGCTCCGAAAGCCATGCCCAAGGTCATGATGATCAGTTCCTTCCAGAACTTTTTGCTGGCAAGGGCCTGCAAGATTTGATTCATTTCTTTCAAATTTTGTCCAAAATTGCACAAAGTCTTTGAATTTTCAAACAAAAATGCATAATTTCGTAAAATTTTTAAGGAAAAATGAAAAAATACATTTTATCTATATTTCTTGCGGCCGTTTTTGTTCCGCTTTCCGCCCAGCACAAAGTGGACCGGTTCTTCCTCGATATGCGTACCTCCTTCCACCAGGAAACGATCGATGGGGAATACAGCAGCCAGATGGTCGGAGAATACCTCAACCTGCATCTGCTCGGCCACATCGCTCCGAACGTGGATTACCGGATTCGCCAGCGGCTCAACAAGAAAGTTTTCGACGAGCGGAACATGTTCAACGCCACTGACTTCATGTATATCAACTGGCAGGCGTCCCCGCATTGGAATTTCACGGCCGGCAAGCAGGCCGTCCTCATCGGCGGCTACGAATACGACGCCGCCCCGATCGACGTCTATTTCTACAGCCAGTTCTGCAACAACCTGTACCAGGGCTTTACCTTCGCTT
Source organism: uncultured Bacteroidia bacterium (assembly GCA_902803715.1). GTDB lineage: Bacteria > Bacteroidota > Bacteroidia > Bacteroidales > UBA932 > Cryptobacteroides. The sequence continues at coordinate 60,931 of CADCRA010000141.1, forward strand.
TTTCCTCCACCTATACTTTTGCGCAGGATCAGCGTCTGATCTTCCAAATTGCCAATTCTCCGCTCTCGCTGGGCTTCCAGAATGTCTATGCGTATAATTTCGCGTGGAGCGGCAGCGTGGTTCCCTGGTGGAAAACCATCTGGAGTGTCAACTTCGTCGAGGACCAGTCGCACCGGATGGTTAATTACCTGTCCCTGGGCAACCATTTCATCCTGCCGAATGCCATTCTGGACATCGACCTGATGAACCGCAGCGGTTTCGGCCAGCGCCGTTTCCTGATGAGCGACTATACGGTCATCTCGAAATTCATCTGGAGCGTCGGAGACTGGAACATTTGCGCGAAGGCCGGCTACGAAAAGAATGCGGCGGAAAATGTCGACGCGAATGGCCGGGCGTATGATGTCGTGATCGCACCCGGCACGGAATACCTGTACGCCGGCTGCGGCCTGGAGTGGTTCCCGCTCGGCCGGGACAACCTCCGCCTGCACGCCGTCTATTACCGCGACAACGTCGACCATCGAAACAACTTCGACATCGGCGTCACGTGGCGGGCGGACATCATCCGCTAGGCTCAGGCCATGTATTCGTCGATCGTGTTCGCGATGGACAGGACCGTCTGGTAGAAAACGATCTGGGAATCTTTCAGCGGCAGCCAATGCTCCGCGGAACGGTCGCTGCGCAGGTATTTGTCGGTATAGATTGTGTCATTGTGCCCGAGGTAAACCTCGACGACACCGTTCTGCCCGAGGCGGAGCGCCTTGATGGGACAGGATTCCGTATAGCCCTTTGCACTGTCGTAGACCAGCGCTTCCATGTTCGGTTTCCGGCCGTTGTTGTTGGCCGCGTTGATAAATCCGTCCGACTGTCGGATACAGTCCCGAATGGCGTCATGGATGGCGTTGGCTGTCTGTTCGTAGGACTTGGCCAACTGCAGTAATGCTTCTTGCATGGATCAGGCTTCTTCTACGGTGTTCCGCTGACGGTCCTTGAGTTTCCGAACCGGATCGCAGGTCAGGCCGATGCCCAGTTTGTGGAAGGTCTTGCGGTCCACTTCGCTCAGCATGACCGTTGAATGGACCTGGGCGCCGGCCAGCTTCGGCAACTGTTCCAGGGCCTGTTTGCAATTCTCGTCGAGCAGGCTCATCATCGAGATGGCGATCAGGACTTCGTCCGTATGGAGACGGGGATTGTGGCCATGAAGATAGGTCACCTTGGTCGTCTGGATCGGGGCGATCATGGTCTGCGGAATGAGCTTGACGTTGTGGGCGATGCCGGCCAGGTGCTTCAAGGCATTCAGGAGAAGGGCGGCGCAGGGACCGAGCAGGGGACTGGTCTCGGCCGTGAGGATCGTTCCGTCGCCCAGTTCGATTGCGGCGGTCGCGACGCCGGAGCGCTCCATGCGGTCCTTCGCGGCGATGGTGGTTTTTCGGTCCGCTGTGGAAATCTTGGCGCGCTTCATCAGCAAGGCGATCTTGTTGACCTCGTTTTCCGTGGCTTTGCCGTCGGCGAAGTTGCAGACGGCCGTGTAGTAGCGGCGGATAATCTCCTGGTAGGAGGCCTCCCGGCAGACATCGTCGTCGCTGATGCAGTAGCCGATCATGTTGACGCCCATGTCGGTCGGGGACTTGTACGGCGTATCTCCGTAGATATCGTCGAACAACGCGTTCATGACCGGGAAGATCTCGACGTCGCGGTTGTAGTTGACGGCGGTCTCGCCGTATGCGTCCAGGTGGAACGGGTCGATCATGTTGACATCGTCCAGGTCGGCCGTCGCCGCCTCATAGGCGATGTTGACCGGGTGCGTGAGGGGCAGGTTCCAGATCGGGAAGGTCTCGAACTTGGCGTAACCGGCCTTGACACCTCGCTTGTTCTCCTGGTACAACTGGCTGAGGCAGACGGCCATCTTGCCGCTGCCCGGACCGGGCGCCGTCACGACGACGAGCGGGCGGGTCGTCTCGACATAGTCGTTCTTGCCGAAACCGTCCTCCGAATCGATCAGGGCGACATTGTTGGGATAGCCTTCGATCGTATGGTGGTAGTAGACCTTGATTCCCATGTTCTCCAGGCGCTTGCGGTAGGCTTCCGCGCTGGACTGGCCGTTGAAATGGGTGATGACAACGCTGTTGACGCTCAGGCCGCGGGCCATGAACTCGTCGCGGAGACGGAGGACGTCGACGTCGTACGTGATGCCCAGGTCGCTGCGGACTTTGTTCTTCTCGATATCCACGGCACTGATGACGATGACGATTTCCGCATCGTCTTTCATCTGCATCAGCATCTTCAGTTTGCTGTCCGGCTCGAAGCCGGGAAGGACACGGCTGGCATGGAAATCATCGAACAGTTTCCCGCCGAATTCCATGTAGAGTTTGTCGCCGAAGGTGGCGATGCGCTGCTTGATGTGCTCTGATTGGATTTTCAGATACTTCTCGTTGTCGAACCCGTATTTCATAAAAAAGAATTGATTGGAATACGGGTTACAAAAGTACGGGTTTTCTGCGAAAAAACAAAGCTGGAACCCCGCCGGAGGCAAAATAAAAACCGCCTTTGAACGATAAAATCGCAAAAAGGCGGTTTTTTGTCAGAAGCTGAACTTGTAGCCGACGCCAAGTCCGATCTGGAGTCCCCGGTCATAGGTCAGGGATTTCAGTTTCGTCCCTTCGGCATTCGTGTCGATCTCCTTGTTGTAATTATAGTCGGTCAGCAGGAAGAAATCCAGCGTATGGCTCGGGGACATCTTCCATTCCGCACCCAGGGAGCCCCGTATCCGGTTGAAATAGGCGTCCGAGTATCCGTCGAAAACGTAGTCCGAGTACGACTGCGAGGCTGTGCTCCAAGTCGCTGTACAGGACGGATCGTTGAATACATTGCGCACTTCTATATAACCGTACGGCGTCATGGAACCGAACCCTTTGTACGATACCTTGAAACGGTTTTTCAACGACAGGGAGTTCGGTGTATTCTGGAAGACGTTTCCGACCTCGCGGTGGGTCAGCTGGAGCCGTTCCTTGACGGAGAAAAGCCAGTCCCCGGAACGGAAGGACACCTTCCCGTCTGCATAGAACCGGTGGCGCGGATTCCATTCTCCGGACGAATTCATTTTCTCGATCAGGAGATAGCCGACACCGAACTTGAAGGTGTCATTGAACTTATAGGTCAGTTCCAGCCCCGCCTGGTAGCGGTCAGGAGAACCGATCCCGTCGGTCATGCGCGCCTCGCCCGAAACGATGGCATGAACGCCTTTCACGAGTTTCTTGTCGGCCTCGACGCTGAACCGTGCGCCGAAACTGCTTTCAGGTCTCCGACCGTTCCCTGCGCCGATGCGGCGACAGGGAAGAGGACGGACAGAAGAGGGAACAGGAGGATGTATTTCGTTTTCATGGCTGTATCTGTAATGATGGAAATGAGTTTTCGGGATTACCAGCCCCAGCCGCGTCCGCCGCCGCCACCACCGGGACCGCCCTGGCCGCCGCTGTAGCTGCTGAGCGAGACGGAGGATCCGCCGGAGATGCCGGATGTCGCCCAGATGCCGTTGCAGTAGGTGCTGCCGCTTACGCTGACGCCCTTGTTACCGGTCTTGAGGGAAGGCGCCGACACCACGAAACTGGACAGGTCGGAAGGAGCCTTGAAGGCGCAGAGGAAAGAACTGCCGTCATAGAGGGCATTCCAACTGCCGGCCGTCACGCTCATGGTATAGCAGGTTTGGGACAGCGAGGAGCCGTGTTCAAGGCCGCCGTAGGCAACGACTGTCGCGCCGCTGTTGATGTAGAGTTTGTAGCCGCCTTTGGTGTTGGCATCCAGCGCAACTTCCGGGCTGCCCCGGGTCGTGATGGCAAAGACATAACCGCCGGACAGTTTCATGTTGCCGTTGGAATCGATGGCGTCGTTGGCAGTGGAATGGCCGTAGACATAGCCTCCGGTGACGTTGAGTTCGCCCTGGCAGTTGATGGCGTCATCGCCGGTCGAATAGGCGTAGACGGCGCCGCCTGAGATGGTAAGGTCGCCCTTGGCTTCGATGGCTTCGCTCTTGGAACAGGTCACGTTGATGGCGCCGCCGGTGACTTTCAGGTTACCGGCGTAGATGTAACTGCGGCCGGAAGCCTCCTTGAATCCGATCTTGATGCCCTTGGGGGATACGTCGTTGGATTCGCTGCCGGTGGTCTTGATCGTCAGCGTACCGCCGGATACATAACTGTCACCCAGGGCTTTGTTCTCGGAATAGTAGTCATAACTCCCGGCGCTGACGCCTTTGCCGCCCGATCCGCTGTTGGTGATGGTGACCGTGCCGCCTGTCATGGCGAAATAGTTGTCCGCCTTGATGCCGGCCGACCCCTTGTACTCCGCATCGTCGTTGTCGTAGGCCACGCCGCCGGTGACGGTGATATCCGTCGTGCCGCCCTCGACCAGGATGTAATCGTCGGAACCGATGCCCTTCTTGGTGGCCGCCGCCGTCGAAACCGACAGGACGCCGTTGGAAAGCTGGACATATTCCTTGCCGCGGATGCCATGTCCGGCGGAACTGCCGGCTGTCACCTTGACGGTAGGTTTGGACATGAACCGGACATAGTCATCGGATACGATGCCGGATTTGCCCTGCTTGTTGTTGGCCGTGACGGTCAGGGAGCCGGCGCCGCTGAAGACCAGCTGGCCTTCGCTGAAGAAGACGGCTTTCATGTCCTCGTCGCCGCTGGTCGAATAGGCCGCGGATGAACCGTCGGCCAGGGTATTCGTCCCTTCGACCATGACGAAGGTCCGCTTGCCGCTCTGGTTGTTAATGGCGGCGCCATTGGGATTGGTGAGGCTGACCCCGTTGAGCAGGATGGCCTGTTTCTTCGTGCTGTACAGGGTAAAGGAGCCGCTGGAGGCCGTTCCCTTCAATTCATAGACGATACATTCGGAGCCGGTGTTGTTGACGGTTACGTTGTTGCCGTTGATGGTGGCGTAGCCGTAGTAGTCGCCGGTCACGGTCGCGAGACCGCTGGAGGCGTAAGTGACGGTGATCTTCCGGGTGAAGGTCGTATTCGAGATGTCATCGTCGGAAGATGGATCGCCGGTCGAACCATAGGTATAGGTGCCGGTGCCGTCGTCGGAACCGCTGATCACCCGCAGGCTATAGGAAGCGCTCCCGGCCTCATACGTGTCGGTCGCGATCGACGTGGCTTTGATCTCCGTCGTACCGACGGCGACCAGGGTCACGGTTCCGTTGGAGGAAATGGTGGCGATGCTTTCGTCGCCGGAGGAGAAATTGATGTCCAATGCGTGGGGATTGGACAGAGAAGGGAAGGTGTTGTCCGATCCCAGGGTCGCGTCGAAGGAAGATGCACTCCAGCTGAGATCCGCGTCTTTCAGTTCCGTGGATTCACTGCTTCCGGAACTCGTCGGTTCATCGGTGATGTCGATCATGTCACCCGCACAGCTGACGGTGACGGTCAACAGCATCAGAAGGGTGGAAAATCTCTTGCTCATATGCGTGTGGTTTTAGTAGGTTTACTTTTGTTTCACACGCAAGTTAGGGGGAATCCCGCCCGCCGGGAAAAAAGTTTGACGAACCGGCTTATTTTCTCAACGAATCCGCCTCCAGCAGCCGGCCCTGCCAACTGTTCCTTTCCTTCAATCGCTCCTCCAGCAGCCGGACCAGCGCCTCGGGCCGGAGCAGGTGCCAGGGACGGTCCGTGAAACGGGGCGGGACCGAACTGACAATCCGGCCGACGGCGATGTCCGGGCGGAGCCGTTCCAGGATATCGGCCAGCAGGCTGGCGTATCCTTCCGGATCCCAGCGCAGGAAATCTTCCGGCCGGCTGCGGAATTCCGCTTCCATCGGGGTCCCCTTGATGATCTGGAGCTGGTGGAACTTGACGCAGGAAAGGGGCAGGGGATTCAGGGCACGGGGCATGGCCAGCAGCATGTCCCTCGTCTCGCCGGGCAAGCCGAGCATGAGATGGGCGCAGGTGTCGATTCCCCGGGCCGCCGTGGCGCGGATGGCGCCGGCCGCCGTCGCAAAGTCATGTCCCCGGTTGATGCGCCGGAGAGTTTCGTCATAGACGGATTCGACCCCGTATTCCACCTCGACGATGGCTCCCTGCGCCTTCAGGCCGGCCAGCAGGTCCAGGATCCCGTCGTCGACGCAGTCCGGACGCGTGCCGATGACCAGTCCCCGGATGCCCGGGGTCTCCAGGGCTTCCGTATATCGCTGCCGCAATACATCCAGGGGCGCATACGTGTTGGAAAATGCCTGGAAATAGGCCAGAAAGAAGGTGTCGGGACCGGTTCGCCGCCGATGGAAGGCCATCCCTTCTTCCAGTTGCCGGGCAATCGGTTTCCCGGCGGACGCATAGGCGGGATGGAAAGCGGCATTGTCGCAGAAAGTACAACCGCCCGAGCCCCGCGTGCCGTCCCGGTTCGGGCAGGTAAAGCCGGCATCTAGCGCCAGTTTCTGCAGCCGGATGCCATACCGCTGCAGATAACTGAACCTGTTGAAGAGGGAACCGTTCATAAGTCTTGTCTGACGCGCCTGCAAAAGTATGAAAATAAACATGGATTTGCAATTCATGGAAGAAATCCCTACCTTTAATGCGTAAACTGTTGACTAACCCCTTAATACATCTTAATAATGGCTTCTATCAGTGACATCATCCTCGGTCAGGTCCAGTCTGCCGCAGGAAACATTCAGATCCCCGCGAATGTTAAGAACACCGTTCTGAACGGTCTTTCCAGTTCCATCCTCGGCAGCCTCACGCAGACTGCCACGAAAGCCGGCGGTGTCGCCCAGTTGACGGACCTCTTCTCCGGAAAGGTCGCTGCCGCGGCAAGCCCGGTTACTTCCCTTGCGACGAATCTTTTCTCCAAGAATGTCCTCTCTTCCCTGAATCTCGGCAGCCTGGCCGCTCCGCTGACCGGCATCATCCCGGTCGTCCTCGGCAAACTGGGCGGCCTTTTCAAGGATCAAGACGGTGACGGCGACGTCGATTTCAGCGATGTCATCCTGGCCCTCCAGGGTGGCGGTGCGAAGAAAGCGCTGGGAACGGCGGCAGCTGTCGGTGTGGCCGCAAAGGTCCTGGGCGGCCTCTTTAAAAAGAAATGACCTTTTTCCATTGCATGTGCGACGGCTTCCGGGAACGGAAGCCGTCGCTGTATGATAGGATCCTGTTTTTTTTGCTATCTTTGCGGCCCAAAACAACGCAACATGGCCATTTGGATTGTCCTTCCCATTCTCACCCTGCTGATGTTCGACCTCGGCCTTTCCCTGCGGGTCGAAGATTTCGGAAAAGTATTCCGCCAGCCCGGACCGCTGGCGGTCGCATTGTTCGGCCAGATCGTCCTCTTGCCGGCCATTGCCCTGGGACTGGCCAGCATGTTCCGCCTGCCGCCCGTCTTCTTCATCGGGCTCATCCTCATCGCCTGCTGCCCCGGCGGCAGTTCGTCCAACGTTTTTTCGAAACTGGCGGGCGGCGATGTCGCCCTTTCCGTGACGCTGACGGCAATCAGCAGCATCATCACCCTCTTCACAATCCCGGTCATCATGAGCTGGGCGACCGACCTGGTCGGCGAGAGCGTCGGTATCTCCCTGCCGGTGGGCAACCTCATCAAGCAGAACCTCCTGCTGATGCTGCTGCCAGTCGTGCTGGGCCTCATCCTGCACTATGCCTGGCCCGACGGCGCCGCCAAGACGGACCGGATCCTGGGCCGGCTTGCGTTCCCACTGTTGCTGTTGCTGATCACGGTATTCTATATCCAGCACCACAAGACCATCCTGGCGAATATCGGAATCCTGGGACTTTGCGTGACAGCCCTGATCCTGGTGGCCATCCTCTGCTCCTCGCTCCTGTCCAGACTGGTGCGGACCGGGGAGAAGCAGCGCCGGACGGTCGTCATCGAGGTCGGCATGCAGAATGCCGCCCAGGCGATTGCCATCGCCTCTTCTCCGTTCATCTTCGCGAATGACCAGATGGCGATCCCGGCCATCCTGTACTCGCTGATGATGAACATCGTCCTGCTGATCTATGTGGGACTGGTGCGCCGGAAGGACAAAACCGCCTGAAGATTATTTGTATGAACTCCCTCGATCCTTCCCGTCGCCGGGCCATCGGACTGGCTGCAGGCTTTATCGCCGGCGTATCCTACGGTACAAACCCGCTGTTTGCAAAACCCCTTCTCGAGAGCGGTGTTCCCGTCCTCGTCATGCTCTTTTTCCGCTATGGCATCTCCGCCGCGATCCTCGCCGGTTGGATGCTCCTGAAGCGGGATCCTTTCAAAGTCAATGGAAAGGAACTGCGGCTCCTGGCCGTGCTGGGAACCCTGTTCGCCGGCAGCAGCCTGTTCCTGTTCACCTCCTATGAATTCATCCCTTCCGGCCTGGCGACGACGCTGGTCTATCTGTATCCCGTCTTCGTCGCGCTGATCATGGTATTCCTGCGGTTCTATCCCAGTTGGCAGACCTGGCTGTCCATCATCGCCACGTTCGGCGGCATCCTGCTGCTGTCCACCCCGTCGGCCGGCACTTCCATCCGGATCCCCGGCATCGTCCTGGCCGTCCTGTCCGCCCTCAGTTATGCGTTCTATCTGGTCATCGTCAACCGGAGCAAACGCATCCGGAATGTCTCCGAGCATACGCTGACCCTGTACGCGCTGATGACCGGTACCGTTTTGTTTGCCGTCATCAGGGCCTTTCAAGGCGGGGGCCTCGTGGAAGGCGTCGATTCCGCCGCTGACTGGGGCAATCTCGTCGGACTTGCGATCGTCCCGACGATGATCTCCATGCTCACGCTGGCCGTCTCGTCCCGTTACATCGGCCCGACGAAAACGTCCATCCTCGGCGTCTTCGAACCGCTGACGGCCATCCTGATCGGAACCCTCCTGTTCGGCGAGCCCCTGACCCTGAAGATGGGGGTCGGGATTGCCATCTGTGTCGGAGCCGTGATCTTCATGATTCTCCGGCCTTCCCGCCAGTAACTGACTTACGCACGACAAGACAGAACGATGAAACTCAGCAATCTCAAAGACCTCCGCATCATCAAGAAGGACCTCGCACCGGAGCCGGAAGCGAAACCTGCCGGCAATAAACCCCGTACGAGGACGGTCGAGACCCGGAGCAAGGAAGAAGAAAAGGCCCGGATTGAAGGCCTCGTCAGAGGGCAGAAAGTCCGTATGATGGATACCAATGACACGGCGATCCTCGTCGGTTTCGGGAAGGATTTCTATGAGTTGGAGATGGACGGGCTGATCATCCGGGCGGTGCGCAGCGAGTTCATCCCGATCGATCCCGAAGAAGACCGGAAATTGCGTGCGGCAGTTCCCGGCAAACTCCTCAAGACCGCCGACGGACCGCATCATTCCCCGGATCCGCTGGCGGAACTGACCGTCGACCTGCATATCGAACGGATTCCCGGCAGTGAAGGGATTCCGGAATGGGCGGCGCTGGATTTCCAGATGAATTATTTCCGCCAGGTTCTCCGGCAGAACCTCCGGTACAAGGGCAAGCGGATTGTCTTCATCCACGGGGTTGGTAACGGGAAACTGGCATCCGCCATCCGAAAAGAACTCGACGAGGTCCATGCCCTTTCCTGCACGTATACCTACGGCCCGATGGGCGCGACGAACGTCACGATCAAATAGGGACCGCCGTCGGGTCCATCACCGGCTTTCCGGCCGGAAAAATTCCTTATAACTTCTTGACGA
>CADCRA010000142.1 GCA_902803715.1 uncultured Bacteroidia bacterium
GGCGCAGGACGGCGGCGATCCGGTCCTTACCAAATATCTCCGTACGATCATTACCGTCAAATAGTCCGTATACATCAGGAGGCTGGCTGAATAAGAGATTCCTCGGCAGGTTGTCCCTGCCTCAGAATGGCATAAAACTGTTATTCTGAGCAGCGTGAGGAATATTTTATTTAAGCCAGCCTCTTGTATTTGTAACTTATTGCGGAGATCTTCTTCTTCTCCGAGGATTATATAAAGAAATGATTTCGATTTCTTTTGTTTTATGGTTTCGTTTTCTTATCTTTGTGGAAGAACCATTCGACCATCAAATCCTCGTATATGAAAAAGATTATCTTTCTGGCGGCCTTGGCCGCTGCCGTCCTTTCGGGATGTTCCCAGAAAGGGACCGGACAGGTAGTGAAACCGCGGGTCATCGTAACTTGCGACCCGGAATTGGATGACCATAACTCGCTTATCCGTTACCTGCTTTTCTCCACGGACTACGACACGGAAGGCTTGATTTACGCCAGTAGCCAGGTGCATTGGAAAGGAGACGGGAAGGGTACGCTTCAGATGCGGGAAGGCAGTGAATATGCCCGCATGGGCCTGGGACCGCAGACGTCCTGGCGCTGGAAAGAAGGGGAACGTTTCATCGACGAGGACGTGGAAGCCTACGAGAAGGTCTATCCCAACCTTGTCAAGCACCATCCGGATTATCCGTCTCCGGCATCCCTGAAAGCGTTGATCCGCGAAGGCAACGTTGCATTTGAAGCGGATATCTCCGAGGATACGCCGGGTTCGGACCTGATCAAGCAGGTTCTTCTGGATGACGATCCCCGTCCGGTCTTCATCCAGGCTTGGGGCGGCCCCAGCACCATTGCGCGGGCGCTGAAGTCCATCGAGGAAGAATATGCCGGAACGGCGCAGTGGGAAGCGGTCAAAGCCAAGGTCAACGCCAAGTGCAAGCTTTGCCTGTCCGGTGCGCAGGATACTTCTTTCCGGGATTATATCCAGCCGAACTGGCCGGATGTGGAATCCATTTATGTCAATGCCGGCGTCATTCCGATCGGCTATGGCGCCTCCCGCGGCGTTTCGACTCCTTCGGATACGCTGTATTACGGTGCGCAGTGGACAAGAAAGTATATTTCTTCGCAGGGAATCCTGGGCGAAATGTACCGTGTCTGGGGGGACGGAAAGCAGATGGTCCCCGGCGACCGGACGGACTATTTCGGACTGTCCGGCTATTCCGCGGAAGAACTCCGCGCCATGGGTTACAATGTCTGGACGGCTCCGCGTCCGAAAGACAGTTTCATCAGCGAGGGTGATACGCCCTGCTTCCTGAATCTGCTCGGCAATGGCCTCCGTGCCTGGGAAGACCAGCATTGGGGCGGATGGGCCGGACGTTGCCGCGAACTCACGGACCGTGAGAAAGCGACCGGTTACAGCGTCCCTTTCGCCACCCGCGGAGGCAAGGATCCGGTCCTTCCGGATTTCGTTCCTGCCGCACAGAACAGTTTCGCCGCGCGCCTGGCCTGGTCTACGACGCCGGATTACTCGGCTGTGAATCATGAGCCCGTCGTTGAGGGACCGCTCGCGCTGACGGCGGCTCCGGGCAAGACCTTGAAACTGAAAGCTTCCGTGAACGATCCGGACGGTGATGCCTTGACCTGCGGCTGGGCGCAGTGGAAGGTCACCGGTGCATACCAGGGGGATGTCGCCATTTCCGAACCTTCTTCGGCTGCGACGACCGTCACTGTCCCGGCCGACGCCAAGAGCGGCGATACGATCCACCTCGTGCTGACGGTCGCCGATAACGGCGAACCACAACTGACGAAATATCTCCGTACCGTTATAACCGTTCAATAGATGCGTACGTTCTTCTCTGCCGTCTGTGTTTGCGCCGGTCTGCTGCCAGCGCTGGCGCAGCCGAAACTCTCTCCCTCGGACATCGATGCCGTCCTGGCGGCGATGACGCTGGAGGAGAAGGCGACCCTGCTCGTGGGCGCCAACCAGGGTGTGCTCTTCGGCGGCGATCCGTCGGAGGCGGTGTATGACCTGCCGGCGTCCGCTTCCATCTATGACAACCGGATGTCCGTCGGCGGATCAACCTACGGATTCCCGCGGCTCGGGATCACGAATGTGGTCATGGCGGACGGCCCCGCCGGACTCCGGCTGGCTGTCGAGCATCGGAGGAAAGACGGGAAATATTATTGCACGGCCTATCCGGTCGCCACGGCGCTGGCTTCGTCCTGGAACACGGACCTGCTGCGCAGCATCGGCGATGCCATGGGGGAGGAGGCGGTTGCCTACGGGGTCGACGTCATCCTGGCGCCGGCGCTGAACCTGCATCGGAATCCGCTGTGCGGCCGTAATTTCGAGTATTATTCCGAAGATCCGTACCTGACCGGCAAGATGGCGGCAGCCATGATCGGCGGCATCCAGGGCCGCGGGGTCGGTACTTCGGCCAAACATTTCGCGGCGAACAGCCAGGAAACCAACCGCAAGGACGACGATGTCATCATCAGCCGCCGCGCCTTGCGGGAACTCTATCTGAAAGGTTTCGAGATCGCTGTCCGCGAAGCGCAGCCCTGGACCATCATGTCTTCCTACAACCGGATCAACGGGGTCTGGACCCAGGAAGATCCCGCCTTGCTGACGACCATCCTGCGGGATGAATGGGGGTTCGACGGCATCGTCCTGACCGACTGGACGGCCCGCCGCAACACGGCGGCGCAGGTCTCGGCCGGGAACGATCTCATGATGCCGGGCAACAAGTCCCAGATCCGGGAAATCGTTGAAAAGGTCCGTTCCGGGGATTTGCCCGAGGCGGACGTGGACGTATGTGTCCGCCGGATGCTGGAACTGGTGTGCAAGACCGGTACGTTCCGGGGGCGCGCCGCGACGGACAGGCCGGATCTCGACGGACATGCCCGGATCGCCCGCCAGGCCGCTTCCGAAGGAATGGTCCTGCTTAAGAATGACGGTGTCCTTCCGCTGAAGGATGTCCGCAAGATCGATCTCTTCGGCAATACTTCCTATCGGTTCATCGCCGGCGGTACCGGCTCCGGCGCCGTCAATGCGGCCTATGTGGTGAGCCTGGAGGAAGGGCTCCGGAATGCCGGATTCGAACTCAATCCGGCACTGGCCCGGCTGTACAAGGCCCATCTGGAACTGCATGACGCCCGGTATGCCGACTATGTTCCCGGACCGTTCGACCATGCTCCCTATGCCCCGGAAATGGAAATCAGCCGGGACAAGGCCTGGAGCCTGGCACCAGCGGGCGATGTCGCCATCCTGACGATCGGCCGCAATGCCGGCGAAGCGCGGGACCGTGTCCTGCCGGGGGATTTCTACTTGACCCAGGCCGAAACGGACCTGATCCGCAATGTCTGTGACGCTTACCATGTCGCCGGGAAGAAGGTCGTCGTCGTCCTGAATATCGCCGGTGTCGTTGAAACGGCCTCCTGGAAGGCCTGGCCGGACGCCATCCTGCTGGCCTGGCAACTCGGGCAGGAAGGCGGCAACGCCGTGACGGACGCCCTGACCGGGGCCGTCAATCCGTCCGGCAAACTGACCATGACCTTCCCGCTGCAGTATTTCGACCATCCGTCCTCGTACAATTTCCCATTCGATTTCGACGGACCGGCCTCTTTCGGTGCGACCATGTCGGTGACCGGCCGTGTCGAGCCGCTGGTCAAGGATGTGGATTATACCCTCTATGAGGAGGGCATCTATGTCGGCTACCGCTATTTCTCGTCCTTTGGCAAGGAAGTTTCCTATCCCTTCGGCCACGGACTGAGTTATACGTCCTTCGCCTATTCCAAGCCTTCCGTCAAAGTGACGGCCGACGGCCTGACCGCAGCCGTGACCGTTACGAATACGGGCTCCGTGCCCGGCAAGGAAGTGGTCCAGCTCTATGTCTCCGCCCCTTCCGGCGGCCTGGAAAAACCGGTCTGCGAACTGAAGGCTTTTGCCAAGACCCGCCTTCTCCAGCCGGGCGAAAGCGAAGTCCTGACCATGCCGGTGGATGCCTATACCCTGGCTTCGTTCGATGAGTCTGCTTCCGCCTGGACGACGGCTGCCGGTTCGTACCGCCTGCTGTTCGGCGCTTCCGTAGCGGACATCCGCTGCACGGCGGAAGCCCGGATGGCGAAACCGCGTACCTGGCCCGTCCACGACGTGATGGGGCCTCGTCAAGCAATCCATGAACTTACCATACGATGAAAAAGACCTTTTATCTTGCCCTGCTTCTTTGCCTGGCCTGTTCAGGCCGGCAGGAAGCCGTCTATCCGAACGACGGAACCCTCGAAGCCCGGCAGATCGAAGCCGCCGGAAAGAAACCCCGCGTCATCGTAATGACGGATGCGGAGACGACCGACAACGGCTGGCCCAGCCTGACTTCTTATGCCCGTTTTGTCATAACGGTGGAACCTTAAGGAAAACCAAACACATTTTTTGATATGAAAAAAATCATTTTCTCCCTTGCACTCAGCGTGCTGGCTCTGACCGCCGTCCAGGCGCAGAACCTCCAGGTCAAGGAGCAGGACCCGGCCGCCCACAAGGCCCGTGTCTTCCCGATCCCTGTCGAACATCTGTATTTCCACAGCGAAATCCTCGGTGTGGACAAGAACTTCTCGGTCATGCTGCCGAAGAGCTATACCAAGGAACCGGACCGCAAGTATCCGGTTGTCTACATGCTCCACGGTGCCGGTGAAAACGACTGGGAGTGGGCGAACATCCCCGTGTCCATGATCAGCGAAGCCATCACCATGATCACGAACGACGGCACGGCCGCCGAATGCATCGTCGTCTTCCCGAATGCCAACGAGGGCGGCAAGCAGGGCTATTTCAACCAGGAAGGCTGGAAATATGAAGATTATTTCTTCAAGGAACTCATCCCTGTCATTGAAAAGCGCTACCGCGTCATCGCCGACAAGGGGCACCGGGCCATCGGCGGCCTGTCCATGGGCGGCGGCGGTTCCTTCAACTACGGCATGCGCCATCCTGACATGTTCTCCAGCGTCTATGCAATCAGCGCCGCGGTCAGCCCCGTCGCTTTCAACAACGAAGCCCAGAATCCGGCTGTCCTTCCGGCCAACATGAACGGCGGCCACTACAGCCCCGAGCAGATCGAGGCGGCCAAGAGCGTCAACTTTGTGCTGGACTGCGGCGACGACGACTTCCTGTTCGACGCCAATGTCGCCACCTACCAGCTGATGAAGAAGAATGGCATGAAGGTCCAGTTCCGCTGCTTCGACGGCGCCCATGCGTCCTACTACTGGTATGACGCCATCGGACGCGGCCAGGCATACATGACTCGTCATTTCTCCGCGCAGATGCCGTCAGGCTCTGACGTCACAAACACAAAACACATTTTCTGCAGGCGTGCCCCGGCGTGAGTCGGAGCACGTCTTTTTGCATCGGGCTTTGA
>CADCRA010000143.1 GCA_902803715.1 uncultured Bacteroidia bacterium
CACCCGCAACTTCCCGAACCGCGAAGGTTCCAAGCCGGGTCAGGGCCAGATTTCCCTCGTGTCCCTGATGGATGCCCGTTCCATCGCTGCGACAGCCGCCAACGGCGGTGTCATCACGGCTGCGACCGACATCGAATACCACGATGAACACAAGCCCTACGAATTCGACGACCGGATCTACAAGAGCCGCATCTACGACGGTTACGGCAAGGCGGACCTCTCTGTCGAACTCCGTTACGGACCGAACATCAAGGACTGGCCGAAGATGTACCCGATGGAGGAGAACATGCTCGTCGAACTGGCTGCCGTCATCCATGACCCGGTGACGACGACCGACGAACTCATCCCTTCCGGCGAGACCTCTTCCTACCGCTCCAACCCGCTGAAACTCTCCGAGTTCGCCCTCAGCCGCCGCGTCCCTGAGTATGTCGGCCTGAGCAAGCGCATCCAGAGCCAGGATCTCGAGCGCCGTGCCGGCAACGTGCCGGAGAACGTCGCAGCCGCTCTCGCCAAGGTCGGTGCCTCCGCGGAGAACACCTCCTTCGGTTCCTGCGTCTTCGCCAACAAGCCGGGCGACGGCTCTGCCCGCGAGCAGGCCGCATCCTGCCAGAAGGTGCTCGGCGGCGACGCCAACCTTTGCTACGAATACGCGACGAAGCGGTATCGCAGCAACTGCATCAACTGGGGTATCGTTCCGTTCACCATCGCTCCGGAAACGGCCTTCGACTATGAGCCGGGCGACTTCGTGTTCATCCCGGGCATCCGCCGCGCCATCCTTTCCGGCGCCGAGGAGGCCGATGCCTGCGTCATCACCAAGGACGGCATCAAGCCGATCCACCTGTTCTTCCAGAACCTTACCACGGCCGAGCGCGAGATCCTCGCGGACGGCTGCCTCATGAATTATTACAAAAACCGCAAATAACACCATGGAAAAGATTAAAATGACCACTCCGCTCGTCGAAATGGACGGCGATGAAATGACCCGGATCCTTTGGAAGATGATCAAGGATGAACTCATCCTTCCCTTCGTCGACCTCAAGAGTGAATACTATGACCTCGGCCTGCCGAACCGCGACAAGACCGCCGATCAGGTGACCATCGACTCCGCCCTCGCCACCAAGAAATACGGCGTGGCCGTCAAGTGCGCGACCATCACCCCGAACGTGCAGCGCATGAGCGAATACAACCTCCACCAGATGTGGAAGAGCCCGAACGGCACCATCCGTGCCATGCTCGACGGTACCGTGTTCCGTACACCGATCACCATCCCTTCCATCCATCCGGCCGTGAAGTTCTGGAAGAAACCGATCACCATCGCCCGCCATGCTTACGGCGACGTGTATCGTGACGTCGAAATCCAGACCACTGAGCCCGGTGTCGCCAAGCTCGTCTTCGAAGGCGTCAGCGGCAAGCGCGAGGAAATGGTTATCCACGAGTTCAAGGGCACCGGTGTCATCGAAGGCATGCACAATACCGACGAGTCCATCCGCAGCTTCGCCCACGCCTGCTTCCAGTATGCGCTGGATGTCAAGCAGGACCTCTGGTTCGCGACCAAGGATACCATCTCCAAGAAGTATGACGGCCGTTTCAAGGCCATCTTCGAGGAAGTCTTCCAGGAGTACAAAGAGCGCTTCGAGGCCGCCGGCATCGAGTATTTCTATACCCTGATCGACGACGCCGTCGCCCGCGTCATGCGCAGCGAAGGCGGCTTCATCTGGGCTTGCAAGAACTATGACGGCGACGTCATGTCCGACATGGTCTCCACGGCCTTCGGTTCCCTCGCCATGATGACCTCTGTGCTCGTCAGCCCGGACGGCAAGTATGAGTATGAGGCTGCCCACGGCACCGTGACCCGCCACTATTACAAGTACCTCAAGGGAGAAGAGACTTCCACCAACCCGATGGCGACCATCTTCGCCTGGAGCGGTGCGTTCCGCAAGCGCGGCGAACTCGACAAACTGCCGGATCTGGTCAATTACGCCAACCAGCTCGAGGCCGCCTGCTTCGACACCCTCGGTGAAGAACTGGTGACCAAGGACCTCGTCAACCTCATGGACGGCATCGCCCCGCGTGCCCTGACGTCCCTGCAGTTCCTCCGCGAGATCCGCACCAACCTCGAGAAGCGCCTCGGCTGCTAATCGTCCCTTCGTTACATTTCAGAGAGATCCGGTCGCGGATCTCTCTTTTTTTCTTATCTTTGTGAGACATGAGCCAACATACAACCACATAATAAAAAACGAAGTACTATGAAGAAAATCATGCTTGTGGCAGCGATGCTGCTTTCCGTCAGCGCCTTTGCGCAGAAACCGGCCGGTGACCCGAAGGGAGGAATCTCTGCGGAACTGTTGCAGGAAATCGCCAAAGGCTATGAGAACAGTCCTGCCGACAAGGCGCTGCACAATGCCCTCAACGGGACCCAGATCAACGTGCTCGCGGTCAACGCCGATCCGGTCGCCAAGATGGATACCCATTTCTCCGACCTGATCCAGACCAAGGGCCGCACCAACCAGAAGTCCTCCGGCCGTTGCTGGCTGTTCACCGGCCTGAACGTGCTCCGCTCCTGGATGATCGACAAATACGACCTGGGCGCCTTCACGTTCTCCCAGAACTATGTCTTCTTCTATGACCAGCTGGAGAAGGCGAACCTCTTCCTCCAGGGAATCATTGATACGAAGGACCTCCCGGACGACGACCGCCAGGTCGACTGGCTCTTCGCCCATCCGATCAGCGACGGCGGCCAGTTCACCGGTGTCTCCAACCTGATCATGAAATACGGCGTCGTTCCGTCCGAGGTCATGCCGGAGACCTTCGTCGCCGACAATACCGCCCAGATGCGCACCCAGCTCTCCAACCTCCTCCGCGAGCAGGGTCTCCGCCTCCGCCAGAAGGCTGCCGCCGCCGGTATCGACAAGCTCAAGGGCCGCAAGGCCGAACAGGCTGCCGCACAGCTTGAGAAGGATCTCCAGGCCATGAAGGTGGAGCAGCTCAAGGATGTCTACCACATCCTCGCCCTCTGCCTCGGCGTGCCGCCGACCGAGTTTACCTGGACACGCCGCAACACCAAGGGAGAGGTGATCAGCGAGAAGACCTATACCCCGAAGTCCTTCTATGAAGAGTTCGTCGGCCAGGATCTCGAGAACAATTACGTCATGGTCATGAACGATCCCTGCCATGAGTATTACAAGGTCTATGAGATCGAGTACGACCGCCATGTCTACGACGGCCACAACTGGGTCTATCTCAACCTCCCTGTCGAGCGTATCAAGGAAATGGCCATCGCTTCCATCAAGGACAAGACCGCGATGTATTTCTCCTGCGACGTCAACAAGTTCCTCGACCGCAACGCCGGCCTGGCCGACCTGAACAACTTCGACTACGAATCCCTCATGGGCGTTCCGTTCACGATGAACAAGCGGGAGCGCGTCTATACCCATGCCTCCGCCTCTTCCCATGCCATGACCCTCATCGGCGTCGACCTCAAGGAAGGCAAGCCCGTGAAGTGGATGGTCGAGAACAGCTGGGGTGCCACCTCCGGTTTCCAGGGCAATATCATCATGACCGACGAATGGTTCAACGAGTACATGTTCCGTCTGGTCGTCGAGAAGAAGTATGTCCCGGCCGACCTGCTGAAGATGATGGACCAGAAACCGATCATGGTTCCGTCCTGGGACCCGATGTTCATGCCTGAAGAATAATGGAACGCTTTTTGCTTTCGACCCTTCTCGTCCTGACGCTCGCCTCGTGCGGGGGTCGGGACGCGAAGGTAGAATCCCAAGATACGAGAGAAATGGAATGGAAGAAAACGGATGTGATGGACCTCGAGCTCAAGCCCGTGGCCGCGTTCGCGAAGGACTGGATGGCCCTCGGCGTGCGCAGCGCGGATGCGATGAACGCGATGACCATCTCCTGGGGCTCCATCGGAGAACTCTGGGGCAAGCCGGTCGTGACGGTCTATGTTTCGAAAGACCGCCATTCCAAAGCCATGATGGACGAAGCGGAGTACTTTACGGTCTCCGCATTCCCGCAGACCCGGCAGAACCGGGAGGCCTTGGTCTACATCGGATCGCACTCGCTGTCCGATGAGCCCGACAAGGTCGAGCGTGCGGGGTTGACGGCCGAACTCAGCGAACTGGGCAATCCGCTTTTCAAGGAAGCGGACCTGGCGCTCGAGTGCCGGATCATCTACCGGGAGGAATTCAAGCGCGACCTCCTGCCGGAAGATGTCCGTCCGATGTATGAAGAGATGGGACTGCATACCTTCTATATCGGAGAGATCGTCAACGTCTATAAGAAATGAGAAGATTCCTGATCCTTCTCCTGCTGGCAGTCCTGGTGGGGCTGCCCATGCAGGCGCAGCGCCGGGGCGGCTACGGTACGCCCCCTCCTCCGACCCGTCCGACCCGCGGCAACACGGTCTACGGACGCGGCAGTTACTATGACTACGGCGCGCCGGTGTATTTCGGCTTGCGGACCGGATGGAACGTCTCGCATGTGACCTCTGATATGGCCGCCCTGGACGCCCGGTCACGGCTTTCCCGCATGAACCTTGGCCTCGTGCTGGGGTCGCAAATCCTTCCCTATACCCCGGTGGCTTTTGAGACGGGGCTCCTGTACAGCGGGAAGGGCGGAAAACTGTCCTCGACCGGCCAGCGTCTGGTCTACAACTTGGAATACCTGGAAGTCCCGATGGTCATGAAATACATCGCCCCCATGACGGAATCCATGTATCTCCAGCCGTTCATGGGCCTGTACATGGCCGCCGGCGTAGCCGGACAGGCGAAAGACTTCGAGACCCGGACGACGTTCTCTTCTTTCGATGAAAATCTGTTCCGGCGGTTCGATGCCGGACTCCGGCTCGGCTGCGGTGTCAACGTCGCGATGTTCTATGCCGAACTCAGTTACGATTTCGGTCTCGCGAACATCAGCCGCGATGATTTCCAGACGGCGCGCAACCGCTGCCTTTCCTTTACGTTAGGACTGGATTTCTGACCGCCGGACCGGCAGCAGGGCGATGATGTATCCGATCACCGCTACGCTCGTGGCGGTGATGACGATATCCAGGGGCTTCAGGATGACGGGGTAGGCGCTGACCATGAAATTGCCCGGCATGCCGACAAGCCCGAACCGGCGCTGGACCCAGACGACGGCCAGCCCGATGACCAGTCCGGCTGCGAGCCCGAGCAGGGAGATCAGCCAGCCCTCCAGAATGAAGATCCGACGGATCAGCTTGTCTTCGGCACCCATGCTCCGCAGGGTGCCGATGTCTTCTTTTTTCTCGATGATCAGCATGGAAAGGCTTCCGAAGATGTTGAAGCCGATGATGATCAGCACGAAGATCAGGATGAGGTAGACCGCCGCCTTCTCATAGCGCATCATCTTGTACAGCGACTCGTTCTGGCGGAAACGGTCCAGGACGCGGAATCCGGCTCCCAACTGTCCGGAAAGGTCCTTGATGAATCTCCGCAGATCCTTTGCGGAAGTGCCTTCCTTCAGCCGGATCTCGATGCCGGACACTTCGTCGGTGTATCCCAGCAGTTCGCGCATCTTGTCGATGGGAAGGACGATGAGGTTGTTGTCGATGTCCGTGTTGACCGAAAAGATGCCGGCCGGCCAGACCTTGACGCTCTTGAGCGAGGCGGCCGGATTGGCGGCGGAAAAAGCCCGGTCCCGGGCCGGGAAATAGACTTCGATGGCGGGGATGAAACGGGGATTGATGCCCATCCTGTAAGCCAGGCCGATGCCGGCCAGGGCTTTCGGCACGCTGCCGTACCAGAGGGCCGTTTCGCCGTCGACGATGCAATCCGCCAGCGGATTCTCTTCTTCGAATACCTTGTCGACGCCCTTGGCGCGGGCGATGCCGTTCCGGCCGTCATAGCTGAGATAGACATTCTCCTGGAGGATGCTGCTCACGGTATGGACGGACGAATGGTCCTGGATCCAGCCGAAGGCGGCGCCTTCCGGGATGAATACCTTGCCGGAATCCGGTACGACGAGCACGTCCGGCTCCACATGGCTGAGGCTGGAGCGGACCAGGGAGTCGAATCCGTTGTAGACGGAGAGGATGACGACGAGGGCGGCGGTGCCGACTGCCATGCCGATGGCGCTGATCGCGGAGATGATATTGATCACATTGTGAGACTTCTTCGCGAACAAATACCGTCGGGCTATGAACAGCGGCAGATGCATTTATTTCTTGAGCAGTTCGTCGATATGCTCGGCGTAGTCGAGTGAGGTGTCCAGGTAGAAAACGAGTTCCGGGACGATCCGGAGCTGCTTGGCCACGATGTGGCCGAGCTCGCCCCGGTAGGTCCGGACGTTTTCTTCAAGGATCTGCATGACGGCTTCCGCCTTGGCGGAGGGAAAGATGCTGACGAATACTTTGGCGACGGAGAGATCGGGACTGATCCGGACCTCGCTGACTGTCACCATGGCACCGCCGAAAGCGGCCATTCCCTTGCTCCGGATGATTTCGGCAAGGGCTTTCTGGAGCTCGCGGGCGACTTTGAGCTGCCGGGTGCTTGCAGGAGCTTCCATTTAGAGGACGTTGAGGATGAAGTAGTTCTTCTTGCCGCGCTGGACAAGGATGTATTTGCCGTCAAGGATGTCTTTCCCGTCGACTTCGTAATTGATGTCGGCGACTTTGTCCTTGTTGATGCTGACGCCGCCGCCCTGGACCATCTTGCGGGCCTCGCCCTTGGAGGGGAAGACCTGGGTCTTGACGGCGAGCAGGTCGAGCAGGTTGCAAGGCAGCTCTTCCTTCGGGACATTGAACGTCGGGACGCCGCTGAACACGGCGAGGAAGGTGCGCTCGTCCAGCTTGCGGAGCGCCTCGGAGGTGGCGTTGCCGAAGAGCATCTGGGATGCGGCGACGGCGTTGTCGTATTCGGCCTGGCCATGGCACATGACCGTGATCTCGCGGGCGAGGACCTTCTGGAGTTTGCGCTGGCCCGGATCCTGGCGGTGCTCTTCGATGAGGGCTTCGATCGTCTCGCGGTCGAGCATCGTGAAGATCTTGATGTAGCGCTCGGCATCGTCGTCGGCGACGTTGAGCCAGAACTGGTAGAACTCATACGGGGACGTCCGCTCGGCGTCGAGCCAGATGTTGCCCTTCTCGGTCTTGCCGAACTTGGTGCCGTCGGCCTTGCGGATCAGGGGGCAGGTCAGGGC
>CADCRA010000144.1 GCA_902803715.1 uncultured Bacteroidia bacterium
CAGGAAAGAACGCGATTACAGTCCACTCCATCACGACCCTCGGCAACGGTTCCAGATTCTCCGTTCCCCAGTTGCGGCTCCGTTCCATGGAGGACCTGTCCTCCGGCCTCAAGAATCTTGACCAGCTGATGGGCACGATCAAGGACAGCACATTCCTGACCTCCGGCGGGAACCGGGTCACCCTGTACGGCGATTCGGAAAAGGTTTTGTATGTCATCGACGGAAGGAAATGTAACGACAACACCGCTTTCAAACAGCTTCGACCGACCCAGATTGAAAGCATCACCATCCTGAAAGCCGGTACAGGCCGGAAACAATATGACACGGACCTGCCCGTCATTGTCGTCAAGACCAAGCAGCCGGATGCCAGCCTGATAGAATGGCTCAAGAAACAGCCCGGGACAGCCGTCCAGGCAGACGGGACCGTGCGTATCAACGGGGAATCCGTCAACTCGGTTATCGTCAACGGACAGACCTTCCCGGTAAAAAGCACCCAATAAGATTCGGCACCCGTGACGGGTACCGACCGATACAATTACCCATAAGTTTCAGGGAGACCCGGAAGCACCCGTTCCGAGTCTCCCCATCAATGTACGGGTATAGACTCAGGACTTTTTCGGGAGGACGACGCGGCGGACGTTGCAGCCGGCGTAGTTGCCCAGGACGATAACCGGATAGTACCACAGCAGGGCCGGGCTCCAGTCCATGGCCGCCACGATGTAGACGACATCGGCGATGGAGTGGTAGAAGCCGCAGACGATGAAGAGCGGCACGCCGAAAAGGACCGGCAGCATGGATCCCTTCTCCTTGGACAGGAAGACGCAGCAGTCGATGATCATGCCGCAGCCGACCGCACGCAGGAAGGCCCGCACCGGACCGACAGCCAAACGGCCGGCGACGACGGTTTCCGCCCGCGCCTGCGCTTCTCCGCCCAGATACCAGGCCAGCAGGCCCAGCAGGACGCAGCCGACGACATTGAAGAACCAGATTTTCGTCAGCGCCCAGATGTCGTTGATGACACCCGCCTTGCCCGTGTACAGCGGCACGGCGAAATAGATGACGGACATCAGGCCGAATGCGAAGATGACGGCGCCGGGGATGCCGCCCAGGGAAAGGAAGCCATAGGCTCCCAGACCGATCAAGATACCGGCGAAAAGGGATTCACGGTTCATGGTATACCGAATGAAAGGATTCACGGCCGGAAACAGCCCCGGCCGGATACAAAGATACGACTTTGTACGGATTTTTCGTATCTTAGCAGACAGAAAACCCATGATCATGAATCATTCTTCCCACATCCTGAGGACCCTGTTCCTTTCGCTGGCCCTGCTGGCCGCAGCGCTCCCGTCCGACGCCCGCAAGCCACGGGCCAAATACGTCATCGTCATCTCCATGGACGGTTTCCGCCACGACTATCCCGACCTGTACCATACGCCGAACCTCGATCAGATGGAACGGAACGGCATTGCCGCCGACATGATCCCGTCCTATCCTTCCTCCACCTTCCCGAACCACTATACCATCGCCACCGGCCTGGTCCCGGACCACAACGGCCTGGTCAACAACACGTTCTGGGACGAGGACCTGCAGAAGATGTACTCGATCGGCGGGACGGTCAAGGAAGATCCCGCCTTCTACCTCGGCGAACCCCTCTGGAACACCGCCGAGCGCCAGGGCGTCAAGGCCGGCATCACCTACTGGGTCTCCTCCGAATTCGGGGTCGGCGGACGCAATCCCAGTTACTTCCTCAAATACGACGACAACCTCATCAGTTTTGAAGAACGCATCGACCGGACCCTTTCCCTGATGAAACTCCCGAAGGCCGAACGGCCGCGTCTGCTGATGATTTATTTCGACGAACCGGACCACGCCGGCCACCAGTACGGTCCGCTGGACCTGCGTGTCGCCGACCAGGTGGAACGGGTCGACCGGATGGTCGGCCGGCTGCTCGACGGGCTCAAGGCCGCCGGACTGGCCCGCAAGACCGACCTGATCGTCCTGGCCGACCACGGGATGGCCGAAATCAGCCCGCTGCGGGTCGTCAATCCGTACAAATACATCAAAGAAGAATGGTGCGAACGGATCATCTTCGGCACGCCGACGGCAATCTTCAGCAAGGATGCCGCCTGCCGGGATTCGCTCTACAACGCCCTGCAGGCCATGGAACATGTGCGCGTCTGGAAGAAGGAAGAGATTCCGGCCGAACTGAATTACGGGACCAGTCCGCGGATTGGAGACATCGTCATCGACCCGGACCTGGGCTGGCAGATCAGTTCCCGCTTCCCTACCAACCGCGGCACCCACGGCTTCGACCCGGCCTATACCGAAATGCATACGGTTTTCCGGGCCGAAGGTCCTGACTTCAAGAAAGGAATCAGGATTCCGGCGTTCCGGAATACAGCCATTTATCCGCTGGTCTGCCGCCTGCTCCGCATTGAGCCTGCGCCGAACGACGGCCGGATAGAAGAAGTCCTGCCGATGCTCCGCTAGAAGCCGAGCCGGCGGAGCAGGTCGTCGCCGAGCGCCGTCTTCTTCTCGATGTGGTCCAGCACGGCTGTGACGAAAGGATTGCTTTCGAAGTCGCCGCGGACCTGCTCGAAATCGAGTTTCTTCTCGATCCGGGAGCCATCGGCGCCGAAACCGGTCATGGAGGCCAGGTTGAATTCCTTCTTCGCATCCTCGTAGACGAGCCGGTCGAGTCCGATGACGGCTTCCTTCCACTGGTTGACGATGTCGGCAGCCTGGGCGGCAGTCATCGCAGCCGGATCGATGTCGAAGAACTCGATGATCTTGTCATACGCCCAGGACCACTCCCAGGTATAATACATCCGGTGCATGCGGGCGAACTCCTCGTTGATCGTTTCCTGCTCGGTGATCTCGCCGCTCTCGATCCGGTCCAGCAGCGCATCGACTTCCGTCTTCGGCACGATCAGGCCGCTCATGTCGACCCAGTCGCCGTGACCCGCTTCCGTCGTCGGACGGAGCAGGGCCTGGATTTCCGCATCGGAAGCGCCGGCGGGCAGGTCTTCCAACCGCTTGATCAGCGAGTTGCCCAGGAATTTCTTGATGCCGGTCTCATAGAAACCGATGCCTTTGCACAGGGCGCTGTTGGTAATCTTCGTGCTGTGGAAGGAATAGACATCCGACAGTTCGCCGGAGGCATATTTGAGGTTCAGCAGGGTCTTGCGGCCCTTGAACATCTTCTGGATCGTATACGGGCTCAGCAGGTTGTAATTGATCTGGTCCAGCCGCTTCGGATCCTTGCGGGCGTCGCGCTTGGGCCATTTCTGGGCATCGCGGATCGTACCGACGCTACGCAGGTTGACACCCGGGACCAGGTATGTCGTGTTGTTTTTCTCGATCAGATAGGAGAACGGCAGGTTGGACGTGTCGGAATGCGTGACATGACGGCCCATGACCAGCGAGAACGCGCCGACGCGGGAAGGCCAGAGGATATAGGAATCGGAGGCCGTCTTCGCTCCGCGCTCCAGGATGCCCTGGTGGATCGGGCCGAGCTTGTACATGTGGTTGCTCTGGTTCGAGCCGGAACCGGCGTTCATGAAGGAGTACATGCCGGCGATCAGGAGGGTGGACTTGTGGTGGGTCACCGTAAACGGACCGGCAAAGATGGCGCAGGCCTCACCGTTTTCTCCCTGGCAGTTCGAAAAGAAGAGCGAGTCGGAAGCGGAATAGCCGTGGCCGAGTTTGGTCGCCTGTCCCACAAAGCAGCGGTTCAGCATGACGTTAATCTCGACGGAAGCGCCGCTGCAGATGATGAAGTCCTCCGCAACGACACCGCTGCCGACCGTAACCGGATCGTCCGCGTTGCTGCAGATGGATCCGTTCCGCATCCGGCGGGCGCCCTCGAGCGTCGCGCAGTCGCCGATCCGCAGGTCGATCAGGGTTCCGCAGTTGCGGATGGAAACACGGTTCCCGATGGCACCGGTTTCGGAGGCCTGGCGTTCCGCATAACGGCGGGCGATTTCGCACAGGCGTTCGTGGAGGTCTTTCCGGTGGCGGTACAGGGCCATGATATAAGCCGTCTGGGCACCGAGCTGCTCCGTGATGACGACTTCGCGGCCGCCGGTCTCGTTCAGGACGGAGACTTCCGTGCCGTTGCCGAAGGTCGTCTTGCCTTCGACGGCCATGATGTCGATGTTGTCGACCAGGCAGTCATTCCCGATGTGGTAATTGGCGATGTACTCGCCGACCTTGCGGATGAGGCAGTTGTCACCGACACGGGTATTGTGCAGATGGGCATGACGGATCCCGCTGTGGCAAGGAACGCCGCCGGGCAGGATGAACTCCTTGTCAAAGACGCCCAGACGGACGTCGCCGGTAAACTTGGCGTCACAAAGGTGACAGGAATAATCACGGTCGCCCCACGCGACGAGAACCTTGTCCCAATCGGTGCTGCGACACCCGTTTTGTTCCAAAGCCGCGATCTCGGGCGCGGTCAGATGTCGATGTTCCATATGCTGAATCAAAGTATTCGGAGTTAAAGGATGGACGCCGTCTGGAGGGCGTTGTAGAGTTTCTCAACGGCCTCAGAGAAGGACTTGTCCGGGAAATTCAGGTTGACGGCCCCGGAGGTGGACTGGAGGCTGACCCGGCTGACACCGCGGGCCATCCGCTTGAGCTGCGCGGCTTCCGGATAGAGGGTCACGCGGCCGTCCTTGCTGACTTTCTCCTGTTTCAGGCGGATCGTCTCGCCGGCCGAAGTCACGATGGAGACGGCGCCGTCCAGCGGCACTTCCTTTCCGGGGAGATAGAGGTCGAGTTCATAGGATTCGGCGTTCTCGGAGGCATAGTAGACATAGCCCAGCGACAGGGAAAGCTGGCCGTTGACGCTGAGGGTTTTGGTATCCGCCATGCGGTTGCCGCCCTGGTCGCTGAGGGACTTGAGCTGGCTGCCCAGTTCCGCCTTCGGGACCGGGGCGTTGCAGATGGCCTCGAACTGCTTGTATACGGCGCTGCCGAACTCGTCGTTTTTGTAGTCGACCTTGATGATGCCGTCCGTGGACCAGCGGCGCTGGGCCTCGACGCGGCTGACGCCGACGGCGATCTTCTGGATGTCATCCTCCTCGAAATAGTATTCGCCGTAGTTCCAATAGGTCTTCGTCCCGCCGTTTCCGCGGATTCCCTGCGGAGCGATGAGGTTCGGGGCGTCGCTGGCATTCTTGGAGATGACGGTCTTTCCGGAGGTCGTGGTAACCGTCAGCGGCGCATTCTTCGGAATCTTCCAGGCGGAAGTCGATTCGAAATCGATGTGCAGGATGAAGATGGCGGCGCCGTCCGGGAACGAAACCCTTCCCAGTTTCACCTGCATCGGCATGCCGCCGGTCCCGGTCACCCGGATGCGTTCGGTGCCGGTATAGACATATCCGTTCTTCTTGTAATTATACCGGAGCAGGTCCTGGGCCTGGGCTGCGCCGGCAAGGAACAAGGCCGCAAGGGCCGCGATCAGATATTTTTTCATCGTTTGATTCTTTCAATCCATTCCAGGGTTTCTTTCCCTCCAAATCCCTTGCCAGACCAGACATACAGACCGGCCGCCGCGGCAAAACCGGCGACGCAGCCGACGGCCGCGAGGACCGGTGCGCCCGGCACGAACAACTTGCCCAGGCACCAGAACGCGGCCAGGGCAAGGACCATGACCAGCACGTCGCAGAGATAATCGGGTTTGCTGCCGCCCCGGAAACGGATCCTGTATCTTCCGGGCTGGGAACCTTCTCCAAGGTTGACGACCAGGTGGCGGGTACGCAGCGGGGCGGGATAATCCAGCCAGAACTCTCCGTTGCCGCCATCCCCGAGATGCTGTACATGGGCGTGGAACAGGTCCCAGAGCTTTTTATGATAGTCCTCGAAAGCAAGATCGGAACGCACTTCACAACTTCCCGTCTCCTTCAGCCGGATCCGATTGTCAAATTCCATGGCGAATAATTTGGATGTCAATGAGTACAAAGATACGTTATTTTTCCTATATTTACACGTCGGGACGCATTTTACGACCCGACCGACACCAAAAATTTAAACGGATAAACCCTCACGCCATGGCACTCATGATCGTCCAGCTGCTCATCGTACTGGCAGCCCTATATGTAGGCTCACGCTACGGCAGCCTCGCCCTCGGCGCCATCTCCGGCATCGGCCTCGCCATCCTCGTCTTCGGATTCGGACTGAAACCGGGAACGCCTCCCACCGACGTCATTTACATCATCATCGCGGCCGTCACCTGCGCCGGTATCCTGCAGGCTTCCGGCGGTATGGACTGGATGATCCAGGTCGCGGAAAAGATGCTCCGCAAGCACCCGGACCACATCACCTTCCTGGCGCCGCTCTGCACCTTCTTCCTGACCGTCCTCGTCGGCACCGGCCATGTCGTCTATACCCTCATGCCGATCATCTGCGACATCGCCCTCAAGAAAGGCATCCGTCCGGAGCGTCCCTGCGGCGTCGCCTCCATCGCATCCCAGGTCGGCATCACCTGCTCGCCGATCGCCGCCGCCGTCGTCGCCTTCATGACCATTTCCAATGCCAACGGATACAACGTCGCCATCCCGCAGATCCTCATGGTGACCATCCCGTCCTGCCTCTGCGGCCTGCTGGCCGCCGCGGCCGCTTCCTACCACCGCGGCCTCGACCTGGACAAGGATCCGGAGTTCCAGAAAAGGCTGGCTGATCCCGAGACCTACAAGTACATGTTCGGAGAGACCGCCACGACCCTCGACAAGACCATCACCAAGGAGGCTAAGGGCAGCGTCTACGTCTTCCTGTCCGCGCTGGCCGTCATCGTTGCCTTCGCCTGCGTCCAGTTCTTCGTCGACGCCGACACCCTCAGCACCATCAGCCGCATCCCGAAGATGAACACCATCATCCAGATCATCATGATCAGTGCCGCGGCCGTCATGATCGTCGCCTTCAAGGCCCAGCCGAAGAAAGCCGTCGCCGGCGCCGTCTGGCAGTCCGGCATGGTCGCCGTCGTCGCCATCTACGGCATCGCCTGGCTGGCCGACACCTATTTCAGCAACTACATGGACGTCATGCAGGAGGCCCTCCAGGGCATCGTCGCCCAGTATCCCTGGTCGATCGCCTTCGTCTTCTTCCTCGTCTCCGTGCTGATCAACTCCCAGGGCGCCGTCGTCGTCGCCATGCTCCCGCTGGCCTACAAACTCGGCATCGCGGGCCCGGTCCTGCTCGGCGTGCTGCCGTCGGTCTACGGCTATTTCTTCATCCCGAACTATCCTTCCGATATCGCGACGGTCAACTTCGACCGCTCCGGAACGACCAAGATCGGCAAATACCTGCTCAACCACAGTTTCATGATGCCGGGTATGATCTCCATCGTCACTGCGACCGTCGTCGGGTACCTGATCACCAACGTCTTCTTCCCGGGCTACTTCGCCTCCTTCATCGGATAACCCGGAGAGCGACCCATACAAAAACGCGCGGCCCCTGCGGGTCGCGCGTTTTTTATTCATTGTATCCGGCTGGCTAGAACTTGTAGCGGACGCCCAGGGAAGGCACGAGGCCGACGAGGCCGCCGCGATAGAACTTGCCGGTACCGAAATGGAAACCGATCATCGGGCGGAGGTCCGCCGACAGGGTCAGGTGGTTCCAGGGGGTGAATTCGCAGCCCATCTGTCCGACAAAAGCCATCATGACTTCCGCCTTCTCCGGGCCGTGAACCTCATAGACATACCCGAGCGAAACGCCGGGACCGGCATACCAGGCCCATTCTCCCCGGTAGCCCCAGGCCGGTTCCGCGAAGATCCAGTTGTAGGTTGCCGTGGCGCGCAGGCCATGGTCGCCGACCATGTCCATGCCCAGGTCCACCTCCGCGAAATGCGGCGTGCCGAAGCAATGCTGGTAGCTGACCTCCATGACGGATCCCGCCCGGAGGCCGAAGGAACGCGGCTGCGCGGCCACGGTCAGACCGAGGCCCAGAAGCAGCAGAGTAAGCAAAGCCAGACGTTTCATGCTAGAAGGAATAGCGGACGGCGAGGGTCGGGTAGAAGCCGAAGCCGTAGTCGCCGAGACCCCAGATCGGGCGCAGGTCGAGCGACAGCTGCAGCGGGAACCAGAACGTATATTCGATACCGCCCTGGGCGGCGAAGCCGAGCCAGAACTTGGACTTGTCCTCGTGCCACCAGGAGCCGACGGAGGCGCCGATACCGACGTAGATGCCCCAGTCGCCGCGCGGCGTGAGGTCCGGCTGGGCAACCATCCAGTTGTAGGTACCGGTCAGGTCATAGCCCAGGTGATTCTTGCTGTAATAGGTGCCGCCGAGGTCGAACTCCAGGAAGTTCGGGTCGCCGACATAATGCTCGTAACTGAGCTGCCACTGGCTCATGCCGCGGAAACCGATCGCTTTCGACTGGGCGGAAGCGGCGATCGACAGGCCGAGCAGGGCGACGAGGATCAGTAAAACTTTCTTCATCTTGCGTTGAGTGGTTTAGGGGGTTATGCAATGCCGGAGAAGCCCATGAAGGCCATCGCGAGGATGCCCACGGTGATCAGCGCGATCGGAACGCCCTTGAAGGCTTTCGGAACGCTGCTGAGCGCAAGCTGCTCGCGGATACCGGCGAAGATGACCATGGCGAGGCCATAGCCGAGGGAAGTCGCAAAAGCATAGAGGACCGCTTCGCCCAGACCCAGCATGTGGGACGGAAGGCCGAAGGTGTACTCCTTCTGGACGACGTTCATGGCAACGCCGAGGACGGCGCAGTTGGTGGTGATCAGCGGGAGGAAGATACCCAGGGCCTGGTACAGGGACGGGCTCATCTTCTTCAGCACGATCTCGACCATCTGCACGAGGGCGGCGATGACGAGGATGAACGCGATGGTCTGCAGGAATTCCAGCTGGAACGGTAGGAGGAGGTACTTGTTGAGCAGGTAGGTCACCAGGGTCGCCAGGGTGATGACGAAGCAGACGGC
>CADCRA010000145.1 GCA_902803715.1 uncultured Bacteroidia bacterium
GGGTGGATGATGGGGCTCGAACCCACGACACTCGGAACCACAATCCGATGCTCTACCAACTGAACTACATCCACCATATTGGGATTGCAAAGGTATATATTTTTTATGGATTTGCAAGCGGTACCCTTATTTTTTTAACTAAAATTCAGATTGTCCGGAATTATTCGTACCTTTGTAGATTGGAGGGAAAGGAATCCATGCTTCGCCCTCCGGTTTTCCGACCGCAAACAATATAAAACAGAGATAATAAATGGCACGTGAAATCAAGTTTTCCCTTGTCTACAGGGATATGTGGCAAAGTTCCGGTAAATATGTTCCGCGCGTCGACCAGCTGGTCGAGGTCGCTCCGGCCATCATTGACATGGGCTGCTTCGACCGCGTCGAGACCAACGGAGGCGCTTTCGAACAGGTCAACCTCCTCTTCGGAGAGAACCCGAACGTAGCCGTCCGCAAATGGACGGCCCCGTTCCACAAGGCCGGTATCCAGACCCACATGCTCGAACGCGGTCTGAACGCGCTCCGGATGAACCCGGTTCCGAAGGACGTCCGCGACCTGATGTTCAAGGTCAAGAAAAAGCAGGGAACCGACATCGCCCGCTCCTTCTGCGGCCTGAATGACCACCGCAACCTCCGCGGATCGGTCGAAGGCGCCAAGAAAGGCGGCATGATCTCCCAGGTCGCCCTTTCCATCACCTACTCCCCTGTCCATACCGTCGAATACTACATGGGCATCGTCGACAAGGTCGTCGAATACGGCGCCGATGAAATCTGCCTCAAGGACATGGCCGGCATCGGCCGTCCGACCTTCCTGGCCGAACTCGTATCCGACATCAAGAAGAAATATCCGCACATCGTCGTCCAGTACCATGGCCACACCGGTCCCGGTTTCTCCCCGGCTTCCATGCTGGAAGTCGCCCGCGCCGGCGCCGACTACCTCGATGTCGCCGTTGAACCCCTCTCCTGGGGCAAGGTCCACCCGGACGTCATCACCATCCGCGAGATGATGCGCGCCGACGGCTTCCTCGTCAAGGATCTCAAGATGGACGCCTACATGGAAGTCCGCCGCCTCACCCAGAAATTCATGGACGACTTCCTCGGCTACTGGATCAACCCGTCCAACGCCAAGATGACCTCCCTGCTCGTCGGCTGCGGCCTCCCGGGCGGCATGATGGGCTCCATGATGGCCGACCTCAAGGGCTTCCAGGGCGCGATCAACGCTGCACAGCGTGCGCACGGCCGTCCCGAGATGAGCCTCGACACCTTGATGGTCAAGCTC
Organism: uncultured Bacteroidia bacterium; assembly: GCA_902803715.1. Lineage (GTDB taxonomy): Bacteria > Bacteroidota > Bacteroidia > Bacteroidales > UBA932 > Cryptobacteroides. The sequence goes on from CADCRA010000145.1 coordinate 1,277, forward strand.
TTCGAAGAGGTTGAATACGTATGGCCTCGCCTCGGTTATCCGCCGCTCGTCACTCCGTTCAGCCAGTACGTCAAGAACACGGCGCTGATGAACCTGTTCAACATGCTGAACGACAAGCCGCGCTGGACCACCATCGACAAGGACACCTGGGGTATGATCCTCGGCCACATGGGACAGCTTCCGGGCAAACTGGCTCCGGAGATCGTCGCCCTCGCCAAGGAGAAGGGCCTCGAATTCACCACGACCAACCCGCAGGACAACTATCCGGACGAACTGCCGCACTTCCAGGAGATGATGAAGCAGGAAGGCTGGGACGAAGGCGAAGACCAGGAAGAACTCTTCGAGTTTGCGATGCACGAGCGCCAGTACCGTGACTACAAGAGCGGTGTCGCCAAGCAGCGTTTCAACACCGAACTGGAAGACCTCAAGAAGAAGGCCGGCGCCCCGATCGTCGTCAAGCGCCCGGTCGTCGAGATGCCGAAGTTCTCCGTCGAGGAATATGTCGCCAAGTACCCGAAGGCCACGCCGGTCCAGGCTCCGGCCAAGGGTCAGCTGATGTGGCAGCTGGATGTCGCGGACGATTCTGCCGCTCCGGTCGTCGGCACCAAGGCGGAAGCCGGCAAGGCTCTCGGCTATGTCCAGACCTATTATGGCATGGAAGAACTCGTCTCCGCCGTTGACGGCCGCGTCGTCGCCGTGCTCGGCAAGCAGGGCGAGCAGGTCGCCAAGGGCGAAATCGTCGCCTTCGTCCAGTAGGAACGCAAGCACATACCTTACAGCGCCCCGGGGGAAGTCCTCCGGGGCGTTTTTTTTACAGGGGGCATGCACTTTTTTCCGGCGCTCTCGGACAGGCGGTTCCAACCGATCCGTTTGGAGAACCCCCAAACGTTTAGAGATACGTCAAACGTTTAATTTTGAATAGTTTACAGAAATTTCTATCTTGCTCCCGGAACCAATGCCGAGAACGATGAAGATGAAAGAATGGAGCCTCGGGGAGCGCCCGAGGGAGAAGATGCTGGAGCGGGGGCCCGAAAGCCTGAGCCATGCGGAACTGCTGGCCATCCTGATGCGGACCGGAACCGGAAAGAAGAATGTCGTGGAGATCGCGCAGGAACTCCTGCAGGCCGCGGACGGCTCGCTGGTCAGTCTGTCCGCCCTGGAGATCGGGAACATGCAGGCGGTCGACGGGATCGGGCCGGACAAGGCCGTCACTGTCACGGCCGCCTTCGAACTGGGGCGGCGGCTGATGGAAGAGCGGTCCCGCCTGGACGGCCTGTCCATCACCCACGCCCGGATGATCTACCGGCTGATGATCCCCCGCCTCAAGGGCCTCACCCATGAGGAGATGTGGGCCATCTACCTCAACCGCGCGAACTATGTCCTCGGGAAGGAACGGCTGTCCTCCGGCAGCGGCAGTTCCACCTCGTCGGACCTGACGACCCTGCTGCGGCACGCCCTGGACCGGAAATGCAGCAGCGTCGTGATCGTCCACAACCACCCTTCCGGGAATCCGGTCCCCGGCCGGAGCGACCTCCGGGAGACGGCCCGGATCAAGGAAGCGCTGGGCAGCCTGGGCCTCTGCCTGATGGACCATGTCGTCGTCAGCGACGACAAATACTACAGTTTTACGGACGAACGCGTCTACCTGGCGGAGGATTTCTGAGAAAACGGGCGCGCCGGATTGCATTATCGCGTAATTTTTCCTATTTTTGTTTTTCGGAAGTCGTTAAAATCCGAAAAGCCATGAAAGTCATCAACCTCGGAGAGGTCCATTCGGTCCTCAACACTTTTGTCGCGCAAATCCGTGACAGGTCCGTCCAGAAAGACAGGATGCGTTTCCGCTACAACCTGGAGCGGTTGGGCAACATTTTCGGCTACGAAATCAGCAAGACGCTGGAATTCAGCACCAAGGAAGTGGTCACGCCGCTGGGCATCGCCAGCATTCCGACCTATGACAGCAAGATCGTCGTCGCCACGATCCTCCGCGCAGGCCTTCCCCTGCACAAAGGCATCCTCGATGTCTTCGACACCGCGGAGAGCGCCTTCATCGCCGCTTACCGGAAGTATGACAAGGGAGACGACTCCCACATCCAGGTGCAGTATGCGACGAACCCGGGCCTGGAAGGGAAGGTGCTGATCCTGGCGGACACGATGCTCGCCACCGGCGCTTCCATCGAAGTCACTTACGAAAAACTCTGCGAAGAAGGCCATCCTTCCCACACCCATCTGGTCTGCCCGATCTCGAGTGTCTATGCGGTCGAGTACCTGCAGAAGCACCTGATGACAGACGACATCACGCTGTGGACCGCCGCGATGGACGAGGAACTGACCAGCCACAGTTACATCGTCCCGGGTCTGGGCGACGCGGGCGATCTCGCCTTCGGAGACAAACTGTAAACGGAACAAGATAAAAAGAAAAGGGGATGGCCAACGCGTTTTGACCATCCCCTTTTTGTCACTTTCAGACCAGGCGGCACATCAGCGTCGCCTGCGTGCACGACAGCACTTCCACATCGACATAATCCCCGGCCTTGTGCGCCGTGTCGGGAAAGACACACATCTTGTTGTTGGAGGCCCGGCCGCAGAGTTCGGCGGGATTGCGCTTGGACGGACCTTCTACCAGGATGCGGAAGACCTTGCCTACGTCCCGGCGGTTGCTCTCCAGGCTGAGGGCGTTCTGGAGTTCGATGATCTCGCTCAGGCGGCGGGTCTTGACCTCCGGGGCGATGTCGTCCGGATAATTGCGGGCGGCCAGGGTCCCCGGACGCTCGGAATACTGGAACATGAAAGCGGCGTCATAGCCGACTTCCCGCATGATGGAAAGGGTATCCTGGTGGTCCTGTTCGGTCTCGCCGCAGAACCCGGCAATGATGTCGGTCGTAATCGCGCAGTCCGGCATGACGCTGCGGATTTTCGCAACCCGGTCCAGGTACCATGCCCGCGTGTAACGGCGGCGCATCTTGACCAGCATGGCGTCGCTGCCGCTCTGCACGGGCAGGTGGATGCACTTGCAGATGGTGTCATGACGGCCCATGGTCTCGATCAGCTTGTCGCTGATGTCCTTCGGATGCGAAGTTGAATAGCGGACCCGCAATTCCGGGCTGATCAGGGCGACCTGTTCCAACAGGTCGGCGAAATCGACCGTCGTCCCGTCTTCGCCTTTCCAGAGGTAGGAGTCCACGTTCTGTCCCAGCAGGGTCACCTCCTTGTATCCGGAAGCGAACACGTCGCAGGCCTCCCGCAGGATGGTCCGCGGGTCGCGCGAGCGCTCGGCGCCGCGGGTATAGGGAACGACGCAATAGGAACATACGTTGTTGCAGCCGCGCATGATCGAGATGAAGGCGGACACGCCGTTGCGGTCGATGCGGACCGGGCGGATGTCGCCGTAGGTTTCTTCATGGGATAGAAGGACATTGATCTGGGGACGGTCCGGCGCGATGTCCCGCAGCAACTGCGGCAGGCTGCGGTAAGAGTCCGGTCCCGCGACCAGGTCGACCTTCCGGCTGTCGAGCAGGGCGTCCTTGAGCCGTTCGGCCATGCAGCCGACGATGCCCACGACCACTTCCGGCCGGGTTTTCTTCTGCTGGTGGAACTGCTCGATGCGCCCCCAGATCCGCTGCTCGGCGTTGTCGCGGACCGAACAGGTGTTCGCCAGGATCACATCGGCCTCGTCCATGACCTCGGTACGGTCGTAGCCCTCGTCCGCCAGAATGGAGAAAATGACTTCTGTGTCATTGACATTCATCTGGCAGCCATAGGTTTCTATATATAATTTCTTCCTTTCCATCGTTTTGGCACGGCCCTTGATTTCAAACCGTGGCGCAAAGGTAGCATTTTTCAAGGAATATCTGTATCTTTGCCGCTTAGGAAACCTCCGAAATGAAACAGAAACGCAGCATCATCCTGATCCTCGCCACCGTGCTGGCCCTGTGCCTGACCGGCTGCGGAAGCGTGGAACGGATCCGGAACATCCAGGTGACTTCCTGGGCCGTCGAATCCGTCTCCCCGACAGGGCTGCGCGGCCTGACGGCCGACCTCGCCGTCGGTGTCGAGAACCCGGCCATGCAGTTCACCCTCGAGGACATCGAAGGCGTGCTTTACTACAAAGGAACGGAATTCGTCCACTACACGGCCGATCCGGTCACCGTCCGCCGGAAGAGCACCGCTGTCTACCCGCTCCACTGCAAGGCCATCCTGGGCGGAGAATACTCCGTCCTGAGCGTGCTGGGCATGGCCCGGAACTATGACCCGGCCGATTTCACGACGGACATCCACGCCCGCGTCCGTCTCCGTGGCGGAGCTTCCAAGTCGTTTGATTTCAAAGACATACCTATAAAGGACCTCATCGAAGCCGAATAACATGAAACGAATCGTCATCCTCTTCATAGCCTTGCTGGCCGCCGGAGCGCTCCACGCGCAGAACACCGGACGGCAGGTCGTGGACTCCCTGGTCTACCGGCCCGCCGCCACCGTGGACTCCTCCCTGACCGGCAAGTCCATTTTCAACCTGATGCCCTCCAAGGCCAAGGGCGGGAAAGCCGACGTCCGGATCCACCAGTCCCAGACGATCATCGACGGAATGCGCAGGCATGTCGCCGACAACCCGTCCCGGACGCTTTCCGGCTACCGGGTCCGCATCTACTTCGACAACAAGCAGAATGCCCGCGGCGAATCCGAATCCGCCCTGAACCGCTTCATGGCCATGCGCCCCGGCATTGCGGCCTACCGCAGCTACCAGAACCCCTACTTCAAGGTGACGGTCGGAGACTTCCGGACCAAGTCCGAAGCCATGGAACTGCTCCAGCAGATCAAGGGCCAGTTCCCGACGGCCTTCGTCGTCAAGGAGAGCATCAATTTCCCGCCTGCCGACCGCGCCCATGCCTTCGTCGTGGACACCGTGCAGGTCGTCCGAGTGAACCGCTAGATCATGATCGAGCAGAAACTGACACTCAAACAGCAGCAGAAGCTGTCGCCGCTGCAGATCCAGACCATCAAGCTCATCGAGCTGCCGGTCCAGGAACTGGAGCAGCGTATCCGCAAGGAACTGGAGGAGAATCCGGTCCTCGACGACACCCCGCAGGAGAGCAAGGATGAAGAGACGCCCCGCGACGTCTCCCTGTCGGAAATCAACGAAGACGATCCGACGCCTTCCTACAAATACCACGTCAACAACTACGGCAAGGACGAGCGTCCGCAGTACAATACCTTCTCCGTCAAGCAGAGCTTCACGCAGAGCCTGATGGAGCAGATGGGTTTCCGCAATCTCAACCGCCACCAGCAGCAGGTCGCCGCCTTCATCATCGGCAGCCTCGACGATGACGGCTACCTCCGCCGGGACATCGAAAGCCTGGTCGACGACATGGCCTTCCGCGCCAACATCGAGACCGACGAGAAAGAGGTCCTGGACCTGCTGAAGATCATCCAGGAATTCGAGCCGGCCGGCGTCGGCGCCCGCGACCTGCGGGAATGCCTGCTCATCCAGCTGCGGGGCCTCCGGAAGACCAAGGATGTCGAAGACGCCACCACGATCCTGACGGATTATTTCCAGGAATTCTCCAACCGCCATTTCCAGAAGATCATGGCGAAGACCGGAATGGACGAAGAGGACATGAAGGCGGCCATGGCCCGCATCGTCAAGCTCAACCCGTCCCCGGGCGGCCAGGTCGACGATTCCTACAACGACCAGGCCCAGCAGATCGTCCCGGACTTCCTGCTCGACTACGAAGACGGCGAACTCCGGCTGTCCATGCCGCGTTTCTCCATCCCGGAGATCCGCGTCAACCGCAAATACGCCGACCTGCTCCTGGAAGCCGCCAATTCCTCTGAACGCCAGAAGAAGGAAGCCGCCACCTTCGTCAAGCAGAAGATGGACTCCGCCAAGTGGTTCGTCGAGGCCCTGAAGCAGCGGCACAACACCCTGCAGAACACCATGCAGGCCATCATCGACTACCAGCACGACTACTTCGTCGACGGCGACGAGTCCCACCTCCGCCCGATGGTCCTCAAGGACATCGCCGAGAAGACCGGCTTCGACATCTCGACCATTTCCCGCGTCGTCAACTCCAAGTACATCGAGACCCACTTCGGCATCTTCCCGCTGAAGTACTTCTTCTCGGAAGGACTGGAAAACCAGGAAGGCGAGGAAGTCTCGACCCGCGAACTCAAGAAAGTCATGCAGGAATGCGTGGACAATGAAGACAAGCACAAGCCGCTGACCGACGACCAGCTGGTCAGCGAGATGGAAAAGCGCGGCTACAAGGTCGCCCGCCGCACCATCGCCAAATACCGCGACCAGCTCGGTATTCCCAAGGCCCGGCTGCGCAAAGAACTGTAAACCAAATCCCCTTGACCATGAAAAGGATCTTACTGCTGACCCTCCTGATCCTGTCCGGCACGCTGCTGCGCGCCCAGACCGGCACGTTCCGCCTCTACGGCGACGCAGGATATGAACTGATGACCTACGAGAACACACAGCATGCCTTCGCCTTCGACCTGGGCGCCGCGCACTACCTGTCGGATGCCATGTTCATCAATATCCAGGGTCATTTCGCCTCCAACGCCGACGACAAGGACGAATACCTGGCCGGCATCGGACCGGGCTTCAACCTCTGGCAGAATAACGGCAAGCTTTTCTATCTTTCGACCGCCTTCGGCTACGGAAAGACCGCCATGCCGCCGGCATCCGACGTCATGATCTATGACGAAGAGAAGAAAGAATACATCGTCCAGCCGGGCGGAGAACAGAGCATCGAGGGCATGAGCGGCGTCGCCACCCTCGGGTTTCTCTTTCCCCTCCCCGTCAAAAACCTCCGCATCGGGACCGGCGTCAACGCATTCTGGATCGGATTCCAGGACCATGTCAGCCTGTCCGCCACCGTCGGTCTCCACTGGAACTGGTAAGCTTATGAAAGAAATCCATCTCGCAGGCGGCTGCTTCTGGGGCACCGAACATTACCTGCAGCTGATTCCCGGCGTCACGTTCACGGAAGTGGGCTTCGCCAACGGAAATACCCCGGATCCGACCTACAAGCAGGTCTACACGGACACCACCGGCTACGCCGAGACGGTCCGCGTACAGTATGATCCCGACACCGTATCGCTGAAGTTCCTCATCGAACTCTATTTCAAGGCCATCGATCCCCTGAGCCTCAACCGCCAGGGCCACGACGAAGGCACCCGCTACCGGACCGGCATCTACTGGTCCGATCCCGCTGACGAGCCGGTCATCCGCGAAGTCTACGACGCCGTCCAGGCTTCCCTGGGCGTACCGCTGGCCGTCGAGCTCGAGCCGCTGCGGAATTTCTATCCGGCCGAAGAGTACCACCAGGACTACCTGGTCAAGAACCCGGACGGGTACTGCCACCTCTCCCACGCCCTCTTCGAACTGGCCCGGAACGCACGCGAAAAACACTGAGAAATCCTCCTCCGACAGACTCCGCACCGAAAGGTCGCGGAGTTGTTTTTTGCCCGGTGGGAAACTTTGTGGAAAATTTTGGAAGAATGTGGAACAAAGTGGAAAATTATTCTTATCTTTGTCCCCAGCGTGAAAGAAAGAAGTTAAATTTCAGTAGAGGACATGGTCATCTCGACATTCATAGGCGACTGCCTCGCCAAGATCGACGACAAAGGGAGAGTGGTTTTCCCTTCGTCGCTGAAGGCGCAGGTACCCCAGGAGTGCGGGATGAAATTCGTCCTCCACAAGGACATCTACAGGAAATGCCTGGAAATGTACACCTTCGAAGAGTGGCAGGCCCAGGCGGAATCCATCAAGAGCAAACTGGATCTGATCTTCAATCCCGATCACGCTGACTTCTGGAGCAAGTACATGGAAGACAGCGCCATCGTCGTCCCCGACCCGAAACTCGGACGCCTGTCCATTCCCCGGAATCTCCAGGACGGTGCAGGTTTAACCAAGGAGGTGATGTTCGCCGGCAAGGGCTACAAGATCGAAATCTGGGACAAGGAGACCTACGAGGCTTCCCGGATGTCCAACGAAAGGTATCGCGCCCTGGCCAAGGAACTGTCTCAGCAGAGATAGGAGAAAAGGCCGATGTCAGAATACCATACCCCGGTGCTGCTCGACGAGAGCGTTTCTGCACTGATCGACAACCCTTCAGGACTTTACATTGATGCCACATTCGGAGGCGGTGGACACACCGCCGAGATACTTTCACGCTTAACCGGCAAGGGCAAGGTCCTCGCCTTCGATCGTGACATCGACGCCATCGGGAACCGTCTCAAGGACGAACGGCTGATCCTGGTGCACAATAATTTCCGCTTCGTCCGGAACTATGTGCAGTTCTATGCCCATACGGAAGGGACGCCGGCGGAGGCGGACGGGATCCTGGCGGACCTGGGCGTGTCGTCCCACCAGTTCGACACGGCGGACCGCGGATTCTCCTTCCGCTTCGACGCCCCGCTCGACATGCGGATGAACACGGAGGCCGGGATGACCGCGGCGGATCTGGTCAACACGTACGACGCAGCGGACCTTGAACGGATCCTGCGCCTGTACGGGGAAGTCGACAACCCGCGCAAGATGGCGCAGCTCATCGTGGCGGCGCGCACCCGGAAGCCGGTTGCGACCACTGCCGACCTGGACGAGGCCCTGGCGCCCTGCCTGCCGAAGTTCGCGGAGCACAAGGTGCTGGCCAAGGTCTACCAGGCCCTGCGCATCGAGGTCAACCAGGAGATGAAATCCCTGGAAAAATTCCTGGAAGGCGCCGCACGCTGCCTCAAGCCCGACGGGAAACTGGTGGTCATCACCTACCACTCCCTGGAAGACCGGATGGTCAAGAACTTCATCCGGACCGGGAACGTCGCAGGCGAAGTCCGGCAGGATGTCTACGGACGCACGGACGCGCCGCTGCGGCCGGTCAACCGCAAACCGATCCTCCCGAAGGAGGAAGAAATCGCGGCCAACACGCGGGCCCGGAGTGCGAAACTCCGGATCGCACAGAAAAATCCCGCCGGACGGTAAGGCCGGCGGACGGAAACAGAAGGATTTATGAGAAAGGTCATCGACATCATCAAGAACAGCGTCTGGGCGATCCTGCACGGAGAGTTTCTCCTGCGGCTCCGCATCGACAAGTTCTTCCCGCATATCCTCTGGACCTTCCTGCTTTTCTGGGGCATGATCCTCACGAGCATGATGGTGCAGAAGACCCTGGTGCAGGTCGAGAAGAACAAGGATGTCCTTTCCGAAATGAAGATATACCATGCCCAGAAGACCGTGCAGATCGCACGGCTCGGACGGCTCAGCACTGTCGAACAGCTGCTGGAAGAGAACGGATCGGAAGTGACGCTGCCGGAAAAGCCGGCGGACGTCATCCGCAAATAAAGACCAGGCGATGGAAAACAAAGGACCCCAGAAAAAAGGCGACCGGGTGGTACGTTCCCTGTACCTCCTGTACCTCGCGTATATCCTCGGCGCGGTCCTGATCATCGGCCGCATCGTCCAGCTCCAGCTGACCTATGAGCCCGACGAACGCATCGCCGACCTCTTCCATCCGCGCAACATCAAGCAGAACCTGGATCCGGAACGCGGGTCCATCCTCGCGAAGGACGGCCGGCTCATCGCCATGTCCACCCCGATGTACCAGGTTTACATGGACTGCGCCGTCCTCAAGGCGGAATACCGCGACATGCGCGACAAGGAGAAGGGCAAACGGCTCGAAGCCGCCTGGCGCGCCAAGGTCGACACCCTCGCCATCGGCCTGCATGACGTTTACGGCGACCGGACCGCCGCCGAATACCGCAAGCTCATCCTCGACGGCCGCGAAGCCGGCCGCCGCTATGTCCGCATCGGCTACCAGATTGACCACGGTACGCTCCAGAAGGTCAAGAACCTCTGCCTGTTCCGCGACGGCCCGAACTCCGGCGGCATGATGACCGAGAAGATCGACACCCGCCAGTATCCGTATGAGAGCCTGGCCCGCCGTACCGTCGGCTATGTCAAGGACAACAGCCGCACCGGCGCCGAAGGCATCACGAACGTCGGCATCGAAGGCCGCTTCGACCATGTCCTCCACGGCAAGGAAGGATACAAGTGGATGAAATATACCGACGGACGGCAGCTGATCCAGAACTACGACAGCGCTTATGTCGCCCCGATCGACGGATACGACGTCCGCACGACCCTGGACATCGACATCCAGGACATCGCAGACCGTTCCCTGCGCCACCGGATTGAAGAATTCGACCCGTCCGGCAAGGCGGTCGAGGGCGGCTGCGTCATCGTCATGGACGTCAAGACCGGCGCCATCCGGGCCATGGTCAACCTGCTGCGCGACCCGCAGACCGGCCACCTCGGCGAAACCATCAACTTCGCGGTGGAACGCGCCGGCGAGCCGGGCTCCGTCTTCAAGGCGTCGACCCTCATGAGCCTGCTCGAAGACGGCAAGGTGACCCTGCAGACGAACGTCCCGACCAACCACGGCATCTACCGCGTCGGCCGGACCTCCTTCCCGCAGGACTCCTACATCACGACCCATGAGGCCCAGACCCACCTGGACTCCATCACCGTGCTCCGCGGCTTTGAGATCTCCTCGAACTATGTCTTCCGCCGCCTGGCGATCGAGAACTACGGTTCCCGGCCGCAGACGATGCTCGACAAGCTCTACAGCTACAAGCTCGGCGAAGCCTGGGACTTCGACCTGGACCGCTTCCCCGCCCCGTACCTGCCGCGTCCGGACAGCAAGGGCAACATCAGCCTGTCCGACCTGGGTTCCGTCGCCATCGGCTACTCGGTCAGTGAAACGCCGCTGCACATCGCCGCTTTCTACAATGCGATCGCGAACCGGGGCAAGATGATGAAGCCGTACCTGGTCGAGAGCGTGGAAAGCCACGGCGTCGTCAAGGAGAAGCACGGCCAGAGCGTCCTGGGCGGCCTGATCTGCTCGCGGGCGACAGCCGACACCCTCGCCTACGCCCTGCGGCACGTCGTCATGAACGGCACGGCGAAAGCCGCGCTCGGCGCCGCCAAGATGCCGGTGGCCGGCAAGACCGGCACCGCGCGCATCGTCCTCGAGCCGGAAGAGCGGATGGGCAGCCGCAACCCGTATGAGGATGCCCTCGGACACCGCAAATACCAGGCGACCTTCGTCGGATTCTATCCGGCGGACGCCCCGAAATACACCACCATCGTCGTCGCATACACCCGCGTCGGAGGCGGCCTGCTGTACGGCAGCGGCATTCCGGCGAAGACTTTCCGCGACATCGTGGACCATATCTACGCCATCGACATGGACTACGGTGAAACCCTGGACAACAAGGGGGACATTCCGTCCATGGAACTGCCGGAGCGGGAAGCGGTCGCCGAAGGCCAGGTCCCGGACGTCAAGGGGCTGGGCGTGATGGACGCCGTATATGAAATCGAGAACCGCGGCTGGCGCTGCGTCTGGCACGGAACGGGCCATGTCCGTTCGCAGAGCCCGGCGGCAGGCACCCGCCTCGCAAAAGGAAACACTGTAACCCTGGAACTGAAATGATCCTCAGCAACATCATAGAAAACGCCGGCGTAACGGCCGTCCGGGGACGCACCGACCGTCCCGTCAGCACGCTTTGCAGCGACTCCCGCAAAGTCGTGAAGGACGCCCTGTTCATCGCCGTGAAAGGCTTTGCCGGCAACGGCCATGACTATATCGCCAAGGCCATCCGCAGCGGTGCCTCCGCCGTTGCGTACGAAGACGAACAGGCCCTCGCGGCCCAACTGGCCACCCTCGCCCCGGGCGAGGCCGACGACGTCACCTTCATCCGGGTCGAAGCCTCCCGCAAGGCCGTCGCCCTCATGGCGGACAACTACTATGACCATCCGTCCCGCAAGCTGACCCTCGTCGGCATCACCGGCACCAACGGAAAGACCACGACCGTCACCCTGCTCTACAACCTGTTCATGGGCCTGGGCTACAACTGCGGCCTCCTCTCCACCATCGCCAACTTCGTCGGCACCCGGCGGATCGAAACGACCAACACCACCGTCGACCCGATCACCATGGGGGGCCTGATGGCCGAGATGGTCGATGCCGGCTGCGAATACTGCTTCATGGAAGTCAGTTCCATCGGCGTCGAACAGGACCGGGTCACCGGCCTGCGGTTCAAGGTCGGCATCTTCTCCAACCTGACCCACGACCACCTCGACTACCACGGCACCTTCGCCGAATACCTCCGCTGCAAGAAGCTGTTCTTCGACAACCTGCCGGCCGACGCCTATGCCGTCATCAACATCGACGACCGGAACGGCCGCGTCATGGTCCAGAACACGAAGGCAAAAGTCGTCACCTATTCCTGCCGGAGCATCGCGGACCATACCTGCCGCATCATGGAGGAAAGTTTCGACGGCATGCAGCTCCGCATCGACGGCCAGGAGACCTGGACCCGGCTGATCGGACAGCACAACGCCTACAACATCCTGGCGATCTACACGGCCGCCATCCTCGTGGGCGCCCGCCCCGAAGAGGCCCTGATCGCCATCAGCCGCCTCGAATCCGCCTGCGGACGGCTCGAGACCCTGCGCGGTCCGAAAGACCTGAGCGTGGTCATCGACTATGCCCACACCCCGGACGCCATGGAGAACGTGCTGAAGACCCTGCGCGACATCGCCCCCGAGAAGGAACTGGTCTGCGTGTTCGGCTGCGGCGGCGACCGCGACAAGACGAAACGGCCGGAAATGGCAAAGGTCGCTGAAGAGTATGCCGACCGGATCTTCGTCACCTCCGACAACAGCCGCACCGAAAAGACGGAAGACATCCTCGAGGACATCAAGGCGGGCCTGAGCCCACGCGGCCTGGCGAAGAGCTTCTTCATCGCGGACCGCCGGGAGGCGATCCGGACCGCCATCCTGCTCGCCCCGCAGGGAGCGACCATCCTGCTGGCCGGGAAAGGCCATGAAACCTACCAGATCATCGGCACCGAGCACCGCCATTTCGACGAGCGCGAGGTTGTCGCAGACGTGTTCAAAACCCTTAACTCCTAAACCGACATGATTTACCACCTTTTCCAAGCACTCAGGGAATACGACATACCGGGACAGGGCCTGATGAATTACCTGTCTTTCCGGGCCATGATGGCCAGCGTGACGGCCGTCCTGTTCGCCCTGTTCGCCGGCAAGCGGATCATCCGCTGGCTGCAGCGCAAGCAGATCGGCGAGACCGTCCGCGACCTCGGCCTGGAAGGCCAGATCCAGAAGAAAGGCACCCCGACCATGGGCGGGATCATCATCATCCTGGCCATCCTCTGCGGCGTCCTGCTCTGGTGCGACCTGACCAACGTCTACATCCAGCTCCTGCTGCTGAGCACCCTCTGGTGCGGCGCCCTGGGCTTTACGGACGACTACATCAAGGTCTTCAAGCACAACAAGAACGGCCTCAGCGAGAAGGCGAAACTGCTCGGTCAGATCGTCCTCGGCTTCATCATCGGCCTGACCGTCTGGATGAGCGACGACATCGTCGTCCGCGAGAAAGTCGCGTCGGAAGTGACCCATGAAACGGAACTGTCCGTCGATTCCGAACCGGTCGTTACGAACGGCACCTACCAGGAAGAGGATGTCGTCAAGAGCACCAAGACGACGATTCCCTTCGTCAAGCGGCATGAGTTCGACTACAAATGGCTCAGCCCCTTCAAAGGCGCCATGGGCTGGTACACCAAATGGGCGATCTACGTCCTGATGATCGTCCTCGTCATCACGGCCTGCTCCAACGGCACCAACCTGACGGACGGACTGGACGGACTGGCCGCCGGCACCTCGGCCGTCGTGGGCGTCACGATCGGCATCCTGGCCTGGCTGGGCGGCAACCTCATTGAATCCAATTACCTGAACATCATGTACATACCGGGGTCCGGAGAAATCGCCATCTTCATGTCCGCCTTTGTCGGCGCCCTGATCGGCTTCCTCTGGTACAATTCCTACCCGGCCCAGGTGTTCATGGGCGACACGGGCAGCCTGACGATCGGCGGCATCATCGGCGTGAGCGCCGTGCTGATCCGCAAGGAACTGCTCATCCCGCTGCTCTGCGGCATCTTCTTCGTCGAGAGCCTGTCCGTCCTGCTGCAGCGGAACTGGTTCAAGTATACGAAGAAACGCGACGGGCAGGGCACCCGGATCTGGAGCATGACCCCGTTGCACCACCATTACCAGGACAAACAGGAACCGGAAGGCCGGATCCTCATCCACAAGCCGGTGCCGCCGCACCATGAGGCGAAGATCGTCGCCCGCTTCTGGATCGTCGGGATCATGCTGGCTGTCGGAACATTGGCATTGTTGAAAATCAGATAAAGCACAGATATGGCAAGAATCGTCGTGTTGGGCGGCGCCGAAAGCGGAGTGGGCGCAGCCGTGTTGGCAAAAGTGAAAGGATTTGACGTCTTCCTCTCGGACAAGGGGAAGATCGCCGACAAATACATCGAAATGCTCGAGAAATGGGAGATCCCGTTCGAACAGGGTCAGCATACGGAAGAACTGATCCTCAATGCGGACGAGGTCATCAAGAGCCCGGGCATCCCGTCGACCGTACCGATGGTGCGCAAGATCGAGGAAAAGGGCATCGGCATCATCTCCGAGATCGAATTCGCCGGACGCTACGACCGCGCGAAGAAGATCTGCGTGACCGGCTCGAACGGCAAGACGACCACCACCTCGCTGATCTACTACCTGTTCCAGCAGGCCGGCCTCAACGTCGGACTGGGCGGGAACATCGGCATGAGCTACGCCTATCAGGTCGCCACCGAACATCACGACTACTATGTCCTGGAGATCAGCAGTTTCCAGCTGGACAACTGCTATGCGTTCCGCCCGGACATCGCCGTCATCACCAACATCACCCCGGACCACCTCGACCGCTATGACTACAAGATGGAGAATTACGTCCGCTCCAAGTTCCGCATCATCCGGAACCTCCGTCCCGAGGACTGCTTCATCTTCGACTCCGACGACGAGATCACCGTCGGCCACCTCGACAAGATCCTGACCCAGGCCCGCCTCCTGCCCTTCAGCCAAAAGGAAGAGGTACAGCAGGGCGCCTTCCTGCAGGACGACAAGATCGTGGTCCGCTATGAGAAGGACGAGTGCGACCTCTATCTCGAGGAACTCGCCCTCGGCGGCAAGCACAACATCTACAACTCGATGGCCGCAGCTCTCGCCGCGAAGGCGGCCGGAATCGACAACAAGTACATCCGCGAGGGTCTGGAGACCTTCGCCCCGATCGAGCACCGCCTGGAGCCCGTCATGAGCGTCGGCGGCGTGCTCTATATCAACGACTCCAAGGCCACCAACGTCGACGCGGCGTGGTACGCCCTCGAATGCCAGAAGCGCCCGGTCGTCTGGATCGTGGGCGGCGGCGACAAGGGCAACGACTACAGCGTCCTGCTCGACCTGGTCCGGGAGAAAGTGAAGGCCATCGTCTGCATGGGCCTGGACAACCGGAAGTTCCACGAGAGCTTCGAGTCCATCGTCGGCGCGGACAAGATGGTCGATACGAAATCCGCGGAGGAGGCCGTCAAGGCGGCCAGCAAGTTCGCCAGCGACGGCGACGTCGTCCTGCTCAGCCCTTGCTGCACCAGCTTCGACCTCTTCTCCTGCTACGAAGAACGCGGCGACAAATTCAAGGAGGCCGTCCGCAACCTGTAAGGAAACATGGCAAAGAAGAAGACAGGCATATCCGGTTTCATCGACAGCTTCCAGGGAGACAAGATCATCTGGATGATCGTTTTCATGCTCATCATGATTTCGATCCTCGCGATCTCGTCTTCCACCCCGCTGCTGGCCCTGCAGATGAAGAGCACCCGTTCCGCGATCATCAACGAGCAGATCCTCGTTGCCGTCCTGGGACTGGGCATCATCCTCTTCTGCTACACCTGCATCCGCAGGATCGGTTTCCTGCGGGCTATCTCGCAGCTGGGTTTCACCGTCTCCTTCCTGATGCTGCTCTGCCTGGCCATCCACATCAACCTGCCGTTCCTGAAGGCCGTCAACATCAACGGCGCGACGCGCGCCCTGTCGATCATGGGCTTCCAGCTCCATGTCTTCGAATTCGTCAAGGTCTTCATGGTCATGTACCTGGCCTGGGCCTGCCAGGCCCTGCAGGAGAAAGACGGATTCCGCATGGCAGCCGCCCTGTCGCAGCTCCCGCATTTCGAATTCCTCGGGAAGAAAGGCTGGCAGCTGTTCTTCTACATTTTCCTGCCGATCATCCTGGTCAGCGTGCTGATCCTGATGGGCAGCGTGTCCAGTACCCTGTTCATCGGCCTGATCATGGTCGTGACCGTCTTCATCGGCGGCGTCCGGATCAAGGATTTCCTGATCTACGGCATCATCGGGGCCGGCCTGATCGTCGCCTGCGTGGGCCTGTCCTTCGCCTCCGACGGCAAGTTCTTCCCGCGCATCCACACCGCCGTATCCCGTATCGCCATGGCCTCGGAAGACCCGGAAGAACAACTCCTGAAACTCCAGCGGGGCACCGTCGAGTTCCAGGAGGCGCTTGACAAGGTCAAACAGCCGATCAGCGCCAAGGTCGCGGTCAGCGAAGGCGGACTGATCGGAAAGGGACCGGGACGCAGCACGCAGCGCTACGTCGTGCCGGTCATGTTTGAAGACTACATGTTCAGCTTCATCGTGGAGGAATACGGCATCCTGGGCGCCCTGCTGGTCATCATCCTGTACGGCAGTCTGCTGGCGCGCGGTTCGATCCTCGCGAAAAACTGCAAGAGCACCTTCGCCAAGGTCGCCATCGCGGGACTGGTCATCATGATTTCGGGCCAGGCGGCCATGCACATGTTCATCAACGTGGACCTCGGACCGCTGACGGGACAGACGCTTCCGATGATCAGCCACGGAAACTCCTCTTTCCTTGCTTTCAGCCTCGCCTTCGGCCTGATCCTGAGCATCAGCAAGATGGTCAAGAAGAAGATGGACAAGGAAGCAGCGATGGCACGGCCGATCCTCGAAGAACACGACGAGGTCCGCGACGGTCTTAACGACCTGGACCAACTGGAAAATATGGCATAAGACTATGGAATATAAGAAACTAAGGATCATCATCAGCGGCGGCGGCACCGGAGGACACATCTTCCCGGCGATTTCGATCGCGAACAAACTGCGGGAACTCAACCCGGAGAGCGAAATCCTCTTCGTGGGCGCGGAAGGCAAGATGGAGATGGAGAAGGTCCCGGCGGCCGGATACAAGATCATCGGCCTGCCGATCGTCGGCCTGCAGCGCCAGCTGAACCTGAAGAACCTCTGGAACGACATCCAGGTCCCGTTCAAGGTCCTCGCCTCCATCCGCAAGGCGGGCAAGGTCATTGACAGTTTCCGTCCGGACATCGCCATCGGCGTGGGCGGATATGCCAGCGCTCCCCTGCTCTGGGCGGCCCAGCGCCGCGGTATCCCCTGCCTCATCCAGGAGCAGAACGGTTTTGCGGGCCTGACCAACAAGATCCTCGGCAAGAAAGCCGGCTGCATCTGCGTGGCCTACGAGGGCATGGAGCGGTTCTTCCCGGCAGACAGGATTGTCCTGAGCGGCAACCCGATCCGCAGCGACATCGTTCCGGCGGACACGGCCATGGTCATGCAAGGCATTGATTTCTACGGACTCGATGCGACCAAGGACCATATCTTCATCGTCGGCGGAAGCCTGGGCAGCGGCACGCTCAACAAGGCGATGAAGCAGTGGATCCTCGACGGCTGCCCGGGCGGAGAAGGCGTCGAAGTCCTCTGGCAGTGCGGCAAATACTACAAGGCCGGCATCGATGCGTTCATGGCGGAGCGGAAAGCGGCCGGCGCCGACCTGTCGGCCATCCGGTACACGGATTTCATCGGCCGGATGGATCTCGCCTACGCCGTCGCCGACGTCGTGATCTCCCGGTCCGGGGCCAGCACCGTTTCCGAACTCTGCGCCGCCCACAAGGCCGCCATCTTCGTCCCGTCCCCGAATGTGGCCGAAGACCACCAGACCCACAACGCCATGGCCCTCGTCCGCAAGGACGCCGCCCTCATCGTGAAGGACGCGGAGGCCGTGGAGAAACTCATGCCGGCCGCCCTGGCGCTCGTGCATGACGAACAGAAGATCCTCTCTCTGGAGCGGAACATCGCAGGACTCGCCCTCGCCGACGCGGCCCAGACCATCGCGGAAGAGGCATACAAACTGGTTCACTGACATGAAGTACAAGAAGATTTAT
Organism: uncultured Bacteroidia bacterium; assembly: GCA_902803715.1. GTDB lineage: Bacteria > Bacteroidota > Bacteroidia > Bacteroidales > UBA932 > Cryptobacteroides. The sequence continues at coordinate 19,445 of CADCRA010000145.1, forward strand.
TTCATCGGCATCGGCGGCATCGGCATGAGCGCCCTCGCCCGTTACTGGAAACTGAAAGGCCTGGCGGTCAGCGGCTATGACCTGACCCCGAGCGACCTGACCGACCAGTTGCAGGCGGAAGGGATCGCCGTCCATTTCACCGACGATCCGGATTACATCCCGAAGGATGTCGAAGGCACGCTCGTCGTCTATACCCCGGCCGTCCCGGAGGATCTCGGCGAGATGGTTTATGTCCGTGAACACGGCTACAAACTCCTCAAGCGTTCCCGCGCCCTCGGCGAAATCGCACGCGGGCAGCGCTGCCTCGCCGTGGCGGGCACCCATGGGAAGACGACCACCAGCACCCTGGTGGCCCACATCCTGACCGAAGCCGGCGAAGGCTGCAACGCCTTCCTGGGCGGCATCGCAAAGAACTACGGAACCAACCTGCTGGTCTCCGACAATCCGGTCACGGTGGCGGAAGCCGACGAATATGACCGTTCCTTCCTCCAGTTGTTTCCGGAAACCGCCGTCATCACTGCGATGGACGCCGATCACCTGGACATCTACGGGGACCTGGAAAACTACCAGCAAGCCTTCCGCGATTTCGCGTCCCAGACCAGCCGGACCCTGATCATCAAGTTCGGGCTGCCCATCAGCAAGACGGACTCCAAAGCCCGGATCCTGACCTACAGCCTGAACGAGCCCGCCACAGACTTCTATGCCGGAAACCTGCACCCGGACCCCGTCGGCCACTATATCTTCGACCTGTACTGGCCGGGCGGAGTCATCTCCGGTATCCGGCCGGGCATCCCGGGCCGGCTCAATGCCGAGAACAGCCTGGCGGCCGCCGCCCTCTGCCTCAGCCACGGGATCGAGCCCGAGAAAGTCAAAGCGGCCATAGGCTCTTTCCAGGGCGTGGAACGGCGCATTGACATCCACCTCAACACCCCGGGCCTGACCTATATCGACGACTATGCGCACCACCCGGCCGAACTGGCCGCGGCAATCGCCTCGATCCGCGGCATCTTCCCGGGACGGAAGCTGACAGCCATCTTCCAGCCGCACCTGTTCTCCCGCACGAGAGACTTCGCGGAAGGCTTCGCCCAGTCCCTCAGCCAGGTCGACAAACTCATCCTGCTGGACATCTATCCGGCCCGCGAGGAACCCATTCCCGGCGTAACGTCCGAGATCATCTATGACCGCGTCACGACGGAGAAAGTGCTGCTGCGCAAGGAAGAACTGATGGATTACCTGGAGAAAGAACCTGTCGACGTGCTGGTCACCTTCGGAGCCGGCAACATCGCCCGGTTCATCCGCCCGATTACCGAAATGCTGGAAAAGAGACTGTAACGTAACATGAAAGCCGTCTGGAGATATACCATCGCGCTCGCGGTCACCGTCCTGGTGGTCGCGCTCATGGCCCTGCTCAGCGGCATCTCCCGCGAGCGGCGTCACCTGCTGACCTGCTCCGGGCTCGACATCCAGGTCATGGACAGCGCCCGGCTGAACTTCATCGGCAAGGAAGACGTCCGGAAATGCCTGGACGAAAGTTACGGCACCTGGAGCGGCCAGCGGCTGGACAGCGTCAATCTCCGGAAGATCGAGACCATCCTGAAGGACCGCAGCGCCATCCTGACCAGCGAAGCGTACACCACCTCCGACGGCATCCTGCATATCCGGGTGACCCAGCGTGAGCCGGTCGTCCGCTTCCAGGGACCGGACGGCGGCTTCTACAGCGACGAAAACGGCTTCCTGTTCCCGCTGCAGGCAGGATACACCTCCCGGGTACCGATCATCGACGGCGCCGTTCCGGTCCATACGGGCGCCGGCTACAAGGGTCCCGCACGGACCGCGGCGGAACGCAGGTGGGTCGAAGGGATCATCGGACTGGTCCGCCACATCGAGAAGAACAAGGCCTGGTCGGACGCCATCGTCCAGATCACCGTGGACAGCCGGGGGGACATCGTGATGGTCCCGCGCACGGGAAAGGAGAAGTTCATCTTCGGTTCGCCCGATGACTGGCAGGACAAATTCGCCCGGATGGAGCGGTATTACCGGTACATCGCCCCGTCCAAGGAAGAGGGATACTACTCGACGGTCAACGTCAAATACCGGAACCAGATCATTTGCAGAAAATAAAAAATTCATAGGATCATGGAAGAGAGATACATTGCCGCGGTGGACATGGGAACCTGGAAGATCGCCCTGACGGTGGCGAAGATTTCAGGGGACGACGTGGACATCGTCTATTACAAGGAGAGACCTTCTGACGGCATCCGGAACAGCGCCGTCTACAACCCCGAGAAGGCCAAGGCTCCGATTCGCGAGGCGATTGCCGAAGCGGAGGACGAGCTGAAGATCAAGATCATGCAGGTCGTCGTCGGCCTGCCGCGCTGCGACGTCCGCCAGGAAATCGCCCAGGCCCGCGTGGAACGCACCAACCCGGACGAAAGCATCACCAAGGAAGAAGTCGAGAACCTCAAGGCCCTCGCCCAGGACGAGTATCCGCTCAGCGATCCGGACAAGGAGATCCTGTACGGCGCCGTCGCGCAGTCATTCTCCGATGACGAGAACTTCCAGCTGATCGAGAACGACATCGTCGGCGTGATCAGCCAGGGATTCGAAGGCAATTTCAAGCTCTTCATCGGCAAGAAGAGTTCCGTCAAGACGATCGACAAGATCTTCAACGACCTGGGCATCGCCATCGCCCGCAAGTATTTCACCCCGGGCGCCCAGGCCAAGGCCGTGCTGACCGAGGATGAAATGACCGGCGGCGTCGCCCTCGTCGACTTCGGCGCCGGTGCGACATCCGTCACCATCTACCAGGGCAAGATCCTGCGCCACTATGCTTCCATCCCCTACGGCGGCAACGTCATCACGGGAGACATCCGGACCGAATGCGGCATTTCGCCGCGGCTGGCCGAAAACATCAAATACGCCTTCGGCGCCTGCATGCCGGAGAAACTCCAGACCCTGGGCGAGAAGACGATCCAGATCGAAGGAAACGAAGTCGAAGGCTTCAAGCAGATCCCGGTCAAGTATCTCTCCGAGATCATCACCGCCCGTGTCAAGGAGATCCTCGACGCCATCCTGTATGAGATCCAGGCGAGCGGCCTGGCCGACAGCCTGCGCAACGGCATGGTCATTACCGGCGGCGGCGCGAAACTGGCCAACATCATCAGCTACATCAAGGAAGTGTCCGGCTATACGGTCCGCATGGGCCGGCCGCGCCACAAATTCTCCGCAGAAGGCATCAGCGGCGTATTCGAACCGGCGGCGACGACTTCGGTCGGCATGATCCTGTCCGCCAAGGAAGACGAACTGCTGGACTGCATCGATCCCGCTGAAGACACCGTTCCCGCCGGATTCGGAGCCAGCTTCCCGTTCTGGCCGGAAGGCGAAGGAGAAAAAGAGCCGGAAGTCACCGTCGAAGAGCCGGCGGCCGTGGAAGAACCCGCTCCCGAACCGGAGCAGCCCGTCATCCCGGAAGATGCCCAGGAGGGTGACGGCGGCCATCTCTTCACCGACGAACAAGCACCGGTGAAGCCGGAGAAGAAACCCAAGAAAGTCAAGGCGCCGAAGGAGCCCAAGCCCAAGAAACCGAGCGCCCTGACCGTCACCTGGAAGAAACTGCTGGGTTTCGTCGACGAAATGACAAACGATATGGACAAGGATGAAATCTAAGATTATGGCTGAGTATCTCGACATCGACAATATCATCACCCCGACGGATTGGATTCCGGATGTATCCCCGATCAAGGTCATCGGCGTCGGAGGCGGCGGCTGCAATGCCGTGACATACATGTACAACCAAAAGGTCCAGGGTTGCAACTTCATCGTCTGCAACACCGATGCGCAGGCCCTGGAGAAGAGCAACGTCCCGATCAAGATCCAGTTGGGCGAGGGCCTCGGCGCGGGTACGAACCCGACCGAGGGCCGCAACGCCGCGATCGAGTCCCAGGACGTCATCGCCGAGAAACTCCTGACCCCGGAGACGAAGATGGTCTTCATCACCGCGGGCATGGGCGGCGGCACGGGAACCGGCGCGTCCCCGGTCATCGCGAAGATGGCCAAGGAGCGCGGCATCCTGACCGTCGCCGTCGTGACCCTGCCGTTCAAGAACGAGGGCGACGAGGCGATCTCGAAAGCGATCGACGGCATCCATGAACTCCAGCCGAACGTCGACAGCCTGCTGATCATCAACAACGAGAAACTCTACGAGTACTACGGCAACCTGCTGGTCCATGAGGCCTTCCCGCACGCGGACGAAGTCCTGGCGACGGCCGTGCGCGGCATCACCGAAATCATCAGCCGCACCGGATACATCAACGTCGACTTCAAGGACGTCCGCAACATGATGAGCGGCAGCGGCATGGCCCTGATGGGCTGCGGCACCGGTACCGGCAACGAACGCCTGGAGCAGGCGGTCAAGGGCGCCCTCGAATCCCCGCTGCTGAACGATTTCGACCTCAAGACGGCGAAGAGCCTGCTGGTCAACGTCACCTGCGGCCGCAACGACAAGGGTCTCAAGATGGACGACATCAAGACGATCAGCGAACTGATCTCCAAGCACACCGGCGGCTCCCGCACCTTCAAGCAGGGCCTGGTCTACGACGACAATCCGGATGTGGGCGACAAGATCCAGATCACGGTCATCGCGGTGGGCTTCAAGATGAACCTCGTCGGCATCACCGGCGCCGATCTCGGCAAACTCATCATGATCGACAAGGACTTCGTCTACGATCCGGGGGCCGAGACCAAGGGCGAGATGGTCCTGCCGGACGTCGACATCACGATCAACAAGGTCGGCTACTCCACGACGGAGAACGTCCGCAAGTTCCATTTCGAGGAGAAGCCCGTCCTGCTTGACGCCGCGCAGTCCAAGAGCGAACTGGAAGGGGTCGCAGCCATCCGCCGCGCCCTCCGGCACCAGGCGAAATAAAACCTGTCCCCATGACTGAGAGAACATACCGGGTGGGAGGTCACTTGTTTTCCATCGTCCTAGAAGAACCGTGGACCTTCATGAACTATACAGCTCCCGTAGCGGAACGGATCCGGCGGGCCGCCGCCGGAGAAGTGCTGCCGATCGTGCCGACCCGGGCCGGAGACGAAGTTCCCGCCCGGACCTACGTCCAGCACAAAGCGGAGTTGCCGGCGGACATGAGCCCGACCATCCTGGATTTCTCCCAGTATGAACCCTTCTTCTGCGAGACGCCGCAGGCGCCGCTGTTCCGACTGACCATCCATGCCGGGGAACCGCAGTGGCTTGCCGAAGGACGCGCCGACGGCAGCATACGGGAAATCATGCGCGTGGACGACCGTCCCCCTTTCTACTATATTTTTGAACGGGATGGGGAGACCTTCTATGAATTCGACGCCGCCAGGGATCGTATTGCCGGGACGCTCCGCATCTCCGCCGACTACCGCGAAGGCGACTATTATCCGAAGCCGGGATTCGGGAGTTATACCACCCTCTTCCAGATCAGCACCGCGCTGATGATCCTCTATACCTACAACACGGCGCGACAGCAGACCCTGCTCATGCATGCGTCGGTCATCCGCGTCGAAGGACAGGGCTACCTCTTCCTCGGAGTCAGCGGCACCGGCAAGAGCACCCACAGCCGGCTCTGGCTGGAGACCATCGAAGGGGCGGAACTCCTCAACGACGACAACCCCGTCCTCCGCTTCGATGCGGAAGGACGACTCCGAGTCTATGGTACGCCGTGGAGCGGAAAAACCCCGTGCTACAGAAACGTCGAAGCCCCGGTCGGGGCCATCGTCCGCCTGGATCAGGCACCCCGGAATGAAATCCGGCCGCTGAGCGGCATCCAGGCCTATGCCGCCGTCCTGCCCGGTGCCTCCGCCGTCCGTTGGGACCGGTCCATCATGGATGCGCTGACCGCGACGGTCGAGCGGATCGCACTCGGCACGAAGGTATTCCACCTGGATTGCCTGCCCGATCCGGATGCCGCCCGCACTTGCTGCGCGGGAATCAAAGAAAAGTCAATCAGATAAAGCGAAAAGCCGCAGCGCTTCTTCCACCGTCAGGGCGTCTTCGATCCGGAAGCCGCCTGTCCGGGTGCGCTGCAAGGCGTCCAGATGGGCGCCGGTGCCGAGGGCCTCACCCAGGTCGCGGGCAAGGGCGCGGATATAAGTTCCTTTGCTGCATGCGACGCGGATGTCGGCGTGGGGCAGGTGCAGGGCGCTGTTGTCCGTCACATGGATGCGGCGACTGGCGCCTTCTTCCGGCTGCAGTTCCCCGGCGGGGATGCCGTCCGGCCGGAAATCCAGCAGTTCCATCGCGTCGATCCGGATGCGCTGCCGGCTCAGCAGGTCCGCGTCCGCATGGTCGAATTCCGTCCCTTCCCGAAGCGCTTCCTTGTATTGCCGGCGGGCAAGTTCATAGGCGCGGACCCCATCGACGGACTTGGCCGAAAAGAGGGGCGCGACCTGCTCCTGTTCGCCAAGGAAGACGGGCAGGACGGTGCGGACGGCGGCTTCGGTGACATGGTCATGCGGATACAGCCGGTCGATTTCTTTCTCAAGATCATACGACGGCGTCGTCGCGCCGAAACTGATGCCGGCGACATACTCCTTGTCATGCCGCTGCAGTTCCTCGGCCAGTTTGGTGGCTTTCCCGATGCAGACCAGCAGGACGCCGGTGGCGAGCGGGTCGAGGGTGCCGGCGTGGCCGACCTTGAGATTCTTCTTGTGGAAATGCCGGATCGCTGCGAACTTGATCTTCCGGATCACGTCCGCGGAGGTCCAGCGGTAGGGTTTGTCGATGGGAAGGATGATGCCTTCCGGGTAGTCGTCAACCGACGCCGAAAGGCATTCCATATTCCGATGTGCGACGAGGGGGGCCATCAGGCGCAGGGGATCTTGGCGATCCGGCGTTCGTGGCGTCCGCCTTCGAACTTCGTCTCCATCCAGGTCCGGACGATGCTCTGGGCCATGCGGTAGCTGATGAAGCGGGCCGGCATGACAAGGACGTTGGCGTTGTTGTGGGCTTTGACGAGACGGCCGATTTCCGAACTCCAGGCGAGACCGGCGCGGATGCCCTTGTGGTGGTTCAGGGTCATGGCCATGCCGTTGCCCGTTCCGCAGAGGGCGATGCCGCAGTCGACGGCACCTTCCTCGACGGCCCTGGCGAGGGGATGGGCGACGTCGGAGTAGTCCATGCTGACTTCGGAGTCCGTTCCGAAGTTGACGATTTCATAGCCTTTTGCGGCCAGCCAGGCGGAGAGTTTCTCCTTGTACTGGAAGCCGGCGTGGTCGCTGCAGATTCCGATTTTCATATGTATTGGATTTAGATTCAATATGACAGGTCATCCGAGCCGGCGGGAAATGTAGTCCATGCGGGCGGCGAACTCCTTCCGGCCGATCAGCGAAACGATGTCCGCAATGCCGAGACCGCTGGAGGCGCCGGCCAGGGCCAGGCGCAGGCAGTTCATGACCTTGCCCATCGGCCATTCATGGCTCTTGATGAACGATTCGAGTTCCGCCTCGACCGTCTCCTTGTCCATCGGGAAAGTGCCTTCGCAGACATGCGCGGCCGTCTGGAGGGCGAGGTCAGCGTTCTCGGGCTTCCAGAATTTGTCGACATCCTTGGCCAGGAACGGAGCCATAGCGGTATCGTCGAAGACCTTGGCGCGCGGATCGGGAGCCCGGTTCGGGTCCGCCGGTTTCTCGGTGGCGGCGCCGGCCTTGACGCCGAAGGCCTCGAACTCGGACGGAGCGATAAACAGGTAGGACGCGATGGTCCAGAAATCCTTGACGAAGGTGGCGCGCTCCTTGATCAGGTGCACCACGTCGCGGACATAATCGCGGGTGAAAATATGGTTCTTGAAATCCGCACCGGCGCCGGCGAACTCGGCCCCGGCGCTGAGGGCGCAGACCGGGCAGTCGACGACTTTGATGTCATGGCTCTCGAGAACCGGGATGAACAGATCCGTCAGTTGTTCATCGGATTTCATGCGGAGGTATTCCTTGTTGTACCAGCGGGCCTTTTCCGGATTGAAGCGGGCGCCGGACTTGATGACGCGCTCCAGGGAGAACGCCGGAACCAGTTCGTCGATGGTGAAAAGTTCGCGTTCATCGCCGGGGTTCCAGCCCAGGAAAGCGAGCAGGTTGACGAAGGCTTCCGGGAAATAGCCGTCCTCGCGGTAGCCATGGCTGACCTCGCCGGCGGCGTTGGTCCATTGCAGCGGGAAGACCGGGAATCCCAGTTTGTCCCCGTCGCGTTTGCTCAGTTTGCCCTTGCCGTCCGGCTTGAGCAGGAGGCTCAGGTGGGCGAACCGGGGCTGGGTGTCCGTCCAGCCGAAGGCTTCGTACAGCAGATAGTGGAGCGGAAGGGACGGCAGCCATTCCTCGCCGCGGATGACCTCGGAAATCTCCATGAGGTGGTCGTCCACGATGTTGGCGAGATGGTAGGTCGGCAGTTCGTCGGCCCGTTTCCAGAGGACCTTGTCGTCGAGAGTGTCGGTATTCATTTCAATGTGGCCGCGGATCAGGTCGTCCATCTGCACGATGCGGCCCTGCGGCATCTTGAAACGGATTGTCCAGTCCGTGGTCTCGCGGAGCAGCCGCTCCGTTTCCGCTGCAGGGAGGGTCAGGGAGTTGCGGAGTTCCTTGCGGGTGGACTGGTTGTAAATAAAGGTCTGGCCGGCGGCTTCGGCGGCGCTGCGGCGCTCCTCCAGTTCCTGTGCGGAGTCGAAGGCGTAATAGGCGTGGCCGGAGGCGACGAGCTGCTCGGCATACTGGCGATAGATCGGCTTGCGCTGGCTCTGGCGGTACGGTGCGTGCGGATGACGCTCGGAAGGGGTCTCCACGACCTTGCCGTCGCTGTCGACGCCTTCGTCCGGGATGATGCCGCACCAGTTCAGCGCTTCGATGATATATTCTTCCGCCCCGGGAACGAAGCGGTGGGAGTCGGTATCTTCGATGCGGATGATGAAATCGCCTCCATGCTGCTTGGCATAAAGGTAGTTATACAGAGCCGTCCGGACGCCGCCCATGTGGAGCGGTCCCGTCGGGGACGGAGCGAATCTTACGCGGGTTCTTCTTTCCATGTTCCAGTTTTTCCTTTATCCGGCAAAGATAACAAATATCTTCCGATTGTGCTATCTTTGCACCGTGATGCAGGAGAAAACATACCACGACGCCACTGTCGGCGACGTCATCGTGCGCAAGAGCCCGCGGGCCCGGAACGTTGGCATCCGCATCAGCAGCGGGAAGGGCATCGTCGTCACCATCCCCTCCTGGATGCCCTACCGTCTCGGGCTGGCCTACCTGGCGCGCGAGCGGGAAAAAGTCATGCGGGTATGGCTCCGGCAGCAGGCGCGCTTGGCCCGGACGGACGAGGCGACCGGCATCGCCGGCATGAACGCCGAAGAACGGGAAGCGGAAGCGGAGCGGCTGCGGAAGGAGGCCAAGGCGTACCTCCCGGAGCGGCTGGCCGGCCTCGCCCGGCAATATGGTTTCGTCTTCAACAAGGTTTTCATCAAGCACAACCGGTCGAACTGGGGCAGCTGCTCGACGAAAGGGAACATCAACCTCAACCTGAATCTCATGCGGCTTCCGGAGCCCCTCCGGGACTATGTCATGCTGCATGAACTCGCCCACCTGCGCCACCCGAACCACGGGCCCGCCTTCCACGACCTGCTGGACCGGCTGTGCCGGGACTGCACCGGCAGGAGCGCCCGGGAAATGGAAAAGGAAATCAAAAATTACAGATTGATCTGATTTTCTTGTTGTTTTCCCGAAAATTATTTCCTACCTTTGCACCGCTTTTTTCGCGCGTGCTGAAAAAGGCGCTGACAACACCTATTTATTAACCTCAAAATTTTTTGCATCATGGCTGAATACCTCATGCCGGAAAAGAAGCAAGAGATTTTCGCGAAGTACGGAAAGTCCAA
>CADCRA010000146.1 GCA_902803715.1 uncultured Bacteroidia bacterium
CATCCTCGTCAAGGGCCAGAAGGTCAGCAAGGAAAGCCAGAAGCGGCTGGACCTGCTGTGCGCGACGGAGAACGGTTTCGAACTGGCAGAAGAGGATATGAAAATGCGGGGCCCCGGCGACCTGGAAGGGACCCAGCAGAGCGGCCTGCCGATCAGCCTGTCGATCGCCTCGCTGGCGAAGGACGGCGCCTTGCTAGCGGAGGCCCGCCAGTATGCGGAGCAGGTGCTGGAGCGGGATCCGCTGCTGGAGAAACCGGAGAACGCGGCGCTGCTGCGGGAACTCCGGAGAGAGAAATACAAGGTTCATGATTACAGCAAGATCAGTTGAGAGATGGTCATAGAGACGTGTTGTGACAGCATAACGGCCATGTACGCGGCCATCATTGCGGGAACGGACCGCATCGAACTGTGCAACCACCTGGAGTGCGGCGGCGTGACCCCGCACCACGAAGATATCGACGAGGCCGGGACGCTGAAAGGCATGCCGGTCCATGTGCTGATCCGCCCCCGCGGCGGGAACTTCGTCTACGATGAGAAAGAGATCGAGCGGATGTTTTACAAGATCGCCTATTGCGCCAACTGCGGCGTGAGCGGCGTGGTGCTCGGCGCCCTGACCCCGGAGGGACGGGTGGACATGGACCTGTGCCGGGAACTGGTCTCGGTGGCCCGGACCTACGGGCTCAGCGTGACGTTCCACCGGGCGATCGACGAGGCGGCGGACATCTTCCAGGCGCTGGAGGATGTCATTGCGCTGGGCGTGGACCGGGTGCTGACATCCGGCGGGGCTCCGACGGCCTGGGAGGGACGCGAGACGATCCGGCAGATGGTCCGCCAGGCGGCGGGCCGTACGATCATCCTCCCCGGTGCGGGGATTACGGCGGAGAACGCGGCGGCGCTGGCGGCGTATACCGGCGCGACGGAACTGCACGGGACGCGCACGGCGATCATCCGGGCGGTCCGGGCTTCCGGCAGGAAAGAGGCGGCGCCCGGCGAGGAAACAAGGTAGCAGGAGCATGGTAACAGAACTGATACAGAAGTACATCTGGCTGATCCAGACGTTTATCAAAGCGGGAGCGGGCGGTCTCCTGCTGGAGGACATCCAGCGGGAATGGGCGCGCCGCTGGGACTGTGATTATCCCCGCCGGACGTTCAACCACCATTGCGATGCCATCGCGGAGATCTTCGGCATCGAGATCCGCTGCAACCGGAGCACGAACCGGTACTATGTTCCCTTCGCCGATGAGATCGAAGACACGAACGCCACGGCGGCATGGATGGTCAACACGTTTACCGTCAATAACTTGCTTACGCTCGGGAAAGAGCGGCTTTCGGGGCGGGTCGCCGTCGAGGACATCCCGTCCGGCCAGCGCTGGCTGACCGTGCTGATGGATGCCATGACGGCCGGACGCATCGTCCGGATCCGGTACCGGAAATATACCCGCGCCGACGATGAGACCCTCCATGTCCACCCGTATGCGCTCAAGGAGTTCGCCCGCCGCTGGTACCTGACCGGGCTTTGCGAAGAGCGTCAGGCGGACCGGGTCTACGGACTGGACCGGATCCTGGACATCACCCTGACGGACAGGACGTTCCGCATGCCGAAAGACTATGATGTCACCGATGTGTTCGACACGAGTTTCGGCATCTACCTGCCCGCCGGGCGGCAGCCGGAGAAGGTTGTGTTCCGGGCTACGGAACGGGAGGCCCACTACCTGCGGGACCTGCCCCTGCACCACAGCCAGCGGGAGATCCGCGACGGCGTATTCCAGATCCGCGTCGTGCCGAACGACGACCTGGTCATGGAGTTCTGCCGGCTGGGATCCCGGGTCGAGGTCCTGGAGCCGGCGTCGCTGCGCACCCGCATCATCGAAGAAATCAACAAAACAATATCCATTTATAATGAAACGCATCCATAAAATCATGGCATTCGCCATCGGAGCAATGAGCATCATGAGTTGCACCCAGACCCAGGAGGCTGATCCGGCGTACATCGGACCGGCCGACATCCGCATCGAAGACGGCCGCATGACCCCGGAAGTCCTGCTGTCTTTCGGCCGCCTTTCCGACCCGCAACTGTCTCCCGACGGTTCCAAGATCCTTTACGGCGTCAGCTACACGTCCATCGCCGACAACCGCAGCTGCCGCAACCTGTTCATCTGCAACGTCGACGGCAGCGAGAAAGTCCAGCTGACCCAGGACGGGAAGTCCCTCAACGGCGCCCGCTGGTCCCTCGACGGAAAGTCCATTTTCTTCCTCCAGGGCGGCCAGATCTGGAAGGCCGAATTTCTGGGTGACCGGCTCGGGAAGCGCACCCAGCTGACCGACATTCCCAACGGCGTCGCTGACTTCCTCCTTTCTCCGGACCAGCAGCAGGTCGTCTATGTCAGCACCGTTCCTTCCAACGTCACCTCTCCGGCCGACTCCGATCCGGCGCTTGACAAGGCCAAGGCCTATGTCACCGAGGACCTGATGTACCGCCACTGGGACCACTGGGTGACGGAACTCCCCCACTCCTATGTCGCCAACTTCGCGAACGGCATGATCACGCCGGAACGCTCTCTCGACATCCTCGGCGGCCCGGACGTCAAGTTCGAACTTCCGCTGGAGCCGTACGGCGGCGTCGAGCAGCTCGCCTGGAGCCCGGACGGCCGCTATGTCGCCTACTCTTGCAAGAAACTGACCGGCAAGCAGTACGCGTTCTCGACCAACACCTGCATCTACATCTACTGCCCGCTGACCGGCGAAACGACGGCGGTCACGACCGACGGTGGTTATGACACCGATCCCGTCTGGAGCCCGGACGGCAGCAAACTGGCCTGGCTCAGCATGGAGCGCGACGGCTATGAGGCCGACAAGACCCGCCTGATGGTCGCCGACCTCGCCTTTGAGCCGCAGGGCGAAGGACAGACGGGTAATCCGAAGGTCCTGGGCATCCGGGAACTGACGACCGACTTCAAGTACAATGCAGCGGGCCCGGTCTGGTCCGATGACAGCAAGTCCCTGTATTTCAACGCGCTTGCAGAAGGTCTGCAGGGTATCTACCAGGTCGATGCGGCCGCCGGCGCCTTCAATGCGGAAGGCATCCACACCGACATCGCCGTCGTCCCGGTACGCCTTACCCCGGAGGACGCCTGGTATGATTTCGACAGCCCGTTCGCGGTGCTGGAAGACGGCACCCTGCTGGCTTCCTACTGCAGCATGGACTTCCCGACCGAACTGGTCTGCGTCAAGGACGGCGCTTTCCAGGCGATCACCAAGGAGAACGAGCACATCCTCAGCCAGCTGAAGCCGCACAAGACGGAGGCCCGCTGGATCGACACGGTCGACGGCAAGAAGATGCTGACCTGGGTCCTCTTCCCGCCGGAATTCGACGAGACGAAGACCTATCCGGCCATCGAGATCTTCCTCGGCGGCCCGCAGGGCACCCTGTCCCAGGGCTGGTCCTACCGCTGGAACTACAGCCTGATGTGCAACCAGGGCTATGTCGTCGTCCTCCCGAACCGCCGCGGCACGACCGCGTTCGGCCAGGAGTGGTGCGAGCAGATCTCCGGTGACTACATCGGCCTCAACATGCAGGATTACCTCAGCGCGGCGAAGATGATCAAGGCGGAACCGTACATCGGCAAACTTGCTGGCTGCGGCGCATCCTACGGCGGATTCTCCACCTATTATATGGCCGGTATCCACGGTGACGTGTTCGACTGCTTCATCGCCCACGCGGGTATCTTCGACGAGAAGTACATGTACTATGAAACCGAAGAGATGTGGTTCCCGAACTTCGACAACGGCGGCCTGTCCGAGTATGCTTACACCCCAGGCCAGACCGGTCCTGCCGGCGACGGCGTGACCTTCGGCGGCCTGCAGCAGGCCGGTTCTCCCTGGAGCACCGCGGCGAAGGCCCAGCGCCATTACGCCAATTCCCCGGCGGCCAATGTCACGAAGTGGCACACCCCGATCCTCTGCATCCACGGCATGATGGACTACCGCATCCCCTATGACCAGGGCATGGCCGCGTTCAACGCCGCCCAGATGATGGGTGTTCCTTCCAAACTGATTGTGTTCCCGGAAGAGAACCACTGGATCCTCCAGCCGCAGAACGCGCTCTTCTGGCACCGCAGTTACTTCGACTGGCTCGACCAGTGGTGCAAATAAACCGAAATAATCCGGAGCGGCAACGCCCCGGATTATTTTATTCTCTGTCAGGATCGGCTACTTGACGTTCCAGACGGCGGAGTCTTCGCCGTCGGCCGTCTTGACGACGACCTGGTTCTCGCCCTTGGCCAGTTTGACGTCCCGCCATTCCACCGTCGCGTAGGCATCCGTCTTGGCATTGCCGACCAGCTTGCCGTTGACATACAGTTTGGCGGAAGGGGCCGTGGTGAAGACGATGACATCGGTCAGGTCTTCTTCCCGGTCGGTGTAACGTTTGGAGCAGAGGTGGACGGTCTTGACGGACTTGTTCCAGTTGGCCTTGTAGAAATAGAAGGCGTCCTTGCGGGTCTGGCGGTCACGGGTCACGAGGCCTTTGTCGTTCTGGCCGCGGGTGTCGCCTTCCCGGCGGATTTGCGAGGCGAAGTCGAACATGTTCCAGACGAACGAACCCCAGACATAGTCGCGCTCAGCGATCTGGCGCCAGTCATGCCGGTGGATGTAGACCTGGCGCTCTTCCGGATGGAAAGGATCGGCGAAACCGGCCGCTTTCTGGTCCTTGTTGAAGCGGGGAACATGGTGCAGGACGCTGCCGCCGCCACCGTATTCGCTGATGGAAAGCCGGGTCTGCGGGAAGCGCTGGTGCCAGTCGTCCATGAAGGGGCCGAAGTCGCCGACGCGGTCCGTGTACCAGCCATAATACTTGTTCCAGCCGATGGCGTCGGAAATCAGGTTGTAGGTGCCTTCCTGGTCCGTGGCGCAGACGGTGAGACGGTACGGGTCGGTCTTGTGGGCCAGGACGTTGAGTTCGGCGGCGATGGCGTCGAAGTTCCCGTGGATCTCATTAAAGAGGCCCCAGAAGCAGATGGACGGGTGGTTGTAGTTCTGGATGATCATCTCCTGCAACTGGGTCCGCAGGTTTTCGTCGAACGCCGGTGCGTTGACATAGCCGCCGACGAAGGGGATTTCCTCCCAGACGATGTAGCCGCGCCTGTCGGCTTCCTGGAACATCCGCTTGGCCTGCGGATAGTGGGCCAGGCGCAGGGCGTCGACGCCCATTTCATCGAAGAAGGCGAAGTCCGTAAGGTGGTTTTCTTCCTTGAGGGCTACGGCGATGTCGGCCCAGTCCTGGTGGCGGCAGACGCCGTGGAGTTTCATGTGGCGGCCGTTCAGGAAGAAGCCCTTGTCCGGGTCGATGCTGAAGTAACGCAGGCCGATGTTCTCCTCGATGCGGTCGATTTCCTGGCCGCCCCGCTTGAGGATGGTGACGGTCTTGTAGAGGTAGGGATCGGCTTTCCCGTTCCAGAGGTGCGGGGACTCGATGTCGGCGACGATGCTGACCCGGTCGCCATGGACCAGCACCGAAGGCCGGTCGACGACCTTGTTGCCGGCGGCGTCCAGGATGCAGAAGTCGATTTCACAGTCGCGGTAGCCGGACAGGGAGGAAAGGTGGATGTCGGCCTGGATGGAGGCCCGTTTCTCGTCGACGCGGGTCTGGCTGATCAGCACGCCCGTCGAACTGAAGTACAGCGGGGAGATGCAGGCGTCTTCGGTCACCAGCAGCCAGGCGTCGCGGTAGAGGCCGCCGTACTGGTTGAAGTCGCCGCCCTGGGGCGCGATGTCCAGCCGCTGGGCGTTGTTGCAGACGACGGCAACTGAGCAGGAGTCGCCGTAAGTGACATACGGCGTAATCTCAAAGGTAAAGGCATTGTAGGCGCCCTTGTGGGTGCCGACGCCCTTCCCGTTGACGAAGACGGCCGCTTCGGTGCCGGCTCCTTCGAATTTCAGGAACAGGCGGCGGCCCCGGTAGGATTCGGGGATGGCGATCCGGCGGGAATAGGAGCCGAATCCGCGGTAGTAGCCTTCCGGGCTCATGAAATCGGATTGGTTCCAGGTGTGCGGGAGGTCGACTTTTGCGCCGCGGGGGCCGACCCGGGCGAACTGGTCGACGGCGCCGCCGGTCGAGATGTTCTTGGAGAAGGTCCAGCCTTTGTTGATCGAGATGACATCACGGGCGCCCGCGTCCGGGCTTCCGAGCAGGAAGAGGGCCGGAAGCAATGCAGATAGGATCAGGTTACGTTTCATAGATTCAGGTATATTGTTTTCGTGTGTTATTTCAGCGCGTCCTCGTATTCCTTCAGGGACCTGATGGCCTTGGGACAGAGGATGAGAAGCGAGATGACCGTCACCCAGGCCATCAGTCCGACGCCGATGTCGCCGAGCTGCCAGATCAGGTCGGCTTCCCGGACGGCACCGAAAACGACGGCGCACAGGATGATGACCTGGAAGATGCGGATGGCCGTCCGCTCGCCTTTCCCTTCCTTGCCGCGGAACAGGTAGATGATACCGGATTCCGCGTAGAAGTAGTAGGCCATGATGGTGCTGAAGGCGAAGAAGACCATGGCGATGGAGATGAACTGGCTGCCGAATCCCCGGAAGACGGAGTCGACGGCGCTCTGGGTATAGTTGACGTAGTTGTTGGCAAGTTCGGGGGCGCCGGCGTACAGCAGGGCACCGGTGTCACTGTCGAGGATGTTGTAGGTGCCGGAGGTCAGGATCATCAGGGCGGTGGCGGTACAGACCAGCAGAGTGTCGACGTAGACGGAGAAGGCCTGGGCAAGGCCCTGCTGGGCGGGATGGTGGACGGCGGCGGCCGCGGAGACGATGGCGCCGGTTCCCTGGCCGGCTTCATTGGAGAAGATGCCGCGCTTGACGCCCATGGCGATGGTGGATCCGATGATGCCGCCGGCGATGGGATGGATGCCGAAGGCATTGGTGACGATGGACTTGAAGACGGCCGGGACGTCCTGGATATGGAAGCCGATGACGACCAGCGACAGGAGGATGTAGCCCAGGGCCATGAACGGGGTCACGACCGAGGCGACGTTGGCGATCCGCCGGACGCCGCCCAGGATCACGAGGGCGAGCAGGACGGCCAGGACGATGCCGGAGGTCAGGGTCGATACCGGGAAGGCGTTCCGGACGGCGGTGGAGACGCCGTTGGCCTGGACGGTCGGGAGGAAGAAGCCGCAGGCGACGACGGTGATGAGGGCGAAAACGATGCCCAGCCAGCGCTGGTTCATGCCGTGTTCAATGAAACTGAACGGTCCGCCGCGGAAGCCGGAGTGGTGCGGGAACTTGTAGATCTGGGCCAGGGTGGATTCGACGAAGGCGGTCGAGGCGCCGAAGAAGGCGACGATCCACATCCAGAAGACGGCGCCGGGGCCGCCGAAAGCGATGGCGGTGGCGACGCCGACGATGTTCCCGGTCCCAACCCGGCCCGAAAGGGCGATGCAGAAGGCCTGGAAAGAGGAGATGCCATCGTCGCCGCTTTTCTTGCTGAAAAGGGAGCGGAGCATGAGGGGAAAGCGGCGCACCTGCACCATGCGGGTGCGGATGGAGAAATACAGTCCGGCGATGATGAGGAGACCGACCAGCGCGGGATTCCAGATAAAGGCGTTGAGTCCGGAGACGATCTTTTCCAGCATGGCAATTCGTTTTCACAAACTTAACAAAATAATCCTGAAAATCAAAAGCCGGGACCGTTCGTCGAAAAGAACGGGGATTTGGTCGAAAGCGGATACGATTCCGGCGGCTTATGATTACCTTTGTACCAGAAAGAACGAACAGGTTATGAATACACTCATGAAAATCACCTTGAAGCGGACTGATATCCAGATGGGTGATTTCGACAACATGATCATCAGCGGAAACTGGACGGCCATCCACTCCTGGCATGTCGTCACGGCCAAAGATGGCAGCCGGGATGTCTTCGACAGCATGGCCTTCTACCACTTCACGGAAGCAGACGGCGACCTCCGGGTCGATCAGTGCTGGATCAAAGAAAATTCTTAAAACTATGAAAAGAGATTATTTCGAGGGCGCGGATGTCGCAGTGACAGTCTGCGCCAAGGACGGGACAATTCTTGACATGAACGGAAAGTCCCGCAAGACGTTCCTCAAGCCCGGACGGGAGGAGATCATCGGGAAGAATGTCCTGGATTGCCATCCGGAACCGGCCCGGTCCCTGCTGGCGGACATGCTGGCCAACCCGCGGACGAACGTCTATACGGTTGAGAAAGAAGGAGTCAAGAAACTGATTTTCCAGTGTCCCTGGTACGATGAGGGCGAATACGCCGGTTTCATGGAACTGTCCATGGTCCTACCGGAGGTCATTCCCCACCGCGTCCGCAAGCCCCAGAAGTAACGCATCTCGGCGGAACAGGAAAGAAACTGCCTGATTCATGAGAATCAGGCAGTTACCCTTTTAAAGTAGTACCCCCGCTCGGAATCGAACCGGGACCAACGGAACCGGAATCCGTTATTCTATCCTTTAAACTACAGGGGCGAAAGGGATTGCAAATATACAAATTTCCGGAATTCCCGCAAAAAGTTTTTGAGGAAGTTTCTTCGCCGGTTTCCTGGCCGAGAGGGTCTCACCGGGAGCCGAGATAGAGGAAGAACATGCCCAACAGGACGAAGGCCAGGTCCAAGGCTTTGAACTTCAGGTTCTTCTCCTTAAAGACAAGGGCGCCGAACAGGAAACTGACGACGACGCTTCCCCGGCGGATCATCGAGACGACGGAGATCATAGCGTCGGGATCGGAGAGGGACCACAGGTACACGAAGTCCGCACCGCTCAGGAACAGGCTGATGCACGGGATGGTCCAGCTCCAGCGGAACGGGGTCGTTCCCGGCGCTCCGTCCGGGCCTTTCCGACGGTAGAGGGGCAGCCAGAGAATCAGGAGCATGATCCCCATCATCAGGCACTGGTATGAATTGTACCAGGAAAGGACTTGCAGGCGGTCCAGCCCGGCGCCGCCATGGTCCGCGGGCGCCATGAGGAAACGGTCATACAGGGCGCTGCCGGCGCCGATGACGGCGGCAAGGATGAGGCAGGCGATCCAGCGGTTGCGGCGGAAATCGATGCCTTCCTTCCGGCCGCTGCGGCCCAGGAGGAAGAACGAGACGGCCGCCAGGAAGACGCCGATCCACTGATAGGCGTTGAGGCGTTCGCCGAAGAGGAGCATGGCGCCGATGAGGACCATGACCGGGCGCGTGGCGTTGATCGGGCCGACGATGGTCAGGGGCAGGTGTTTCATGGCGAAATACCCCGCCAGCCAGGATGCGAGCACGATGCAGGATTTCAGCAGGATGTATTTCTGGACATCCCAGCCGCCGAAGCCGGAACGGATGGCGAACGGCAGGAGGATCAGGCTGGAAAACAAGGTGTTGAGGAACAGGACGGGGATGACGGCGTTGTCCTTCAGGGATGCTTTCTTGAAGGAATCATAAAAGCCCAGCAGGGTCGCTGAGAGAAATGCCAATGCCCACCACATAATCCGCTTGTTGGTCTGCGCGTTCGTCGTACAAATGACCGGATCTTCCGGTTCAGATGACCGGCGCTTCCGGTAAAACGGCCGCAAAGGTACGGATATTTTTCGCCACAAATACACCGATTCCACCACATTTTCAAGTTTTTTATTTTTTCGGCCGCCCCAAGCAACCCGGCGCATGGCACGGAACGGGATTCTTTTGGTATCTTGCAGCCACTTCATTTACAAAGCTTTACTTGCCGTTCTGCCATGAATTATTATCACTTGTTCAGTTCCCCGGTCCCGGGGTTGATTTTCAGGGATGAAGAGGATTTCAGGACAGGAGTCAACCTCCTGGCCGGAAGGGGAAAAGAGATGGGAGAATCGGAGGGGTGGAAGGTTTTGGGGGTATTTATCGGAAAAGGAGAGGTTTTGCCGGGAAAGGAGAGGATTTGCCGGAAAAGGAGAGGTTTTGCAGATAAATTTGCGTATCTTTGCGAAATTGATGGAAGAGGCCTTGAATCGAGGGCCTTTACGAAGTAAAGATTTATGAAAAAAGCATATGTTTTCCCTGGCCAGGGATCCCAGTTCCCGGGAATGGCCAAAGATTTATATAACAACAATCCCAAAGCGAAGGAGATGCTGGAGCGGGCGAACGAGATTCTCGGTTTCCGGATTACGGACGTGATGTTCGAGGGGACGGCTGAGGATCTGAAGGCCACGAAGGTGACCCAGCCTGCGGTGTTCCTGCATTCGACGGTGCTGGCAGCCTGCTACGAGGGCTTCGAGCCGGACATGGTCGCGGGTCATTCCCTCGGTGAGTTCTCCGCCCTGGCGGCGGCAGGTGCCGTTGCATTCGAGGATGCACTCCGGCTGGTCGCGATCCGTGCCAACGCCATGCAGAAGTGCTGCGAGGCGGTGCCGGGTACGATGGCCGCCATCATCGGCCTGCCCAACGAGACGGTCGAGGCGATCTGCGCGGAAACGGAGGGGACGGTCGTCGCCGCGAATTACAATTCCGACGGTCAGGTCGTGATCTCCGGTGAGAAGGAGGCGGTCGAAGCCGCCTGCGTCAAGGCGAAGGAAGCCGGTGCGAAGCGGGCGCTCCCGCTGGCCGTCAGCGGCGCGTTCCACTCCCCGCTCATGGAGCCGGCCCGCGTCGAACTGGCAGAGGCGATCGAGAAGACGACGTTCAACGCGCCGAAGTGCCCGGTCTACCAGAACGTGTCCGCTCAGGCGGAGACGGATCCGCAGACAATCAAGTCCAACCTGCTCAAGCAGCTGACCTCCCCGGTCCGCTGGACCCAGAGCGTCAAGGCGATGGTCGCCGACGGCGCCGGTTACTTCATGGAGATCGGTCCGGGCACGGTCCTGCAGGGCCTGATCAAGCGGACCGCCGGTCCGGACGTCACCCTCGAGGGCCTGACGACGTTGTAGCGGGATTCCAGACGATTCTACAGTGTAGCAATGCAATACACAATATCACATAAAAAACTTTAACACAATTATGGCTAAAGAAAAGAAATTCATCACCTGTGACGGTAACACCGCGGTTGCGAGCATCGCATACCTCTTCAGCGAGCATGCCGCGATCTACCCTATCACACCATCCTCTCCGATGGCTGAGAACATCGACGAGTGGGCTGCGCACGGCAAGAAGAACCTCTGGGGTGAGACCGTAAAGGTCACCGAAATGCAGAGTGAAGCCGGCGCCTCCGGCACCGTCCACGGCTCCCTCCAGGCAGGCGTGCTTACCACGACCTACACCGCTTCCCAGGGTTTGCTTCTCATGATCCCGAACATGTACAAGATCGCCGGCGAAATGCTTCCGGCCGTCTTCCACGTGTCCGCCCGTACCCTCGCCACCCACGCGCTTTCCATCTTCGGTGACCACCAGGATGTCATGGCCTGCCGCCAGACCGGCTTCGCCCTCCTCGCATCCGGTTCCGTCCAGGAGGCTCACGACCTCGCCGCCGTCGCCCACCTGGCCGCCATCAAGAGCAGCCTCCCGTTCCTCCACTTCTTCGACGGTTTCCGTACTTCCCACGAAATCCAGAAGATCGAGGCCCTCGACGAGGATGCCCTCCGCGACATGGTCAGCACCAAGGCCCTCGAGAACTTCCGCCAGCGCGCCCTCAGCCCGGACGCTCCCGTCACCCGCGGTACCGCCCAGAACGGTGACGTCTACTTCCAGGCCTGCGAGTCCCGCAACCAGTTCTATGACGCCGTTCCGGACATCGTCGCCCGCTATATGGGTGAGATCAGCGAGCTGACCGGCCGTGAGTACCGTCCGTTCTCCTACTACGGTGCCGAGGATGCCGAGAACATCATCGTCGCCATGGGTTCCGTGACCGAGACGATCCGCGAGACCATCGACTATCTCGCCGAGCGCGGCCGCAAGTACGGTCTCGTCACCTGCCACCTCTACCGTCCGTTCTCCGAGAAGTATTTCCTCAAGGTCCTCCCGAAGAGCGTCAAGCGCATCGCCGTCCTCGACCGCACGAAGGAGCCGGGCGCCCTTGGCGAGCCGCTCTTCCTCGATGTCAAGACCCTCTTCCAGGGCAAGGAGAACCAGCCGCTCATCATCGGCGGCCGCTATGGTCTCTCCTCCAAGGACACCACCCCTGCCCAGATCATCGCCGTCTATGACAACCTCGAGGCCCGTGAGCCGAAGGCTGACTTCACCATCGGCATCGTCGATGACGTGACCTTCAAGTCCCTCCCGATCAAGAGCGAGGTTTCCATCGTGAAGCCGGGCACCACCGAGTGCAAGTTCTACGGTCTCGGCAGCGACGGTACCGTCGGCGCCAACAAGAACACCATCAAGATCATCGGCAGCCATACCAACAAATATTGCCAGGCTTACTTCGACTACGATTCCAAGAAGTCCGGCGGTTATACCTGCTCCCACCTCCGCTTCGGCGACCTCCCGATCAAGGCCCCTTACCTGGTCTCCACTCCGGACTTCGTCGCCTGCCATGTTCCTTCCTATCTGACCAAGTACGATGTCCTCAAGGGCATCAAGGAAGGCGGCAGCCTCCTCCTCAACAGCCTCTGGGACGAAGAGGAGACCATCAAGCGCATCCCTGACAACGTGAAGGCGGTCATCGGCCGCAAGCACATCAAGCTC
>CADCRA010000147.1 GCA_902803715.1 uncultured Bacteroidia bacterium
CAACAACAACGGTCTCGTCATCCAGGGATACATGGTGACGATTACCGCCGTCTCCCTGAAGTAACTTTTTATTCCGGAGGGGGCTGATCCTCCCTCCGGAATCCAATTTATAAACGATGAAACGGATATTTTCTTTGATGCTGGCAACCGCCATCGCAGCCTTGCTCTGGTCCTGCGGCGGCAATGCCGACCCGGACCCGGATCCGACTCCGGCCGCTCCGAAGAACGTCACCCTTTCCGCGACTTCCGCCAACGTGGCCCAGGCCGGAGAGGAGATCACGCTCGATATCACGTCTCCGTCCCGCCCAGCCGTTTCCGGCGCTCCGGACTGGATTTCGGTGCGCGAAGGCATCTACAACAGCCAGACCTATGTCATGACCGGCGTCAAGCTGACGGTCGCGGCCAATACGACCTACGAAACCCGCACCGCCACCCTCACCTTCAAGGCCGGAACGGCTTCCGCAACCTTCCAGGTCAGCCAGGCCGGCCGGACCAAACCGGCGGATCCGGATAACAAGAACCTGTCGAAGTCGCTGGTGACGGCCTCTCCTTCCGCTAATGCGAAGGCGTTGTACGACTGGCTGCTGGGCATCTATTGCAAGCAGACCCTGTCCTGTGCGATGGCCGATGTGGCCTGGAACCAGGACGAAGCGGACTGGATCCAGAAATGGACCGGGAAGTATACGGCGGTCAATACGTATGACTATATCCATCTGGCCTCTTCCCCTGCGAACTGGATCGACTACGGCGACATGGCCGTGGCGGACAAATGGTACAATGCCGGCGGCATCGTTTCGGCCTGCTGGCACTGGAACGTCGAAAAGATCGGGGGAGGATTGACCTGTACGACCAGCGAAACGAATTACACGCCTACCAATGTATTGAAGGAAGGGACCAAGGAAAACCTTCAGGCAAAGGCCGACCTGGAGAAGATCGCCGGCTACCTGAAGCAGCTGCAGGACCGGGGTATCGCCGTTATCTGGCGGCCTCTGCACGAGGCGGCGGGCAACACCTATACCCAGTGGCATACCGGAGCCTGGTTCTGGTGGGGCCGCGACGGAGGCGACACGTTCCGGGAACTGTGGAAATTCGTTTTCAATTACTTCAAGGATGCCGGTCTGAACAACCTGATCTGGGTCTGGACCTGCCAGGCGACCGGTGCGGATGACGATGATTCCGCCTTCTATCCGGGCGACGACTATGTGGACCTGATCGCGGCTGACATCTACAACGTGTCGGATGCCGATGCCATTGCCGACCGGTTCCGTTTCCTTGCCGGGAAGTATCCCAAGAAGATGGTGACCCTGGGCGAATGCGGCAATGTCCCGGATATGGGCAAGCAGTGGGAGGCCGGTGCCAAATGGCTATATTTCATGCCTTGGTATGACCACGACCACAGCGACACGAAGGACTATCAGCATACCCATGCGACCATCGACTGGTGGATGAAAACCTTCGCCTGCGAAGCCGTCCTGACCCGGGATGAGTTGCCTTCCGACCTGTTTACGAAATAATTGGAATGTAATATGAAGAATCTCTGGAAACTGTTTCTTGTTTCTTCCCTGGCCTTTGCGACGGTTTCCTGCGAGAAGGACCCCGATCCGGACCCGACGCCCACTCCGGTGGCACCGACGACGGTAACGTTGTCCTCCGCCTCCGCGAATGCCGCACAACCCGGAGAAGAAATCACCCTTGACATCACCGCTCCTTCCCGTCCGGAAGTCTCGGGCATGCCGGATTGGGTGACGGTCAAACTCGGTATCTACGATGCGCAGACCTACAAGATGACCGGTGCCAAGATCACCGTGGCCGCCAATCCGACGTACGAAAAACGGACGGCGAACCTGACCTTCAAGGCCGGATCCGCCTCCGCGACCTTCGCCATCACCCAGGCGGGGAAAGAAGTGATTCCGGATCCGGTCCTGCCGGAGAATACGGCCGTGCAGATGGCCCGGAAACTGGGCCTGGGCTGGAACATGGGCAACCAGTTCGACGGGTATTACAACGGCTCCTGGGCAGGGGAGAAGGAAGGCTATCCGGATGAAGGCGTCTGGCAGCCGGTCGGTGCGAAACGGGCGACCCAGGCAACCTTCGACGGTGTCAAGGCCGCGGGCTTTACCAGCGTCCGTATCCCGGTCTCCTGGCTGAAAATGATCGGTCCCGCTCCGGACTACAAGATTGACGAGACCTGGATGAACCGTGTCTATGAGGTGGTCCAGTATGCCCATAACGCGGGGCTTACCGTGATCGTCAATACGCACCATGACGAGAATCATGGCGTCGACAACACCTACCAGTGGCTGGATATCAAGAAGGCCGTCGGCAACGCAACCCTCAATCAGCAGATCAAGGACGAAATCAAGGCGGTCTGGACCCAGATCGCCGAGAAATTCGCGGACTGCGGAGACTGGCTGATCATGGAAAGTTTCAATGAAATCAATGACGGCGGCTGGGGCTGGAGCGACGCCTTCCGGGCCGATCCGACCAAGCAGTGCAACATCCTGAACGAGTGGAACCAGGTGTTCGTCGACGCCGTCCGGGCGACCGGCGGCAACAATGCCACCCGCTGGCTGGGCGTGCCGACCTATGCGGCGAATCCTTTTTTCGAGCAGTATGCGAAACTCCCGACCGACAGTGCGGGCAAGATCATGCTGGCGGTGCATTTCTATGATCCTTCCGAATATACGATCGGCGATCAGCAGTATTCCGACTGGGGCCATACCGGCGCTTCCGGAAAGAAAGCGGCCGGGAGCGATGAAGACCATGTCAAGGAGGTCTTCAACAACTTGTTCACCAAATATGTAAGTAAGAATATTCCCGTCTATCTCGGCGAGTTCGGCTGCTCCATGCGGGCCAAGAGCGATACGCGGGCCTGGAAGTTCTATTGCTACTACATGGAATATGTGAGCAAGGCCGCCCGCGCTTTCGGCATGCCGGCTTTCCTGTGGGACAACGGTACGGACGGTTCCGGAAAGGAACAGCATGGCTACATCAACCACGGAACCGGTGCCTACATCGGCAATTCCAAGGAAATCATCGACTTGCTGGTCAAGGGAATGACGTCGACCGATAAGAATTATACCTTGCAGAGCGTGTATGACACCGCTCCGACCTTTTAAATGAAGCATCATGGATAAGTTACCGAAAATCATGCTGATGGGGATGGCCCTGCTGGCCCTGTCCGCCTGCGGAAACAAGAACGGCAAACCGGCGCAGACGCCGAAAGACCGGACGGTCGCCCGGCTGTATGGCGGCGTCGAGGCCGGCAAGATCCTCTACGGTCACCAGGATGACCTCGTCTATGGCCATACGTGGAAGGTGGAGGACGTCGCGGGCGATCCGCTGGAACGTTCCGATGTCAAGGCGGTGACGGGCGAGTATCCGGCCGTCGTGGGCTTCGACCTGGGCGGCATCGAACTGGGTTGGGAGGCCAATCTGGACGGTGTGCCTTTCGACCTGATGCGCCGTGCCGCGGTGACGCACCATGAACGGGGCGGACTCGTGACCTTTTCCTGGCATCCGCGCAATCCGCTGACGGGCGGCGACGCCTGGGATATCAGCTCCGACGCCGTCGTCGCTTCGGTCCTCGAAGGCGGGGAAAAGCATCAGGAGTTCATGGAATGGCTCCGGCGTGCGGCGGATTTCCTGGGCAGCCTCAAGGACAAGGACGGCAACGTCATCCCGGTCCTCTTCCGGCCCTGGCATGAGCACATCGGAAGCTGGTTCTGGTGGGGCGGCAAGCTCTGCACGGAACAGCAGTACAAGGACCTGTTCCGCCTGACCTACGGCTACATGACCGCGACCCGCGGCCTGACGGATATCCTCTGGGTCTATTCCCCGAATTCCGGCATCGGTCCGGACGAATACATGAGCCGTTATCCCGGTGACGAATGCGTGGATATCCTGGGTATCGATGCGTACCAGTATGTCGGCGGCGACTTGAAAGAAGCGGAGGCTTCGTTCATCGAGGAAGTCCGGAGGGACCTGACTTTCATGAACAGCCTCGCGACGGAGCACCACAAACTCATGTGCCTGTCGGAGACCGGCTTCGAGGGCATCCCGGACCCGACGTGGTGGACGGAGGTCCTTTATCCCGCCATCGAATCTTTCCCGATTGCCTATGTTCTCACGTGGCGCAATGCCCATGATAAGCCCGGGCATTTCTACGCTCCTTGGCCGGGTTCGGCGGACGCTGACGATTTCCGTGCCTTCCATGCGGCAGAGAAAACCCATTTTTTGACCAAACAATAAACCAAAACCTATATCATGTTGAATTTCAGTGAAAGACTGGCTTTCCTGAAGCAGGAGCACGAGGCGCTGCTGACCAGGAAAAACGAGCCGGTTTATGCCAATGGTGTATATGAACGTTACCGTTACCCGGTCCTGACCGGGAACCATGCTCCGCTGTTCTGGCGGTACGACCTGCATGAGGAAACCAATCCGTTCCTGCTGGAGCGTTTCGGCATCCATGCCGCGTTCAATTCGGGTGCGATCAAGCGGGGAGACAAATACCTGCTTTGCGTCCGGGTTGAGGGGGCTGACCGTAAGTCCTTCTTTGCGATGGCCGAGAGCCCGAACGGTGTCGACAATTTCCGTTTCTGGGACCGTCCCGTGACCCTGCCGGATTACGGTGAGCCGGCGACGAATGTCTATGACATGCGTCTGACGGACCATGAGGACGGATGGGTCTACGGCATTTTCTGCGTGGAACGCAAGGATCCTGCCGCCAAACCGGGCGACTTGTCTTCTGCCGTGGCCTGCGCCGGCGTCGTCCGGACGAAAGACTTCCTGACGTGGGAGCGCCTGCCGGACATCGTCAGCGGCAGCCAGCAGCGGAACGTTGTCCTGCATCCGGAGTTTGTGGACGGGAAGTATGCCCTGTATACCCGGCCCCAGGACGGTTTCATCGACGCCGGCAACGGTGGCGGTATCGGCTGGGCCCTGGTGGACAGCATGGAACATGCCGTGATCCGGGAGGAGAAGATCATCAACCTGCGCCATTACCATACCATCAAGGAGTGCAAGAACGGCGAGGGACCGCATCCGATCAAGACCCCGCAGGGCTGGCTGCATCTGGCCCACGGCGTCCGCGGCTGCGCCAGCGGCCTGCGGTATGTCCTGTACATGTATATGACCGCTCTGGACGATCCGACCCGTGTCATCGCCGAACCGGCCGGCTTCTTCATGGCCCCGGAAGGGGAGGAGTTCGTTGGCGACGTGATGAATGTCCTCTTCTCCAACGGCTGGATCTGCGATCCGGACGGCAAGGTCTACATCTATTATGCCTCTTCCGACACCCGGATGCATGTGGCGACCTCCGATGTCGCCCGGCTGGTCGACTACTGCCTGCACACCGAGCCGGATGGCTTTACGACCACGGATTCGGTCCGGCGGCTCAACCGGCTGATCGACTGCAATCTCGGGTAATAATCCTATCTTTACGGAAACAAAAGGACTGTCATGGAATCTACGCGCGTACCGGCCAAACCGGCCCTGAAAGAGAAAATCGGTTATGCTCTGGGCGATGCTGCCGCCGGCGGTATTACCTGGAAGGTGATGTCGATCGCCTTCCCCCTTTTCTTCACCAACGTCTTCGGCCTTACGGTAGCCGATACGGCCACGCTGATGCTGGTGGCCCGCCTGTTCGACGTCGTGACCGACCCGCTCATGGGTTCGCTCGCCGACCGGACACAGTCCAAGTGGGGCACCTACCGGCCCTGGCTCATCTTCGGGGCCATTCCGCTGGGCGTGGTTTTCGCTCTGCTGCTGTTCACGCCTGATCTCGGACCGGGCGGGAAGCGCATCTATGCCTATACGCTGTATCTGCTCATGATGGCTGTCTATACCGCCGTCAATGTCCCTTACGGCTCGCTGCTGGGCGTGATGACCGACGATGACAACGAGAAGAACCAGTTCTCGTCGTACCGGATGGTGGGCGCCTATGCGATGGGCTTCGTGACCCTGCTTTCTTTCCCGTACCTGCAGAAGATGGTGGGCGGTTCCGATGCCCACCAGTATGCGGTGCTGGGCGTGATCCTGGGAGCGCTGGCCGCCCTGGGCACCCTGGCCTGCGGCTTGCTGACCCGGGAGCGCCTGAAACCCGTCCGCGCGGAGAAATTCTCCTTCAAGCCGTTCGCCGACCTGTTCCGCAACAAGCCGTGGATCTATCTGACGCTCATCGGTATCTGCACCAATTTCTTCAACGGATTCCGCTATGCCGTTGCCGGCTACTTGCTGGAATACTGCCTGCACGGGGATGTGACCGTTTCGGGCCTGATCATCAACTATACGGTCTTCATGACCTTCGGCGAGGTGACCTGTATGGTTTTCGGGGGTCTTTCCCCGAAGTTCACCCAGTGGGCCGGCTCCAAGCGCCGGGCCTTTTCCTGGGCTGCCATCATCTGCGCCGTCACGTCCATCGCTTTCTTCTTCATCCCGATG
Organism: uncultured Bacteroidia bacterium; assembly: GCA_902803715.1. Lineage (GTDB taxonomy): Bacteria > Bacteroidota > Bacteroidia > Bacteroidales > UBA932 > Cryptobacteroides. Next base: position 6,442 of record CADCRA010000147.1, read on the forward strand.
GATCCCGCCTATATCTGGCTGATGATCGCCACCGTCATTCTCACGTCCGTCGGCATCGGTCTTTATTCGCCGCTGCTGTGGTCGATGTACGCTGACGTGGCCGACTATGCCACCGAGAAGAACGGAACCTCTTCGACGGGCCTGATCTTCTCGTCCGGAACCATGTCCCAGAAGTTCGGCTCCGCCATCTCCGGCGCGCTCGTCGCCTTGCTGCTGGGCCTCGCCGGCTTTATTTCCGGCACGGATCCGGCAACGGGCCAGACGGTTGTCACGATTACCAATGAGCCGGCCGTGTGCCGGATGATCTGGTCGCTCTTCTCGCTGTTCCCGGCCGCGATCGCCCTGCTCATC
>CADCRA010000148.1 GCA_902803715.1 uncultured Bacteroidia bacterium
AGTATGCGGAAGAACAAGAATTTTGGTGGATACGCGAAAATCCTTATACGAGCCAAGAATATGCCTTCAAAGCCGGTGCCGAGTGGATGAAAGCCAAGATGATAAAGGAGGATAGGAAATGATGCGTGATTACAAGTATCATTTCGTGCTTGAATTTGAGGACAACGGAGAGCGTTTCTATGTGGTCAAGTATTACGGCATCCACAAGCAGTGGTGGCATTACGAGATTTGGAGTGAGTTAACGATGTCGCTCAATAAGAAGAGCGGATACAAGATTGTCAAACACAAGAAAAGAAAGGAGGAAGAACAATGACCGTCGTAGTCCTATGCCTGTGGGTCATCATGATTGACCTCACGCTCATCTATTTGGAACTGATAAGGCAGAGAAGGAAATGAGCATCTACACTGACCTTCTTCTCCTTGCGCTGGTCGTAGTCTACATCGTGGACCTCTCCGGCTTCACGGACGCATGGCGCAGCGCCCTGGCACGCATCCTCGGCGTCAAGGCCCTGAAGCCCATCAAGCCCTTCGACTGCTCACTCTGCATGACGTGGTGGACGACGCTGATCTACGCCATCTGCACCGGACACTTCACCTTGCCCGTCATCGCCTACTGCGCCCTGCTGTCCCTCCTCACAAATACGATTTTTGCCCTATGGGGATTTATCAACGAACTCCTGCTACGCATCATCGACCATGGAACTCGCAAGATCACACGCTGAACGAGCGGCACACCTGAAGGAGGTGATGGAAGGGATCATCGGGGAACCGATGGCCGAGACCAGGACAAACCGGCAGGTCTGGGCGCGGGCCATCATCGCGGACGAACTCTACGGCGAAGGCCTCACGACCCAGGTCATCGGTGAACTCATCGGACGCGACCACTCGACAGTCACCCACTACCGCGGCATGGTCAAGGCCATGATCCTCGCCCCGGTCATGTACGCATGGGAGTATGAAACCTACCTTGACTTTCAGGCAGAGATATGACATTCACTGAAGAACAGATGGCCGCACTCGCAAAGCACGAGCGGCACTACTACACGATCCTGAACGCCGACTACGCCTCCAACCCTGGGCCGGCGGCGCTCAGGACCATACACTCCATCCTGGTCGCTGCCGTGGACTGGAAGGAACCGCTGAACTCTTCCTGCAACCACTGCTGGGGACGGCTCCTCCGCACCGCGGGCGACCTGTACTTCAAGCAACTCAAACGGAACAAGGTCGTGCGCTACTTCAAGACATCGGCCGAAGCGGAAGCCTACATCGAGAAGATCTCCGGTTACCCCTTCGTCAAGTCGGCGTCCAAGTACATGCGCAACCGGAGCAACTACGCCGTCCAGGTGACGCCCCGGCTCGCCGTGTTCTACGAAGAGGAAATGACAGCCCTGCTGGGCAAAGCAAAGAATCAGGCATGACCTACAACCTGTCCAGAGAACTCGACCTGCAACGGTACCTCAAGCGCTCCGACTACCTCGTGGCGCAGGGTGCCTGCGTGGAACTCACCGAGAAGACCGGACGGACAACCCGCCAGAACTCCTACCTGCACCTGATCATCGGAGCAGTGGCCATGGAGACCGGCGTCAGCCTCGACTACTGCAAGGCGGAATACTTCAAGAAATTGGCGAATCGTGCCATCTTCCTGACATTCCATGACGATAAGTTTGCAGGACGTGTCGAGGTGCTGCGCTCGTCCAAGGATCTGACCAAGGAGGAGATGTCGACAGCCATCGACCGCTTCAAGCGCTGGGCTTCCGAGCAGGGCATCTATCTGCCCGAGCCGGAAGACGCCGAGAGGCTCCGCGACATCGAGGTCGAGATGGGCAGGATGCAGGCCTGGCTATAACACGAAAACAGACACGAATGGCACGTAAAGGAGGAACACCGGAAAACCTGCGGACGCCGACGTCCGAAGAGGCCCGCGAAATGCAGCGTAAAGGGGCCAAGAAACGCAGCGAGAACGCCACGGTGAAGAAGATCATCGAGCAGAACCTTGAAGCGATCATAGACCTCGTAAACACGCCGATGACCGAGGAGGAGTTCCAGCGGAAGGTACTCAGCCTTCCGAACCAGTTCCAGCGGATCTACGCCGCTGACCTGCGGGACTCCATGAAGGCGCGGCTGGTCGTCGAGAAACTCGTGGACCGCTACAAGGGGCTGCCGTCCCCTGAGAAGCCCATACAGGTGGAAGGCAACGTAGAAATCAAACTCAAATTCGGGGACGAGTGATATTCGTGGCCTACACGCCGCACCCGCATCAGAGGGCGGTGCACAACATCCTGTCGACCGCGTACAAGAGCGGCCGCATCATCGTCGTGAAGTCCAAGCGCCAGGTTGGCAAGACGACCATGGCCGAGAACGCCCTGCTGGAGATGGCCTTCAACCACAAGGGCTCGCTGTCCGTCCTCGTGGAGCCGACCCTGGACCAGTCCCGTCGAGTCTACAAGGAGATCGTCCGCGCAGTGGAAGGGACGCCCGCCCTGAAGCGGAAGAACGACGTCCAGCTGGAAATCGAGTTCATCAACGGCTCCAGCATCCTGTTCAAGTCCGCCGAGCAGCGGGACAACCTGCGAGGCTTCACCGTCACCGGCCTGCTGGTCGTCGACGAGTGCGCCTTCATCCCCGACGAGATCTTCGACATCCTGCTTCCGACCACCGACGTCCACCGTGCACCGATCCTGCTCATCTCCACCCCGAAACTCAAGCAGGGCTTCTTCTTCCGGTACTACTCGGCCGGGAGGGAAGGGAACCCGAATATCACCTCGGTGGACTTCAACGACTACGACACGTCCTTCATGCTGGCACCGGAGAAACTGGAGCAGTACCGGACCATGATGCCGCGGGCACAGTTCACGACCGAGTATCTGGGCGAGTTCCTCGACTCCGATGCCGTCCTGTTCACCAACCTGAAGGAATGCGTCGCAGCGCCGCAGAAGACCGGGCACCTGTACATCGGGATAGACTGGGGCAGCGGTGCCGGCGGAGACTACACGTCCGTGTGCTCCTTCAACGAGCGCGGGCAGATGGAGTCCATCGACTACTTCAACGACAAGTCCACCTTCGAGCAGGCCCGGTTCATCGCCGACCTGGTCCACCTGAACGCCGGGCGCATCCGGTCCATCAAGGCCGAGTCCAACTCCATCGGCACGCCGATGATCGCCCTGCTGCGTGACGAGATGGACAAGCGCGGCGACCGCTCCATCCATATCGAGCCATTCTCCACCACCAACGCAGAGAAGGTGCGACTGGTGAACCAACTTCAGGTCGCCCTGGAGCAGAGGCAGATCACCCTGCTGGATGACCAGGGGCTGCTGGCCCAGTTAGCGGCCTACGAGGCGACCTACAACCCCAAGACGAACAACGTCTCGTACAACGCCCCGCAGGGCCTGCACGATGACAACTGCATCTCGACCATGCTGGCCCTCGACGCTCTCAGGGGCTCGCAGCGGGTCGGGAATTACAACATCTCATTTGCACGAAGAAGAATATGATCACATCCTACAAGCAACTCCCCGTCGGGCTGTACCTCGACATCTGCGAAGCGTCGCAGGACGCATCCATGGACGAACTCGCCAAGCAGGTGCGCATCCTCGCCCTGCTCTCGGGCACCACCGACGACGAGATCCTGAACATGCCCATAGCGGACTATCAGAGGGCCGTGGTGGCCTCGGATTTCCTGCAGCGGGAGTACCAGCCATCCGGCAGGTGCGCCTCGTCCTACAAGGTCGGAGGCTACGACCTGAGGCCGTTCGCGGACTGGACCAAGATGACCGCCGCGCAGTTCATTGACTACCAGACCTACGCCGGCAAGGGCACCGAGCCACACATCGTGGAGATCGTCTCCGTGGTGCTGGTCCCGGCCGGGAAGAAGTACGGCGACGGGTACGACGTGGCCGACGTCCAGCGGGCAATCAGGGACAACCTCAGCGTCGCGGACGTCCTGGACATCGTCGCTTTTTTTTTCTCGCAGTACGCCGCCTTTCTGAAGGATTCCCTAACCTATTTGAAGCGCCGGGCACTGAAGATGAAGGACGGGACGGAGAAGGAGACGGCGCTGAAACAGGTGAGGCTGATGGAGGCACGTTTGCAGAGTCTTGGGGGTGGGTCTACAACTTAGACCGGTTCGCCTCGACCATCGGCTGCCCCTGGGATGCTGCGCTTGAGAAGCCGGCGCTGGAGTTCCTGAACGTGCTGGCCTACATCAAGGACAAGACGGCATGGGAGGAAGCCGAGCGGGAGAAGTGGCAAAAACTGCACTGACATGGAAGAACTGATTTCGTTTGACAACACGCGGGCGGTCCTGGAGGAACTTGCCGAAGAGATCCGCCGGAACTACCGTGACCACCTGATGGACGAGGGCCACTTCACGACCCTCGGCAGCGAGTTGCGCCTGGTAGACTCCATCGAGGCGAAGGTGGAACTTGACGGCCAGACGTTCGTGGGCACCCTGTCGATGAACGACTACTGGAAGTACGTCGAGGAGGGCATCGCACCGGCAGGGCAGTACGGGAACCCGGGCTGGAAGGCCTTCCCGTTCATCTCGCGCTGGATTGAGATCAAGCCGGTCATCCCGCGTCCCATGGGGAACGGCAAGATCCCGAGTCAGAAGTCGCTGGCGTACCTCATCACCCGGAAGATCGTGAACCGAGGCATCGAGGGCACCCACGACCTGCAGAAGACCAAGGACGCCGTAATCCCGCTCTACGTGCAGAAGATCCAGGAGGCCCTGCGGCAGGATCTCTACCAGTACATCGTCAAGTTCATGGACGAGTCCGTCATCGACTGGGAATAGCCTCTCATTTACGAAACCGGCCCCGTCGGGGATTTCCCGTAAAACGAAATCCTCCATGGAGCCAATCTGGAAAGACTACTACGTCTCCCTCGGTACGGCCGACGGTGTCCTGTACCGCATCCGGCTGGACGATGCCGCCGGGGAGATCATCTACCAGGGCAAGGCCTACCAGCGCCCCGACACCCTGACAACCGAGATACGCATCAACGACGTCTGCGCCGACTACTTCTCCGGCGTGGTGCTCAACCTCACCCAGGCGACGCTGTCCTCGATGAGCCTGCCGCTGACCTTCTACGTCGAGTACTACGACGAGGCCAACGAGACCTGGACCGCCGCCGACACCGTGCAGTTCCTCGACGACTGGTCCTACGACCGCTCCTACGACGCGGCGACCATGGGCCTGTCGTTCCCCATCAACGGCAGGATCGACGTCCGCATGTGGATTCCCTACACGGCCGTGGGTGCGTCCCAGGTGAGCATGGAGATCCACTACAAGGACGGGACTACCGCGACGGTCATCGTGCCGATCGCCATCAGCGCCGACTTCAGCAGCGACTTCAACGCGGACTTCGCCCGCCACACGACGGCAGCCGGTTCCGGCACCGCGGTGTTCAACCTCACAGCGTGGACCGACGTGGACTACGTGGTCATCGGTAACGCCCGTTACCAGGTCGTCACCGACTGCGGGAGATACGCCCTGTACTACAAGAACGCCTACGGCGGCTATGACGCCTTCCTGCTGGATGGAATCTGCCGCCGGACGGACGTCCTGGAGCGCGGGAACGTGGACGTCGAGTATGACAACCGCAGCGTCCAGAACAGGGGCGTCCGGAACTACATCAACGAATACAAGCAGTCCTGGGTCCTGAACACCGGCCTGCTCTCTGACGACGCCGGCCTGCTCTCTGACGACGCCGGCCTGATGATGCACCACCTGCTGAACTCCACCGACGTCTACCTGTACGACATCGATTCCGGCGAGATGACGCCCGTGGTGATCACCGACACGGAGACCGAGTACAAGACCTTCAAGACCTCCGGCCGTCAGCCGGTCCAGTATGCCATCACTGTCGAGGTGGCCCAGAAGTTCGCAAGACGATGAGACGCAAGGTGACCCTGTACGTCGGAGGCCGCAAGGCGGACCTGGCCGACACTTCCTTCCTGCTGATGAACTACACGGCGGAGGATCTGAGCAATCCCACTATCGTCAAGAACTCGTTCTCGCAGCAGGTTACGCTGCCGGGCACGTGCCGGAACAACTCCATCTTCGGAGCCATGTGGCGGTCCGACCGCCGTGCCCTTGCAGGCGGCTCCACCGGTGCCCAGTTCGACGCCTCGAAAAGGACGCCTTTCATCCTCTACGGCGCGGACGGTGCCGTCCTCGAAAGCGGGTACCTGAAACTCGACGAAGTGGTCAGGAAGGGCCCGTTCTGCCGCGAATACAAGGTGAACCTGTACGGAGGCCTCGGCGATTTCTTCTATGGTCTGTCGTACAACCCCGATGGCAGCAAGAAGACGCTGGCGGATCTGGACTACCTCGGCTCGGCAGATCCTGCGACCGAACTGGACTTCGACATCAACGCGGCGACCGTGCAGGAAGCGTGGGACGCCATGGACAACGACACGCCCGGAAAGTGGCAGGTGATCAACTTCATGCCGGCCTACGAAGGGACGCCGGAGAACTTCTCCGCGAACAAGGGGCTGGCGACTCCCGCCCTGACGGGGCTGGATGGGTCGAGGACGGAAGGCGGCACCCAGTACGGGCCCGACCCTTCCGGCTACACGCTCGTCACGCTGCCGAAGAACTACGACCAGTGGGCGGTCAAGGACATGCGCTCCTACCTGCAGCGCCCGGTGCTCTCGATGAAGGCCTTCTTCGATGCCATCGTTAGGCAGGCCGAGAAGAACGGGTACGTGTTCGACGCCGCGGCTGTCAACGACACGCAGTTCGTCTACCGGAACGCATGGAAGACGCTTCCGACGCTCCCGGCGCTCTACTCCGGCAAGGAGATCACGACGGGCCTGACGCTGACATACGAATCCTACAGCACCGGCTACGGCGTGGCCAAGTACAACATCAACGGGACGATCCCGTCCGGTACGAAGGTTACGGCCTACATGTCGCTGCGCCTGGTGACGTCCCTGTCCGCCATCACCGACCAGTACGCCGTGGAACACGCCGACGAGATGGCGTCCTACGGCTGGGCGAAGCGGGACTGCATCTCCTTCGTGCAACTCGTCGCCTATGACTCAAACGGCTATGCCGTCGGCGGCAGCAAGGTTTCCGTGATCGCCGACATGAGCGCGGACCAACGTGCCTTGGGGCGGAACTTCACCGTCGAGGAACTTGCCGCCGAGTGCGGCTTCACTCCGACCTACCCGCTGGACGACATGTGGGGCGAGAGGCTGGACGACACCTGGACGAAGTTCCTGGGCGCATTCCGGACCGTTCCCATCGCCCTGGCGGCGGAAGGCTACGACGTGGCCTACTACATCGTCGAGGTCCATCCGTACATCGTGTCGTCGAAGGCCTACAGGGGCGGCTCGGTGGAGATCGACAGCACGTCCGCGGTCGCATCCGCCAGCCCCCGGTTCTACAAGAGTTACTCCGAACCGGTCGACGCCCTTGCGGTCACCGTGTCCGTGGAATCCGGTTCGGTCTCGAAGACTGAGAAGCAGAACCTGCGCAGCGGTGCCCACTTCACCAAGGCCATGCTGCTGACAACCGAGAAGACGCCGGCCGACTACCTGATCTCCTTCGCCAAGATCTTCGGCCTGTACTTCGTCACCGACCCGGCCGAGAAGAAGGTCACGCTGCTGCGGCGCAACGCCCTGTACGAGGACGAGACCATCGACCTGACGAGCCGCGTGGACAAGGAAGAGATCACCGTCTCCCCGTTCGCGTTTGCGGCCCGCTGGTACGACTTCTCACTGCCTTCCGCAGGCGGAGCCTACGCCGACGAATACAAGGCACTGTACGGCCGGGAATACGGCATCCAGCGGGTGAACACCGGATACGATTTCGACGTCGCGGCTGTGTCGCTCCTTTCCGGCAACGCCTTCCGCAGCGGGGTGACCGTCCTGGAGAGCAACGCCTACTGGAACTACATCACCGAGGGCGGCGTCTTCCGCCCGTCCCCGTTCATCGACTTCGGCGGAAAGTATGCGCTGTGGTCCGCCGGCGGCGGCTCGCACGACTTCGACATCACGCCGCCATCCACATCCGCATCGATCACCTACTACGGAGACCAGCCCGGCGAGGACGTAGCCCTCGCCCGCAAGATGCAGTTCCACGCCGCGGACGGGAAGGCCGTGGACGGTGCCGACATCCTTGTCTCCCGGGAAGGCTGGAACTCCTACGAACACTTCAAGCTGACCGATGACGTCACGGCCATGGACGCCCTGAACGACGGCACGCCATGCTGGCTGCTCGACCCCGGACCGGAGGACGGCATCCGCATACCGATCTTCCAGCGCTACGGCAACTACAGGGCCGGCGGCTACACGGTGGACTGGGGCTATGACTTCGGCATCCCCGCGGAGAACATGCTGAACGCCATGTACACGTCGAACCGGGCCTGCACGATCTACCTCCGGTGCTGGAAGAAGTACATGGAGGACCGATACAGCAAGGACACGAAAGTCATGATCTGCAAGGTGGACCTTTCCGGGCTCCAGGTCGGGCAGGACCTTCTGCGGAAGTTCTACTACTACGACGGCTCCCTGTGGGCGCTGAACAAGATCACCAACCATTCCCTGACCACCTACGGACCGACCGAGTGCGAGTTCGTCCAGGTGCACGACAAGAACAACTACCTAAACGGACAAGAATAGACCATGGCAGAGCAGAAACCCGAAATCATCTTCAAGGTCAATACTGACGAGGCTGTCAAGAGTATTGCCGACCTGAAGAAGAACGTCACGGAATACAAGAAAGAACTTGACAAACTCCCGATTGGGTCGGAAGAGTATGGCAAGACGCTGGAGCGCCTGCAGGAATCGCAAGCGGCGCTGAAGAACGCCATGCACGCGACGTCCATAGAGGGGGAGACCCAGGAGGACGCCCTGAAGCGCCTGACCAAGGACGCCCGCGGGGCGGGTACTTCCTACAACTCCCTGGTCAAACAGATGGCCGACCTGACGCAGCAGTTCCGTGCCACCGAAGACGCGGCGAAGCGTGTCGACCTTGGAAAGCAGATCCTCGACATCAACCAGCAGTTGAAGGCCCTCGACGCCCTTCGCGGAAACTTCCAGCGCAACGTCGGCGACTATCTGAGCCAGGCCGCGGTGGACATGAAGTCTATCGTGAAGGACCTCCCGTCCGGCCTGAAGGCTATCCGCGGCCCGCTGGATGACGTGACGAAGTCCCTCAGCCTTATGGGCAAGCAGCCCATCCTCGGCATGGCCGGCCTCCTGGCTCCGATCATCATCAAGATCACCGAAAGCCTGAAGGACAACAAGAACGTCACAGACTCGCTGAAGAAGGTGCTGGACGCGATGAAGCCGGCACTGGATCTCGTGCAGCAGGCCCTTGCGAAGGTCGGCGAATGGGTGGTGCAAATCATCGACTGGGTCACTCCGTTCATGCCGAAGGTCATCGAGGGAATGAAGAATATCGTGGTCGGTGCCGTCGGCGTCGGCAACGCCATCCTGCAGTTCCTCCTCACTCCGATCCGCACCGTCATCGATGCTGCGAAGGGGCTGGGCAACGTCATGGGAAACGTCTTCAAGGGCCAGTTCAAGGAGGCGGCCGCTTCTGCGAAGACGGCGATCGACGGCATCGGCGACGCCTGGAAGAAGGGCTTCTCGTTCGCTACCAACTTCGAGGAAGGCAAGAAGGTCGGCGAGCAGTTCCTCGAAGGCCTCGCCAGCACGCCCGTGCAGAAGAAGGCGGAAGACGCTGGGAAGAAGATCGGTGACAAGGCCGGGAAGAGCGCATACGAGAAATGGAAGGAATGGTTCGACAAGATTGAGCGGGAGATAGACGCCCGGGCTGACAAGCGCAGGAGCGAGCGTGAAAAGTTTACCAAGGAGATAGAATCGGAGATCGATGCCGAGACGAAGGCCCTCGCCGACGAGATCAATGCCATGTGGGAGGAGTCCTTCAAGGCCGAGGAAAAGGCCCGGCAGGAGAACGAGCAGCGCCGCGAGAACTTCAAGTCGGGCCTGGCGCAGTCCGTCGCGGGTATGTCCGGTATCATGGGCTCCCTCGCGGACATGATTGAGTCCGGGACGGAGGTCACCGAGAAGGAGGCCAGACGCGCGAAGAACCTGCGCATCGCATCCGCGACGATCGACATGTACCAGGGCGCGACGACCGCCTACTCGACGGCGCAGTCCCTGGGCGTCCCGATGGGCCCTATCGTCGGTGCCATCAACGCTGCGGCAGTGGTCGCCACCGGCCTGGCCAACATCGCCAAGATCAAGAGCCAGAACGTGAGCGCATCGGCGTCCGCGTCCGGGACGGCGGTCCCTACCGTCTCCGCCCCGGCCATCACGCCGCAGGTCTCCCAGGTGCGTACGATTACCAGCGCGAGCGAGGAAGACCGGCTCAACCAGATGGCGTCCGACCAGCGGGTCTACATCCTGAACTCCGACCTGGAGGCCGCCGCAAATTCCCGCCGCGTGCTCGCTACCGAGACGTCCTTCTGACGTGGTATGTTACAAGATTCGGCAAAAGGGGATTTACCCGTAAAAGCGCAATAGTATGACGACAATCAACATCGACGGCATCCCCGTGTTCGAGGCCCTGGTCACGGACGCGGAGACCGGCATGTTCAAGATCTCCCTGGTCGACGACCCGGCTGTCATGAGCGACTTCATGGCTTTCGACAAGCAGCGCCGGCCGCAGATGTACTCCGTCCAGGACGAAGAGAAGCGCCTGGTCAGAGGTTGCATCATGCGGAGTGACTTTCCGATCTACAGGATCTCCCCGGACATGGGCGAGTACTACGTGATCTACAAGGCCGACACCATCCGCCGCATGGCTGAGAAGTACCTGGCCGAATCCCGCCAGAACGACGTCAACCTGATGCACGAGGAAGGCTCCGACGTGGAAGGCGTCCAGCTTGTCCAGTGGTTCATCAAGGGCGACGGCGTGAGCGTGGAAGGCTTTGACGGAATCGCCGACGGCAGCCTGTTCGCCGAGTTCCACATCGTGAACGACGAGATCTGGGAGGCCGTGAAGGCCGGCACGTACAAGGGCTTCAGCCTGGAGGGCGTGTTCGACATGGTCCCCGAGAAGGACGTCGAGAAGGTCGAGGCCATCGAGGAGAACACCGAGATTTTTCAATCCCAAACCAATACCGAAATGAAGAAAATCAATTCCGTAAAGCAGTTGCTGGTCCGGCTTCTCGCCGAGTTCGGCAACGTCAGCACCGACCGTGGTGTCCTGGCATGGGACGGTGACGAGGACCTGAAGGAAGGCGATCTCGTCTACGTCGAGGATGCAGAGGGCAACCGCACCCCGGCCGAGGACGGAGAGTACGTGACCGCTGACGCCAAGACCATCGTCGTGGCTGAAGGCAAGGTCGCGGAGATCCGTGACCCGGAAGCAGAGGTGGCACCCGAGAAACCGGCGGAAGAAGAGCAGCGCATGGGCCGCGTCGAGACCGACGGCGGCGCACTCATCTGGGAAGGCGAGAACGACCTCGAGGAAGGCCGTGAAGTCTTCGTAGAGGGTGAAGAAGGACTGACTCCTGCCCCGGACGGTGAGTACCGCACCGAGGACGGCAAGGTCATCGTCGTAGTCGAAGGCCGTGTCTCTGAGATCCGTGATGCCGAGGCCGAGGTCGCTCCCGAAGAGACCCCCGCCGAAGAGGAACTCCGCGCAGAGACCGAACACCTCCGCAGCCAGATCGCCGACCTCAAGAAACAGCTCGCTGAACTCAAGCGCCAGCCTGCTGCAAAACCCGCCCACGAGGAAGTGGTCACCGCCTCCGCGATGCCGAAGACCGGCAACAAGGGAATCGACCGCCTCGCCCGCTATTTCAACAAGTAAAACCAACTAAATCACCATCAACAATGGCTTACACTAACTTCGTCGTGAGCGGCCTGACCGCTTACATCGAGCAGTCCAAGGACGTGCTCATCAAAAACGTGGTCTTCGGTCGCGGCACCCGCGAGCGTATCTCCATCCAGACTGGTGTCAAGTTCAAGGAGCACCTGCACATCTTCGACGTCGATCCCGTCTTCGCCGACGGATCTGACTGCGGATTCACCGGTGCCGGCACCGCCACCATTTCCGAGCGTCTCATCGAGGCACCGGCCATCAAGGTGCAGATGGAAATCTGCCCTCAGAACCTTCTCGGCAAATATGCTGAGTACCTTGTCCGCCTGAACGCCACCGAGCACGAACTGCCCTTCGAGCAGTACCTGATGGACGGCATCGTCGACGGCATCAACCGCAAGATCGAGCAGATGATCTGGCTCGGCGACAAGACCGCCACCACCGACCCGGTCAAGAAGTGGATCGACGGCTTCATCACCATCGCCGGTTCCGCTACCGGTGTCGTCCCGGTATCCATCGCCAGCGGTTCCACCGCCTACGAAGGTGTCCTCGCCGTCTACAACGCCCTCACCGAGAACGCTCTCGAGCGTGGCGCTGAGATCTACGTCTCCCCGGCCATCTTCCGCGCCTTCATGCAGGACATGGTTGCGAAGAACTTCTTCCACTACAACCCGGGCAACGAGAACCTGGAATACTTCCTGCTCCCTGGCACCGACGTCAAGGTCGTCAAGACCCTCGGCCTCGCCGGCAGTCTGAAGATCCTCGGCACCTATCCGGCGAACCTCTACTACGGCTGCGACATGCAGAACGACAACGAGGACGTCGACATGTGGTGGAGCCAGGACAACCGCACCTTCCGTCTGGAGGTCCTGTGGAACAGCGGTGTCCAGATCGCCTTCCCGGACCAGGTCGCCCTCGGCACCTTCGCCGCTGCACCGGTACCGACCGCCTAAACGGCTGGGACTCTGAACTAATCTACAAAACGGGGGCGGGGCCTGCAACGCCCTGCCCCTTTTCAGTAACGAATAAAAACGAATCGCAATATGTCTTGTTCCCAGACTCTTTCCGGAATCGCCCGTGACTGCAAAGGCAACATGGGCGGCGTGGCCGAGGTTTACATCGCCAACCGTGAGGACGTGAGCGCCGTGACCCTTACCGAGGGCAAGGTGAGCGCGATCACCATGGCGAGCGGCAAGACCTTCCAGGTCTACCAGTTCAACCGCGGCACCGCGAGCATGACCTCCACGTACAACATCAGCGCGGAGAACGGCACCAAATACGTCGGCACGGACCTGGTCCTCGTCTTCAGCCGCATGGAGACCGCCAAGCGCATCGAGATGACCGCCCTCGCCGTGAATGACTTGTACGTCATCGTGAAGGACGCGAACGGCCTGTTCTGGCTGCTCGGCTATGACCACCCGGTCAACGCCGGCGCAGGTGACGCTAATACCGGCACCGCCATCGCCGACCGCAACGGCTACAGCATCACCCTTCACGACGACAGCGCCGAACTCCCGTACGAGGTCCTGTCCAGCATCATCGACGGGCTCCTGCCCGCGTAACCTGAACCGCACACCATCAGAGCCCCTGCACATCGCGGGGGCTTTCTTGTTTACGAAAATCGGCCTTCGGGGATTTCCCATAAAAGCGGTCTATATGATCTATCTGAACAATAACAGGCAGCGGCAGTCGGTCTACATCCCGAAGCGTGGCGAGGACGGGTGGCAGGTGGTCGGCCTCGACATCATCTGCAACATGGTCTTCCGCTCGACGGTCGACAACACGACCTTCAGCGTGAATGCACGCGAGGGAAGCCCGTCCAGGAAATACTACCTCGTGACGTTCACCCTCCCGGAAGGAGTGCAGTCGGGAGAATACGAGTATGCGCTCTATCCTATCCGGCTGGGGCATACTCCGGAGCAGATTGCCAAGGGCGTCTGCATAATCTGGCCGGAAGTGAACGGCCCGGTCGGTGTAGAATACCAGGAGCACGGCGACGAGCCGACCTTCAAGCAGTACGATAACGAATAAGATATGGCAGAAGAAAAGAAAACACGGGCGAACATATCCTTCGCCGCGATTGATCCCTACCTTGAGCAGAACATCGTCCTGCCGACGGAAAAGCCGCTCATGGGTAAGGACATTATCCAGTGGGGCGACGGGAACGCCTACCCGGACTATCTCGCCGGGCTCGTCAAGGACGTGCCGACGCTTGCGAGTATTATATCCGGCACCGTGGACTTCATCTGCGGTGATGACATCGAAATCAAGCCTCTCCGCGAAGATCTGACCGAAGGGAAAATGAACAACCGCGGGGACGACATCCGCTCCCAGGTATCCGACCTTGCAAGGGACTGGGAGACTTATGGAGGATTCGCCCTTCAGGTCATCCGTGACTTCACCGGGAACGTCGCCGAGATCTATTACCTTGACATGCGCTATCTCCGCACGAACAAGGACTGCAACGTGTTCTGGTACTGCGAGGACTGGAAGAAGGGCGGGAGGAAGAGCACGGTCCTCTATCCGGCCTTCATCCCGGGACTGGAGAAGAAGTGGGCGCAACTGTCCGAGGAAGAACGGAACAGGCAGGCGTCGACCGTCGTGTTCGTCAAGAACACCCATACGCAGGTCTACCCGTTCCCGCCATACGGCGCAGCCGTGAAGGCATGCGAGACCGAGCGCTGCATCGCCGACTTCCATCTATCGTCGATCCAGAACTGCTTCACGCCGTCGATGGTGATCAACTTCAACAACGGCGTCCCGGATGACAATATCAAGGAAGAGGTGGAAGCAAACGCGGACGAGAAATTCGGCGGACCGCATAATGGCGCACGTGTCATGTACTGCTGGAACGACAACAAGGAGAGCGCGACAACCATCGACGTCCCGAAGACGGAAGATTTCGGCGCACGCTACGAAGCCCTTGCCAAGCATGTCCGGCAGCAGATCTTCACGTCCTTCGCCGCTACGCCGAACCTGTTCGGCCTCCCAACCGACGGGAATGGATTCAGCAATGACGAGTACGCCGAGAGTTTCAAACTCTACAACCGTACCAGGGTAATACCCGTCCAGCAGATCATCGGTGACGCTTACGACCGGATTTACGGTGAGAAAGGCGTCCTGTCCATCACCCCGTTCTCCATGGGAGACAATGACAGCACGACAACCCTCGCCGCTCAACTCGGCGTCGGTGGTACGCAGGCCATGATGGAAGTCGTGCAGAGCACTTTCCTGAGCATGGACCAAAAGAAGGGCACGCTCCAGGTCCTGTTCGGCCTCGATGACGAAAGCGTCGCCAAGATCCTCGGTCTCCCTTATGTTGCACCTGTAGAAGAATAAGCCATGGCGACCCAGATCCTTCTCACCTCCGAGGCCTACGTCAAGACCGTGACGGCCATCTCCGACAACCTTGCCGGAAAGTACATGCTGACCTCTATCCGCGAAGCCCAGGAGATGGGGCTCCGCTCCATCCTCGGCGACTGCCTGCTCGACACGCTCAAGGCCCTCGTTGCCGGCGGATCTATCAACAACGAAGAGTACGGCGCGTACAAGACGCTCCTCGATCGCTGCCAGGACTACCTCGCCTACATGACGGTGGTCGAGGCTTTGAATAAAGTATCATACAAGGTTACAAACTTCGGCGTCGCAAAGAGCACCGACCAGAACCTGCAGGTCGTGACGCAGGACGAGATTGCGAAGCAGCAGTACTACTACCAGGCGAAGGCCGACGCCTGCTGCTATGCCCTACAGAACTACCTGCTGAACAACCGGACGTCGTATCCGGAGTTGGACGAGTGCACCTGCCGCCGGATCAAGAGCAACCTGTATTCCGCAGCCACCTGCGGCCTGTGGCTGGGCGGTGCACGCGGCCGTGAAGGGAGGAAGACGAGATGACGCTCTACGATACCATACAGGCCGTCGAGCGGATCGCGGCCAAGCAGCCGGCGGTGAAGATGATCGTGCGGAACGACATCTTCCGTCTGAACTCGGTGCCGTCCGTCCTGTACGGCGTCTTCGGCTGGCTCCAGCGGGAGCACTCGGCCTCTGCCGACTCATCCCTCCGCCAGTTCTCCTTCACGTTCTTCTACGTCGACAGGCTCATGGAGGACCGGTCCAACGAGACCGAGATCCAGTCCGTGGGCGTCGACACCCTCGACAACATCATCAGGGCGCTGGACGCTTCCGGAATCTATCCCGGGGGCGTCTGGACGTTCACGACCTTCAACCAGCGGTTCACGGACGAGTGTGCCGGCGTGTTCACCAACGTGGTGCTGCAGGTTCCCGTGGACAGCCAGTGCGCCGTCACGCTCCCTGACTACTCCAGCGACTTCAGTTCCGACTTCTTAATCTACTAAGCAAATGAAAAACGCAAAGGACAAACGCGAGACTGCGGCATACATCACAGCCATCTGCGCCTTCATCGCCGGCTGGGGGATGACCATCGCCGGTTTCATCGTGCCTCCCACGGGCGAGATCTCCGACTCGGTCCTGTGGGTCCTGGGGCAGGCCCTGATCTACGCCGGTTCCGTCTTCGGAGTCACCATGTACTTCAGGAACCAGATGGAACAGTTCCGGACGGACACCCGGAAGTACATAAACGACATGGAGAATGGACAGGAATAAGGTCATAGCGGCGCTGGTATGTTTCGCCTACCTCCTTTGCATCTCCGGTCCGGTGGTTGCCTTGCTGCACTTCCACCGCGCCGGCTTCATCCTTTTCGTGCTCGGGCTCGCCGTGTTCGGATGGCCCGCCGTGAAACCCTTCGCCAAGAGACTGACGGAATGATCATCCTAATCGACAACGGCCATGGAATCGAGACCCCAGGAAAAAGATCCCCGGACGGAAGGTTCAAGGAGTACCTCTGGAACCGGGAGGTCGCGGAGATCCTCTGCGACATCCTCTGCGACGACGGCTTCGACGCGAGGCTCCTCGTCCCGGAAACGAACGACGTCAGCCTCAAAACCCGCGTCAACCGGGCGAACAAGGTCTGGAAGGAAGAGGGCGACTGCATCCTCATCAGCATACACGCCAACGCCGCCGGAGACGGCTCCAGGTGGATGCAGGCGCGTGGCTGGTCCTGCTACACTACCGTGGGCCAGACGGAGTCGGACCGACTTGCCGAGAGGATGTACGACTCCTTCAGAACCGAGTTCCCGGACGCCCGTTTCCGCACTGAGCGGACCGATGGAGATCAGGACTACGAGGCAGACTTCTACATCCTACGTAAGACTCGGTGCCCGGCGGTCCTTCTTGAGAACTGGTTTTACGACAACCGTGAAGAGTGTGCCTTCCTCCTCAGGCAAGACACCAAAGAACATGTAGCCATGGCGGCTTTCTGGGCCGTCCGAAATTACCTCGGGAAATGAACGGGAAGAGATTATTGCTTACGCTGACCGCCGTGCTCTGCATGGGATTCCTTGCAGGCTGGTTTTCGCGTGTTCCGGACCGTGTGGAGGACTTTATCGAGAAAGTGGACACCTTGGTCGTCCGTGACACGATAATGCGCGACAGGCCCGTTTTCGTGGACCGCTATCTCGTCAGGACCGACACCGTCAAGCTGGCGGTACATGACACGACGCTGCTCGTGGACTCGGTGCTGGTCGACGTCCCCATCGAGCGGCGGATCTACGAGGAGGATAGCCTGTACAGGGCGGTCGTCTCGGGATACAGGCCGAGCCTTGACTCGCTGCTGGTCTACATGACCACGACGGAGATCACCAAGTTCGTCCCGGTCCCGGTGAAGAAGCGCTGGGGCGTCGGCATCCAGGCCGGTTACGGATTCAGCAGCAAGGGGATTTCCCCATACGTGGGGGTTGGCATTTCGTATAATCTGATAAACTTTTGATATGGCAAACTACAACAACCTGAAGGCGACGATAAACGCCAACATCAAGGCCAACGGGAACGAAGAGATCACCGGGCCGATCCTGAACACCGTCCTGAACCAGGCGGTGACGACGCTTGGCGACGGCTGGTCCTACAAGGGGATCGCCACGCCGTCCATGAGTCCGGGCACGCCGGACAGCAACGTTTTCTACATCGCAACCACTGCCGGCACCTACACGAACTTCGGGAGCCTGGTCGTGGCCGAGGGCGAGGTGGCCATCCTGAAGTACAACGGCTCCTGGACGAAGGAGGTGACTGGTGCGGCGACTGCTGCGCAAGTTACCCAATTGGGCCAACAAGTGGATGGTTTTGATGTGGCAGTCGGGCTGACTACAATACCATATCATTTTGTTGCCGGAAGAACCTAT
>CADCRA010000149.1 GCA_902803715.1 uncultured Bacteroidia bacterium
CGGAAGCCTTGTTGAGCCGATAGAGGGATTCGAACCCACGACCCCGAGATTACAAATCACGTGCTCTGGCCAACTGAGCTATATCGGCTTAATCCGATTCATCTCCGAAAGGGATTGCAAAGATAGGCATTAAATCTAATTCTGCAAAAATTTTTCGAATAATTTTCATAAGAAACGCTCCACGCCCAGCAAAATGCCGTCCGCGTCCAGACCGCATTCCGCCCACTGCGCCTGCTGCCTGTCCTGTGCGATGAAACGGTCCGGAATACCGATGCCATGGACCTTGATCCCATGGTCTCCGGCCTCCATATATTCGGCGACCGCACCGAAGAGACCGCCGGCCAGGCAGCCGTCCTCGACGGTCAGGACCGCCTCGAATCGGCGGGCCGCCTCCTCCAGGATGTCCGCATCGATGGGCTTGAGGAACCGCATGTCCCAGACGGCGGGGGTGAAGCCGTGTTTCTCGCGGCAGCGGAGGGCGGCTTCCACGGCCCGGTTGGCCGAAGGGCCGATCGCCAAGATGGCGACCCGCGTTCCGTCGAGCAGCAGCTCGCCCTTTCCGGAGGGCCGGATGACGGGCGCTTCTTCCCGCCAGGAGACGCCTTCGCCGCAGCCGCGGGGATACCTTATAATATAAGGCCCTCTTTCCGCCGCGAGTCCGGAGTACATCAGGTCCTTGAGTTCCTTTTCATTGCGCGGGGCGCTGATGACGGCCCCGGGGATGCTCCGGTAGGCGGCCAGGTCAAAGCAGCCGTGGTGGGTGGCACCGTCTTCCCCGACGAGTCCGGCGCGGTCGAAACACAGCACGACCGGCAGGTGCTGCAGGGCGACATCATGGATGATGGGGTCATACGCCCGCTGGGAGAAAGACGAATAGATGTTGCAGAACGGCCGCATGCCGCCTGCGGCCAGTCCGGCCGAGAACGTCACGGCATGTTCTTCCTCGATGCCGACGTCGTAGAAACGTTCCGGCATTTCGGCGGCGAGCCGGCTCATGCCGCAGCCGGTCGCCATGGCCGGCGTGATGCCGACGACGCGGCGGTCGGAACGCGCCAGTTCGACGAGCACTTCTCCGAAGACGTCCTGGTAGCGGGCCGCCTTGTAGTTCGACGGCAGGCGGATGCCGGTCTCGGGATCGAACTTGCCCGGGGCATGCCAGGTCGTCGGATCGGCTTCCGCAGCGGGATAGCCCTTCCCCTTGACGGTATGGACATGCAGCAGGCGCGGGCCCCGCAGGCTGTGCAGGCGCCGGAGGATGTCGACGACCTGGGCGATGTCGTTGCCGTCGATGGGACCGAAATACCGGAAGCCCAGGGACTCGAAAATGGCGCCGCCCGATTTGCGGACGAGGTTGGACTTGGTGTCTTTCGTCACTTTCTGCATCCAGTCGCGCAGCCGGCCCTCGCCGATGCGGTTCCAGATGAGGTTCTTGAGCTGGTTGTATTTTCCGCTGGTGGTGACCCGCAGGAGATACTCGTGCAGGGCACCGGTGTTGGAGTCGATGGACTGGTTGTTGTCGTTGACGATCAGCAGCAGGTCTGCGGCGCTGCTGCCGGCATTGTTGAGACCTTCGAAGGCCAGGCCGCCCGTCAGGGCGCCGTCGCCGATCAGGGCGACGACTTTCTCGTCGCGTCCCTGCATCCGGGCCGCTTCGGCGAAACCGAGGGCGGCGGAGATGGAGGTCGAGGAGTGGCCGGTTCCGAAGGCGTCATACGGGCTTTCATCGCGTTTGGGGAAGCCGCTGATCCCGTCACGGGTCCGGTTTCCCTTGAAGGCTTCCCGGCGTCCGGTGATGATCTTGTGGGCATAGGCCTGGTGGCCTACGTCGAAGACCAGTTTGTCCGCGGGAGCGTCATAGACATAGTGGAGGCCGACGATCAGTTCCACGGCGCCGAGGCTCGAACCGAGGTGTCCCGGGTTGACGGCGCAGCAGCGGACCATGTAATCGCGGATCTCCGCACACAGTTTCCGGAGTCCGTCAATGTCCAGTTTCTTGACGTCCGCCGGGGTATGGATGGTATCTAGTATTTCGTACATAATATGGGTCGGCTAAGGTACGGATTTCTTGCGACAAGTAAAAATCTTTCCTGTCGGTCCCCGATTTTATACACCTCGGAAAGGGTTTATGGATAAAAAATGCCTATATTAGCAGGTGGATTGGATAAATATGTAAAAAACCATACTATGTCTGAAAAAATCTACAGATTTCTGAATGACAACCCGGCCGCGCGCTGGGCTGCCCTCATCCTCATCGCCCTGATGATGTTTTTCGGTTACATGTTCGTGGATGTCATGTCCCCGCTGCAGGCGCTCGTCGAGCAGCAGCGCGGCTGGACCCCGGACGTCTTCGGTACCTACGCCAGCGCCGAGTACATCCTCAACGTCTGCGGCTTCCTCATCCTGGCCGGTATCATCCTGGACAAGATGGGCATCCGTTTTACGGGCGTGCTCTCCGCTTCCATGATGCTGGCCGGCGCCTGCATCAAGTACATCGGCATTTCCGACTGGTTCCAGACGACCGCTTTCTGCAACTGGCTGGGCAGCTGGTGGACCGCCATGCCGGGCAGCGCCAAGATGGCCGCCCTCGGTTTCATGATCTTCGGCTGCGGCTGCGAAATGGCCGGTACAACCGTCTCCAAGGCGATCGCCAAGTGGTTCAAGGGCAAGGAAATGGCCATGGCCATGGGCATTGAGATGGCCATCGCCCGCGTCGGTGTCTTCGCCATCTTCTCCATCAGCCCGATCCTCGCTTCCAAGATGGGAGGCGTCGCCGGACCGGTCGGTTTCTGCACCGTCCTCCTGCTGATCGGCCTGATCAACTTCCTGGTATTCTGCGTCATGGACCGCAAGTTCGACGCCCAGCTCATCGAAGCCGGCGAATTGAAGGAAGAAAAGAATCCGGAAGACGAATTCAAGGTCAGCGACCTGGGCAAGATCTTCTCCTCGCTGAGTTTCTGGGTCGTCGCCCTCCTCTGCGTCCTCTACTACAGCGCCATCTTCCCGTTCCAGCGCTACGGCGCCAACATGCTCCAGTGCAACTTGAACGGCCTGTCCGCCGAGGCTGCCGCCAACATTTTCCGCTGGTTCCCGATTGGTGCCGCCGCCATCACCCCGTTCCTGGGCCGTTACCTGGACAAGAAGGGAAAGGGTGCGACCATGCTGATCCTCGGCGCCCTGCTCCTGATCGTCTGCCACCTGATCTTCGCCTTCGTCCTTCCGGCCACCCATTCGAAGTTCATCGCCTATGCGACCATCGTCGTCCTCGGCATCAGCTTCTCCCTGGTTCCGGCCGCCCTGTGGCCGTCCGTCCCGAAGATCATCGACGAGAAGATCCTCGGCTCCGCCTACTGCCTCATTTTCTGGGTCCAGAACATCGGTCTCTGCCTCGTCCCGATGCTGATCGGTTCCGTCCTGGCTTCCTCCAACGCCAACAACCCGGCCGTCATCGCCGCCAAGGCCGCCGGTGCCGATTTCATCCCGTACAACTACACCGTTCCGCTGATCATCTTTGCCTGCTTCGGTGTGGCCGCCCTGTTGATCGCCCTTTACCTGAAGGCGCTGGATGCCAAGCGGCATCTGGGTCTGGAAGAACCTAATATCAAGTAAATGAGTACTCTGAAATGGAACAGGTCAGTGTGTTGGATAGCACTGGCCTGTCTTGTCGTTCCAATGTTCGCGTCGTACTTTTTCGACGACATGTTTTCGACGATCTCCTATCTGTTCGAGGACCCGTCCCGTACGGCGCTGGGCTGGGATGCCGCCGGATACGGCCTGTATACGAGCGGCTACAGCCTGCTGTGCGTTTTCGGCGGACTGGTCGTCTGCGGCATCCTGCTGGACAAGTGGGGCGTCCGGGTGACCGGCTCCATCTTCGTCGGCATGATGGCCGGCGGCGCCCTGCTGGTCCTCTATGCCATCACCGCCGGCTTCCCGCCGGCCAAATCCCTGCGTCTGGCCTATGCCGGCTGCATGTTCTTCGGCCTCGGCAGTGAAATTGCCGGCACGGCCGTGACCCGTTCGATCGCCAAGTGGTTCAAAGACGGCCCGATGGCCCTGGCCATGGGACTCCAGCTGGCCATCGCCCGGTTGGGTACGGCCGTCGCCCTAGTCCTGTCGCCGCGCCTCGTCGTGGAAAATGCCGGCCATGTCTATTCCCTGGCGGAGACCGCCCGTCCCGCCGTCTTCGGCGTGGGGCTCATGGCTGCCGGCCTGATCCTCTGGGCCGTGTTCGTGGCCTTGGATGCCCGGTACGACAAGGTTCATGGCGCCGCACAGGTCGCCGCGGAAGACCCGTTCAAGCTGGCCGACGTCTGGGGCGTCCTGAAGAACAAGAATTTCTGGATGCTCGGCCTGCTGTGCGTCCTGTTCTACAGCAGCATCATCGCCTTCAAGAAGTTCGCCGGAGCGATCCTGATCCCCCGGTTCGGCATTCCTGCCGCCACGGCCGGCTGGATGGTCTCCATGCTTCCGTTCTCCACGGTCGTCTTCGCGCCGCTGTTCGGCCTGCTCGTGGACAAGAAGGGAAAGGGAACCCGCTGGATGATCCTGGGCTCCATCCTCGCCCTGATCGCCCACCTGCTGCTGGCCTTTGCCCCGGCCGGCGTACCGTTCTACGGCTACCTCAGCATGGTCTTCCTCGGATTCGGCTATTCCCTGGTACCGGCCGCCTTGTGGCCGAGCGTGCCGAAGATCGTTCCGGACAAGGTGCTCGGAACGACGTATTCCTTGATCTACTGGGTCCAGAACCTAGGCCTGCTCTCTTTCAAGTGGCTGGCCGGCGCCATCCTCGGCAGTGCAGCCGCCGCTGCCGGCACAGCCGCCGGTCCCGTCCGGGTCGAGATCATGTTCGTGCTCCTGTGCATCGCCGCCGTGGCGATTGCGCTGCTCTTCGCCCGCACTTCCGACCGCCATCCGGAACTCGGATTGGACCGCTCCCACTCCTAGATGACACTCCCTCATTAATAACCAATGATCCAAGCTATGACTGCACTTCGTCAGACCCTCCTTCTGCTGGCCTCCGCCCTGTTGCTTGCCGCTCCGACACAGGCCCGCCACAAGAATTTCAAGGTATCCGTCTATGTCCGCGCCTATGAGGTGGAGAAGATGAAGGATACCGAGTGGCTCGAATCCAGCTGGAAGACCATTTCCAGCCAGTTGGATGTCGACAAGATCTATCTGGAGACGCACCGGGACATGCTGCTTGTCGACGATGCGATCCTCGAGAAAGCCAAGTCCTTCTTCCTGAAGCAGGGACTTGAAGTAGCCGGCGGTATAACCTACACCATCAGCGAGCCCAACGATTTCGAAACCTTCAGTTATTCCAATCCGGAGGACCGGGCCTGGGTCAAGAAGGTTGCGGAGCATACCGCCCGCCATTTCGATGAATTCCTGCTGGATGATTTCTTCTTTACCAGCAGCAAGAAAGATGTCGAGATCGAGGCGAAAGGCAACCGGACCTGGACGGAGTACCGGCTGGCGCTGATGAACGAGGCCGGTCGCAACCTGGTCGTCGCTCCCGCCAAGGCGGTCAACCCGAAGGTCCAGGTCATCATCAAGTACCCGAACTGGTATGACCATTTCCAGGGACTGGGATTCAACCTGGAAGACGGGCCGAAGATCTTCGACGGAGTATGGACCGGTACGGAGACCCGTGACCCGTCCGGCGCCCAGCATCTGCAGAATTATCTGAGCTATAACGTCATGCGTTACTTCGAGAATATCTCCGGAGGGCGCAACGGCGGCGGCTGGGTCGATTCCGGCGGCATTACCATGAGCATGGACCGTTATGCCGAACAGCTGTTCCTGACCGCAATCGCCAAGGGCCGCGATGTGATGCTCTTCGCGTACAACCAGCTGCTGGACGTTCGCCTCAATCCGATGTACCGCGGCCGCTGGCAGGGAACGGGAACCAGCTGGGACTATGACGCGATGACTGCTCCGTTCCAGCGCGGAAAGGAAACGGTCACGCCGACGACCATGGCCCGGATCGCCGACGTCGTCCTCCGCCAGGCGGACGAACTGGTCGGCCAGCTCGGCAATCCGGTCGGCATCCATTCCTACAAGGTCTTCCATGCCACCGGCGAGGAGTTCCTGCAGAACTACCTGGGCATGATCGGCCTGCCGATGGACATGTATCCTTCGTTCCCGCAGGGCCGGAAGACGGTCCTGCTGACCCGGCAGGCTGCGACCGATCCCGACCTGACCGCCAAGATCGACCGGCAGCTGCGCGCCGGCGGCGACGTTTTCATCACGACGGGCCTGCTCCAGGCGGTTCCTGAGAAGATCGCGCCCATTTGCGAACTGCGCGCCTCCGACCTCAAGGCGCTGGTCAACGATTTCGGCCGCTACGGAAAGACGGAGAAGGACATCCTGATCCCGCAGGTCCAGTACCTGACCAATGACAGCTGGGAGGTCATCAGCGCCGGACGTCCGCTGACCGGCGGCGTCTCGGGCTGGCCGATCCTCCACCGGGCTACGTATTCCAACGGTACCCTGTACGTGCTGACCATTCCGGATGATTACGGCAACCTGTATGATTATCCGGCTCCCGTCCTGAACGAGATCCGCCGGACCATGAGCAAGGACCTGGACCTCTATCTGGAAGGCCCTTCCAAGGTCAGTATCTTCCTCTATGACAACAATACGGTCATTGTCGAAAACTTCAACGACGAACCGGTCGACATCAAACTGGTCGGCAAGGCTTCCCTGACGAAACTGACGGATCTGGAGACCGGCGAGACCGTCGCCGCCGAGAAGGAAGACGCCCGCTTCGTCTGGCGCCGCGAGCCTTCCTCGAAGGCGTCCATGACGCTCAAGCCCCATTCCTACCGTGCATTCCGATATGAATGAATATGAAAAAGTATCGCTCCCTTTTGCTGCTGCTGGCCGGAGCATGCTGTTTCCTGTCAGCCTATGAACCTGCGACGCCGGTCTATCCGGAGGCAGGCAGCCCGGATCCGTCCCTGACCCTCCGGGAGATCCGTACCGCGTCCGACCGGGTGCTTGTCGCCCTGTTCGGCAGCGACGTCGTCGACCTCGAAGGAATCGACATCTCCGATCCGTCCCGCTGGAAACTGGGACGCAAGCCCGTGCAGGGCATCCACAAGTTCGTGACGGAGGCGGATGCCTGCGAGCACCATATCTACCTGGAAGTCCCGAAACTCAAAAACGGCCGCTGGTACCGGCTCCGGACCCCGTATGGCAACAAGTGGTTCCGGTTCCGTGACAAGAAGACCCTGTGCGAATCCCTCAAGGTCAACCAGGCCGGGTACAGCGCCCTGTCCCGGGTCCGCTATGCCAATTTCGCCATCTGGCTCGGTGACGGCGGTTCCCGCCGGCTCGACGGCCCCCTGCCTGCCTATACGGTGCTGGACAAGCGGAACCGGAAAGTGGCGGAGGGCGTCCTGCAGGAAGTCGGCGACGATGCCTCCTCCGGGGACCATGTCTACCGGATTGACCTGTCCGGCGTGCCGGAAGGCGGTCCGTACCGCATCTCCGTCAAGGGCGTCGGTGTGTCCTGGCCTTTCGGCGTGGGAGCGGAGTTCTCCCGGAACGTCGCCTGGACGAGTTTCCGGGCGCTGTACCACCAGCGTTGCGGCGTACCGGTCGTCCGGCCGTATGCCGACTGGGACATCCGGACGAAACCCTGCCATGAAGATGTCTACCTGACCTACGGCCCGATCGGCGAAGCCAACCTGAAGGTGGAAGGCACCGAACCGGTCATCAAGGCCTGGGGCGGATACCACGATGCCGGCGACGCCGACCGGCGGACGTACCATATGGATGTGTCGTCGACGCTGCTGACGACCTGGGAGATGTTCCCGGAATATTTCAAGGATGACCAGTTCAACATTCCGGACCGTTTCGACGAGCAGTTCAACATCCTGGGCAAGGGCAACGGCGTTCCGGACATCCTCGACGAGGCGGAATGGGGGACGATGTTCTGGGAATATGTCCAGACGGAGACCGGCCAGATGCCCTGGGGCACCGAGACGACCGGCTACTCTCCCTTTACGACCTACGACCGGGAGGACCATCTCTTCGGAACGGAAATCCTTTCGCCCGTCACGGCGGCCTGGGCATCGGCCCTGTTCGTGCACCTGGCCCGGCTGATCGAACCGTACAAGCCGGAGCGGGCCGCCGCCCTGATGGAACGGGCTGCCCTGGCGCGGACCTCCCTGAACGGGCAGGCCTTCCCGACTTTCGACATGTACTACAACGTCGAGATGTACCTCAAGACCGGAGAAGCGGCCTATCATGATTATATCAAAGCGCATGCGCAGGAGGTCATGGGCCTGGTCAACACCTTCAATGTGGGGACCGAAGGCTTCGCTTATTATGCCTGGCTGCCGTCCTATTTCTGTTCCTATCTCATGACCCGGACCCGGGAAACAGATCCCGCCGTCACGGCGGTCTTCCGGGAGGCGCTCCGGCAGACGGCCGACAAGGAACTGGGTTTCCTTGCCGCGAATGCGTATCCGGTCGGAACGCCGGCGAACCTGCGCTGGTGGGGGAGCAATGTCGCCCAGGGACAGTATGCGTATCCGATGCTGCTCTGGTGGCGGCTCAGCGGCGAGCAGAAATACATCGACGGGGTCAGCCAGCTGATGGATTATGTCCTTGGACTCAACCCGTTGGGCAAATGCTTCATGACGGGCGTCGGCAGCAACCGGGTCCATCATCCGCATGACCGCGAGACCGAGTATACCAACCATGAGATGCATTGGGGCATCCGTCCGGGCATCATCGTCTTCGGACCGGGCCTGATGCGGCCGGAGGGAAAGACCTATCCGCCTTTCACGCGCGAGACGCCGCGGGAGCGGATTTATACCGACAACATCATGGCGATTTCCCAGAGCGAATTCACGATCTACCAGTCGCTTTGTTTCCCGGCCAATATCTATCCGATCCTGACGGGCGGAAGCGATTACGAATGAAAAAGGAGCCTGCAGGCTCCTTTTTCAATATGATATGTCGCATCAACGACGATCGAACGATACATCTATATCCGGACCTTCTGGTCCGAACCCCTTCCCCGGGGGAAGGGGTAGGGGATGGGGCGTGCGAAAGAAGTCGCATCAGCGACGATCGAACGATCTATCGTTCGATCGTCGCTTCTCTATCCGGACCGAGGGAAATGATCTTGATCGGCACGCCGAGGAACTGCTCCATGAAGGCGACGTAATTCTTGAACGCCTGCGGCAGTTCATCCTCCTTGCGGCAACCCGTCAGATCCGTCTTCCAGCCCGGGAACGTCGTATAGACCGGTTCGATCGCAGCGTGGGTGTCAAACGGGACATGGTCGGAAGGAACGCCGTCGACGCGGTAGGAAGTGCAGACCTTGATTTCTTCGAACGAATCGAGGCAGTCGGACTTCATCATAATCAGGTCCGTCACGCCGTTGATCATGACGGAGTATTTCAGGGCGACGAGGTCCAGCCAGCCGCAGCGGCGCGGGCGGCCCGTGACGGCACCGAACTCATTGCCGAGCCGGCGCAGTTCCTCGCCCGTCTCGTCGAACAGTTCGGTCGGGAAAGGACCGCTGCCAACGCGGGTGCAGTAAGCCTTGAAGATGCCGTAGACATGGCCGACGCGGGACGGTGCGACTCCGAGGCCGGTGCAGACGCCGCCGATGGTCGTGTTCGAGGACGTGACGAACGGATAGGAACCATAGTCGACATCGAGCAGGGAACCCTGGGCTCCTTCCGCCAGCATCGGCTTGGTATCCAGCCATTCATTGACGAAATACTCGCAGTCGACCAGCTTGTATTCCTTGAGGAAGGCCACGGCGTCCATCCACTGCGCTTCATCCTTGTCGGGATCGCATTCGTACCCGAGATCTTTCAGCTGGCGGAGGTGACGGGCCTTGAGCGCATCGAAGCGGGCACGGAAATCCGGCGCGAGGATGTCCCCGACACGCAGTCCGTGACGGCCGATCTTGTCCGTATAGGTGGGACCGATGCCCTTGAGGGTCGATCCGATCTTCCCCTTGCCGGCGGCCGCTTCGAGGGCGGCATCCATCAGGCGGTGGGTCGGAAGGATCAGGTGGGCTTTCTTGGAGATGCAAAGCTTCTCACGGGTGGCGATGCCCATTTTCTCCAGGTTCAGGCACTCTTCGCGGAATGTGACCGGATCCAGCACGACACCGCTGCCGAT
Source organism: uncultured Bacteroidia bacterium (assembly GCA_902803715.1). Lineage (GTDB taxonomy): Bacteria > Bacteroidota > Bacteroidia > Bacteroidales > UBA932 > Cryptobacteroides. The sequence goes on from CADCRA010000149.1 coordinate 10,156, forward strand.
GACGTTGGTGGAACCTTCCCGGAAGATTCCGGACGGAATGCTCCGCACGACAAATTTCTTCCCTTCGAAATGGAGGGAATGGCCGGCGTTCGGGCCGCCCTGGAAACGGGCGACGGCCGGATAACGGGCTGCCAGGACGTCTACGATCTTTCCTTTGCCTTCATCGCCCCACTGGAGGCCGAGTACTACGTCAATATTCATGGTCAAATGGTTTTTCTAGAAGGGGAGATCATCTTCGGGACCGTTCGCAGGCTGCGGCGCCTGCGGTGCCGGCTGCGGCTGGTAGGCCGGCTGCGGTGCCGGCTGGGCGGCATTCCCGCCCGGCTGCGGGCCGTATCCGCCGCCTTGGGCGCCCGGATTGTCCGAACGTTTGCCCAGCAGCTGGATGGAGTCGGCGATGACTTCGGTTGCATAATGCTTGTTGCCGGTCTGGTCGGTCCAGGTGCGGTTCCTCAGTTTTCCTTCCACATAAATCTGCATGCCTTTGCGGACAAAGCGTTCCATGGTGTCGGCCAGTCCCCGCCATGCGACGATATTGTGCCAGTCTGTATTTTCCCGGAGTTCGCCGTTCCGGTCGCGGAAGCGTTCGGTGGTGGCGAGGGTGAATGTGGCGACCTTTGCATTGGTGCCATTCGAGGAGTTTCCTTCAAGGTAACGGATTTCAGGGTCTTTGCCAACGTTACCGATCAACATTACTTTGTTCAGTGACATGGTCGTAAAAATTAATCAACCCTGCAATTTACGAAATATTCCGGATACTCGGAAGAATTATTGCATGGAATCTTCCATGGCCGCCCGGTCCGGCAGGGTCCCGGTCATCGTGCCGTAGCCGGTGACGGCCTGCCACAGCAGCCACCGCCGTCCGCCGGCGTACCGGCAGCGGCCCTCCGCCATGCGTTCCCGGACGGCGCCGCTGAAGGCGGGCGTCTTGTAGTTGGCCTCCAGCACGACTTTCCGTACGGCCGCGTTTTCCCCGGCAAAATCCTCCGCCGTCAGTTCTCCGACCGCCGGAATGGCTTCCGGCAGGGTATAGATGACCAGGTCGCATTCCCGCAGCGACGCCCGGAAATCCGACAGGGGAACCGGGATGAACCCGTATTCGGGCATCTCATCCGCCAGTTGCTGCGCCCGTTCCGGCGTGCGGTTCATCAGGGCCGTTCCGAAGCCCATCTCCGCCGCGGCCACGGCGGCGGCCCGGCCGGCTCCGCCGCACCCGACGATCAGCGCCTGGGGCGTGTAGCCGTAGTCCTCCGCGAGGTTCTCCCGCAGGAACTGGTGGATCTTGACGGGCGAGCGGTCTCCGAAACGTTCATAGCAGAGCGGAATAAGGTCCGGATACAGGGCTTCGGCGACGCTGAGGATGATGCCGGAAAAGTCCGTGTTGTCGAAGCGGATGCCCTCCGGCGTCTTGACGGCGAGGTTGGTCGCCCGGATCTTGAAACAGGGGCCGGAAATGCTGCCGAACCCGTCCCGGGTCAGTTGCACGGCCTGTGCAAACGCGTCCTGCTTGAAGGGCGCCGTGATGTTGACGGCCCGGTATTCTTCCAGGAAACGCTTCCAGAGCGGCAGGAAATCCGTCCCGTCCAGCAGGTCGTATGCCCACTGTCCGCCGTAAGCCGCCCGGAACAGTTCCGGACTCCGGGATTCTCCGATCCCGGTCCCGATCAGTCCGAACAAAGCCGGATCTTCCTTGATATGCATGTCGCCCATGGGGAGTAACTGGTGTTTATGGATGCAGGGATCCGCCCTGCCGCTGCCGTACGGCTTCGAACAGCAGGATGGCGGCGGAGACGGAAACATTGAGCGAATCCAGCCGGCCGAGCATCGGGATGCGGATGTGCTGGTCGGCCGCCTGCCGCCAGCGGTCCGTCAGGCCGGTCGACTCCGTTCCCATGACGATGGCGGTGCCGCCCGTCATGTCGGTATCGTAGTACCAGACCGAATCCTGCAACTGGGCCGTATAGATGCGGATGCCCCGGGCCCGGAGCCAGGCGATCGTCTCTTCCGAGGAAGCGACGGCGACCTGCCGGGTGAAGACCGATCCGATCGAGGCGCGGATGAGGTTGGGGTTGTACAGGTCCGTGGCCGGGTCGCAGATGATGACTGCGTCGGCTCCGGCGGCATCGGCGCTGCGGAGCACGGCGCCCAGGTTGCCGGGTTTCTCGACGGATTCCAGGACGATGACCAGGGGTGCGGACGACAGCCGGAGGTCTTCCAGCCGGCGCTCCCGTGCGTACATCTCCGCCAGGATTCCTTCCGTCCCTTCCCGGTAGGCGATTTTCTCATAGACGGCCCGGCTTACTTCGACGACGGCCGTGTCCGGAATGCCGGGGATCTCGTCCCGGAAGATGTCCGGGCAGACGAAGACGGTCCGGACCCGAAAACCGGCATCGAGGCAGTGTCCGAGTTCCCGGCGTCCTTCGACGACAAAAAGACCCTTCTCGCGCCGCAGTTTCGATTTCTCCTGCAACGCGAGAAGTTCTTTGATCTTGGGATTCTGGGCGGATGTGACCGTTTCGCGTCCCATAAGCGTATTATTCCTGGGATTCCTCCTCCTTGCGGAGCACCTTCTCCGGACGCATCTGCGGGAAGAAGAGGACATCCTGGATGGTGGTCTGTCCCGTCATGAACATGGTCAGACGGTCGATGCCCATGCCCAGGCCGGAGGTCGGCGGCATGCCGTATTCCAGGGCACGGACGAAGTCGTAGTCGATGAACATCGCCTCGTCGTCGCCGCCCGCTTTCAGTTTGGCCTGCTCCTCGAAACGCTCCAGCTGGTCGACCGGGTCATTCAGCTCGGAATAGGCGTTCGCCAGCTCCTTGCCGCAGACGAAGAGTTCGAAACGCTCGGTCAGGGCCGGGTTGTTGCGGTGGCGCTTCGTCAGCGGGGACATCTCGACCGGATAGTCGATGACGAAGGTCGGCTGGACGAAATTCTTCTCGCAGTATTCGCCGAAGATCGCGTCGATCAGTTTGCCCACGCCCATGGACGGGGTATATTCGACATGGAGGCTGTCGCAGGTCTTGCGCAACTGGTCCACGTCCATGCCGGCGACGTCGACGCCCGCATATTCCTTGATGGCGTCCAGGATGCCGATGCGGCGGTAGGGAGCATGGAAATCGACCTCGTTGCCGGCGATCATGACCTTCGTCGAACCGTTGACGGCGACGGCAATCTTCTCCAGCATCTTCTCGACGAATTCCATCATCCAGATGTAGTCCTTGTAGGCGACATAGATCTCCATGCAGGTGAATTCCGGATTGTGGGTTTTGTCCATGCCCTCGTTGCGGAAGTCCTTCGCGAACTCGTAGACGCCGCTGAATCCGCCCACGATGAGGCGCTTGAGGTACAGCTCATTGGCGATACGCATGTACAGCGGGATGTCCAGGGCGTTGTGGTGGGTGATGAACGGACGGGCCGTCGCTCCGCCCGGGATCGCCTGCAGGATCGGGGTCTCGACTTCGAGGCAACCCGCCGCGTTGAAGTAATCGCGCATGGTCTGCACGATCTTCGCCCGCTTGATGAAAACGTCCTTGACCTGCGGATTGACGATCAGGTCGACATAGCGCTGGCGGTAGCGGAGTTCCGGATCGGAGAAACCGTCATGGACCGTACCGTCCGCGTCGGTCTTGACGATCGGAAGCACCTTGAGCGACTTGCTGAGCACGGTCAGTTCCTTTGCGTGGACCGACAGCTGGCCGGTCTGGGTAATGAAGGCGAAACCCTTGATGCCCACGATGTCGCCGATGTCGAGGAGTTTCTTGAACACGGTGTTGTACATCGTCTTGTCTTCGCCCGGGCAGATCTCATCCCGCTTGACATAAACCTGGATGCGTCCGGCCTCGTCCTGGAGTTCCATGAACGAAGCGGCGCCCATGATGCGGCGGGACATGATGCGGCCCGCGATGCAGACGTCCTGGAAATTGTTCTCTTCCGGCTTGTAGCCGTCCAGGATCTCCCGGGTCGTGGTGTTGACCGGATACAGCGGTGCCGGATACGGTTCGATGCCCAGTTCCCTGAGCTTGTTCATGGATTCCCTGCGCTGGATTTCCTGCTCGCTGAGTTGCTGTGTTGCCATAATATCGTCCTGTTTTGTTCTTTTCGAGTTATAAACGTGCAAAAATAACACTTAAATTCCATTTTTGGAATTTTATGGCTATCTTTGTGGATATGGCAAAAGATCGGAAATGGATTGTCAAGGAGGTTCCGGACCCCGATACGGTGGCCCGGCTGAGCGCGGAAGTCGGTATCGATTCCGTGCTTTCGACCTTGCTGGTCCAGCGCGGCATCCGGACGTTCGATCAGGCGCGCGCCTTTTTCCGACCCAATCTGGCCTCCCTCCACGACCCTTTCCTGATGAAGGACATGGACAAGGCGGTCGAGCGGCTGAAAAAAGCGGTCGACGGCAAGGAGAAGATCCTCGTCTACGGCGACTATGACGTCGACGGGACAACGGCCGTTTCCCTGGTCTATTCCTTCCTGAGCCGGTTCACCAAAAAGATCGACTATTACATCCCCGACCGCTACGATGAAGGCTACGGCCTCTCCATCAAGGCGCTGGACTGGGCGGCCGAGAACCATTTCAACCTGATCATCACCCTGGACTGCGGCATCAAGGCCATCGACAAGGTCCGCTATGCGGCCTCGAAAGGCATGGACGTCATCATCTGCGACCACCATCTTCCGGAAGAAGAACTGCCCGCGGCCGTCGCCGTCCTCGACCCCAAGCGGGAAGACTGCCATTATCCGTTCGACGACCTGTGCGGCTGCGGGGTCGGTTTCAAACTGGTCCAGGCCTATGCCCAGATCATGGACATCCCCTTCGCCGAACTCGAACCCCTGCTGGACCTGCTGGTCGTCAGCATCGCCTCCGACCTCGTCAACGTGACGGGGGAGAACCGCATCCTCTCGCATTTCGGACTCAAACGGCTGAATGACCAGCCCCGGAAAGGCCTCCAGGCCATCATCAACCTGTCCAACCTGGAGCCGAACCATGTCACCATCGACGACATCGTCTTCAAGATCGGCCCGCGCATCAACGCCGCCGGCCGCATGGAATCCGGCCGGCTCGCCGTCGAACTCCTGACGGCCGCCGACGACCGGACGGCCGCACGGATCGCCGCCCAGATCAACGACAACAACAACGAGCGCAAAAGCATCGACCGGGAAATCACCCGCGAAGCCCTCGAAATGGTCCAGAACGGGAAATGCCTCGCCTGCGAGAATGCGACGATCGTCTACAACCCGGAGTGGAACAAGGGCGTCGTCGGCATCGTGGCCTCCCGCCTCGTCGAAGCCTTCTACAAGCCGACCTTCGTCCTGACGAAATCCAACGGATTCGTCACCGGTTCCGCCCGCAGCGTCCGCGGATTCGACCTGTATGACTCCATCGAGCGCTGCGCCGACCTGCTGGAGAACTTCGGCGGCCACATCTATGCCGCCGGCCTGACCCTCAAGGAAGAGAACCTCCCGGAATTCGCCCGCCGGATCGAAGCCTATGTCGCCGAACATCTGACCGCCGAGATGTGCACTCCGGTGGTCGACGTTGACTCGAAACTGGACTTCTCCCAGATCACCCCGAAATTCTTCCGCATCCTCAAGCAGTTCCAGCCGTTCGGCCCCGGCAACAGCGCCCCGGTCTTCCTGACGGAGAATGTCTATGACGACGGCAACGGCCGCAAGGTCGGCCCGGCCGCCCAGCATCTCAAGCTCGAACTGATCCAGGAATCCCAGCCGTACCGGCAGATCGGAGCCATCGGCTTCAACATGGCCGAGTATTTCGACCATATCAAAGCCGGCAATCCGATCGATATCTGCTATTGTGTCGTGGAAAACTATTACCGCGGCAACTCGACGATCCAGCTCCGCCTCAAGGACATGCGCGAGCGCGAGGACGTCATCTAGATTCCCGCCACCCTATTCCGCTTCTTCCCCGCGCAGCAGCACTGTGCGGATGAACGGCGTGTGGTGCAGGTACGGGATCTTCGTGAGGGTGAATCCCGGGCGGGTGATGATGAGGTTGGCCAGCTTGCCCCGGGTCACGGAACCGCACACATCGCTGACGCCCATGGCATAGGCGCTGTTGAGGGTGCAGGCATTGAGAGCCTGGACTGGCGTCAGGCGCATCCGGATGCAGCCCAGGGCCATGACGAAGCGCATGTCGCCCGACGGGGAGGAACCCGGATTGTAGTCGGAGGCGAGGGCGATGCCCAGGCCGGCCTGGATGTAGTCCTTGGCCCGGCCGTAGGGGAGTCCGAGGAAGAACGAGGAGCCCGGCAGCATGGTCGGCATGGTTCCGCTGCCCCGCAGGGCCTCGATTTCGGCGTCCGTCGTCCGTTCCAGGTGGTCCACGGACAGGGCGTCATACCGCACGCCGACCTGCACGCCGCCGCTGACCGCCAGTTCGTTGGCATGGATCTTCGGCCGCAGCCCCAGCCGCCGTCCTTCTTCCAGGATACGGGCGGTGTCTTCCACCGTGAAAAACCCTTCGTCGCAGAACACGTCCACGAAATCCGCCAGCCCTTCGGCGGCGACTTTCGGGAGCATCTCCCGGCAGACCAGGTCGACGTACGCCTCCTTCGTATAGCCCCGTCCCACGGCGTGGGCGCCCAGGAAGGTCGCCCGGACGACGGCCGGGACTTCCTGGCGGATGCGGCGGATCACCCGCAGCATTTTCAGTTCATCTTCGGTACGGAGGCCGTAGCCGGACTTGATTTCGATGGCGCCGGTTCCCATGGCCATCATTCCCCGTACCCGCTCCAGGCTCTGTGCATACAGTTCGTCTTCCGGCGTCTCGTGCAGCAGGTCGGCAGAGTTGAGGATGCCCCCGCCGCGTGCGGCGATTTCTTCGTAGGACAGGCCTTTGATCTTGTCCAGGAATTCGCCGTCCCGGCTGCCGGCATAGACGATGTGCGTATGGCTGTCGCAGAAAGCCGGCAGGACCATCCCGCCGTCGCAGGACAGGATTTCATCGGCCGCCGGCTCCGGTCCGGTGCCGAAGTCCGCGATCCGGCCGTCTTCGATGAGCAGCCAGGCATCCTGCAGCGTCCCGGTCCGCCCCATGTCGGCGCCCTGCTTGCGCAGGACGCCTTCCGGGACGATGCCGGTCAGTTCGCTGATGCCGGTCAGAAGTTTCCGCATATTAATAAAGGTATTGTTCGCGGCGGATGAACGCCACGGATTCCATGATCAGCGGGTGCATGTACATGTCGTTCTCGATGAACGGGACGACTTTCCGGTAGTCGGCGAAGATCTCTTCGAGTTTCGGGGAAGACTTGGCCGGGCGGCGGAACTCCAGCGCCTGGGCGGCGTTGAACAGTTCGATGGCCAGCACGGTCTCGGCGTTGTCGACGACGCGGACCAGTTTGGTGGCGGCGTTGGAGCCCATGCTGACATGGTCTTCCTGTCCCTGGGAGGACGGGATCGAATCGCAGGACGCCGGCCAGCAAAGACCCTTGTTCTGGCTGACGATTGATGCGGCGGTGTACTGCGGGATCATGAAACCGCTATTGAGGCCGGGCTTCGCGACGAGGAATTTCGGCAGGTCGCGCTGGCCGGAGATGAGTCGGTAGATGCGGCGCTCGGAGATGTTGGCCAGTTCGGACATGGCGATGGCCAGCGTATCCATCGGGATGGCGATCGGCTCTCCGTGGAAGTTGCCGGCGGAGATGATCATGTCCTCGTCCGGGAAGACGTTCGGGTTGTCGGTCGCGCTGTTGATTTCATTCTCGATGACGGACTTGACATACAGGATGTTGTCCTTGACGGCGCCGTGGACCTGCGGGATGCAGCGGAAGGAGTACGGGTCCTGGACATGCTCCTTGGGACGCCGGATCAGTTCGCTGCCTTCGAGGATCTTGAGGAAGCGGGCGCCGGTCTCGATCTGGCCCTTGTGCGGCCGGAGAAGATGGGTCAGCGGCAGGAACGGCTCGATGCGGCCGTCATAGGCTTCCAGGGACATGGCCCCGATCAGGTCGGCCCATTTCGACAGGCGGATGGCCTTGAGCAGGGACCACACGGCGTGGGCGCTCATGAACTGCGTACCATTGAGCAGGGCGAGGCCTTCCTTGGACTGGAGGCGGATCGGTTCCCAGCCCATTTCGGCCCAGACCTCCGCGGCCGGCCGGACCTTTCCTTTGTAGGAGACTTCGCCCAGGCCGATCAGCGGCAGGCACATGTGGGCGAGGGGGGCGAGGTCGCCCGACGCGCCGAGGGAGCCTTGCTGGTAGACGACCGGCAGGATGTCGTTGTTGAACATGTCGACCAGGCGCTGGACGGTAATCAGCTGGGCGCCGGAGTGGCCGTAACTGAGGCTCTGGGCCTTGAGCAGCAGCATGATCTTGACGATCTCGGGCCGGACGGTCTCGCCGGTGCCGCAGGCGTGCGACATGACCAGGTTGTGCTGCAGCTGGCTGAGGTCCTCGGCCGGAATCGTGATGTTGTACAGCGAACCGAAACCGGTCGTCACGCCGTAGACCGGGCGGCCGATGTCTTCCATCTTGCTGTCCAGGTACCGGCGGCATTTTTCGATGGCGGCGATGCTCTCTTTCGAGAGTTCGAGCGTTTCGTGGTGGTCGATGATGTCCTTGATCCTCTCCAGGGAGAGATGGGCATTGGAAATGATATGGGTCATGGGTTAGTTTTTCAAAATGTTTCTGATCAGGTTCTCATCTGCCGGATTCGGCAGGGTGACCCGGAGTTCCGGGGTTCGTTCCATCTCACGGGTGATGGCGAAGCGGGCGCCTTCGTTGCGGGCCCAGCTGCGGCGAGCGATGCCGTTGTTGACATCCCAGAACAGCATGTTCCGGATATGCCGGTCCGCATCGTCGGAACCATCGATGACCATGCCGAAGCCGCCGTTGATGACTTCGCCCCAGCCGACGCCGCCGCCGTTGTGGATCGAAACCCAGGTCGCGCCGCGGAAGCCGTCGCCGATGACGTTCTGGATGGCCATGTCCGCCGTAAACTGCGAACCGTCATAGATGTTGGACGTCTCGCGGAACGGGGAGTCGGTGCCGGATACGTCGTGGTGGTCGCGGCCGAGCACGACGGGCGCCTTGAGTTCACCCTTGCGAATCGCCTCGTTGAAGGCCAGGGCGATCTTCGTGCGGCCTTCGCAGTCGGCATACAGGATCCGGGCCTGCGACCCCACGACGAGGTGGTTCCGGCCGGCTTCCTCGATCCAGTGGATGTTGTCGCGCATCTGTCCGGCGATCTGTTCGGGGGCCGTCGCGGCAATCTCGCCGAGGACTTTCACGGCGAGGGCGTCGGACTTCGCGAGGGCCTCCGGCTTCTCGCTCATGCACACCC
>CADCRA010000150.1 GCA_902803715.1 uncultured Bacteroidia bacterium
CGTCTTCGCCGCCAAGCCGAAACTCTTCTACATCGCGGTCGGCAGCGCCGATGGCGTCAAGGTCAACTCCCTGAAACTCAAAGACTATTGCGAATCAAAAGGATATCCCGTCGAGTATTATGAATCCGACGGAGGACATATCTGGCGCAACTGGAGAGTCTATCTCACCCAATTCGCCCAGAAACTCTTCAAATAGAATGTAAGATGGGATTCTGTTAACCCTTTTTTCCTAAGCATATCATGAAAAAAATCATCCTCGCTTCCGCCGCGCTGGCCCTGCTGGCCAGCTGCGGGCAGCCCAAGTCCGACATGGACAAATACATCGACGGCCTGATGGGCAAGATGACCCTCGAGCAGAAGATCGGCCAACTCAACCTCCACTCCGCCGGCGGTTTCATCTCCGCCCTGGAAGTCAAGGAAGACGACGCCAACGTCAAGCTGCTGCGCGCCGGCCAGCTCGGCGGCATCTACGGCTCCGGCAACGTCGAATACCTCCGCCAGCTCCAGGCGATCGCCCTGGAATCCGGCGCCGGCATCCCGCTGATCTGCGGTCTGGACGTCATCCACGGCCATGAAACCGTCATGCCGGTCCCGCTCGCCCTCTCGACATCCTGGGACATGGACCTCATTGAAAAGGCCACCCGCGTCGCCGCCCGGGAGGCTTCCGCCAGCGGCGTCAACTGGGTCTTCAGCCCGATGGTCGACATCTGCCGCGACGCCCGCTGGGGCCGCATCGTGGAAGGCGCCGGCGAGGATCCCTACCTTGGCGGCGAGATCGCCAAGGCCTATGTCTACGGCTACCAGGGGCATGACGACGCATTCGACAAAGACGAGGTCCTGACCTGCGTCAAGCACTACGCCCTGTACGGCGCCGCCGAAGCCGGCCGCGACTACAACACCGTCAACCTCGGCCGCCAGGAGATCCTCAACGGCTACATGCGTCCGTACCAGCAGGCTGCCTACGCAGGCGCCGGCAGTTACATGAGTTCCTTCAATGAATTCGAAGGCGTTCCCGCGACCATGAACAGCTACCTGATGGACGAGCTGCTCCGCCAGGCCTGGGGCTTTGACGGCTTCATCGTCTCCGACGCCACCGCCGTCGTCGAGGAAGTCGCCCACGGCATCGGCGACCTCCAGGAGGTCTCCGCCCGCTCCCTCAAGGCCGGCCTCGACATGGACATGAACTCCGACGGCTTCATCGGCACCCTGCAGAAATCCCTCGACGAAGGAAAGGTGTCCGTCAAGGACATCGACCGCGCCTGCCGCCGCATCCTTGAAGCCAAATACAAGCTCGGCCTCTTCGAAGATCCGTACCGCTACCTGGATCCCCAGCGCGCCGCCGCGGAAGTCTACACCGAAGCCAACAAGGCCGTCGCCCGCGAAGTCGCCCGCGACTGCCAGGTCCTCCTCAAGAACAACGGCATCCTTCCGCTCAGCAAGAACGCCCGCATCGCCGTGGTCGGCCCGCTGGCCGACGACGCTTCCGCGATGGCCGGAACCTGGAGCATGTCCAGGCATGCCGGCGAATCCGTCACCATCCTCCAGGGCATCCGCGACGCCGCCCCGAAGGTCACCTACGCCAAGGGCAGCAACCTCTTCCTCGACAAAGCCATGGAAGAGACCGTCCTGTACGGCCTGATGCGGAGCTTCCGGCCCGACATGCCCATCCCGCCGGTGCACACGACCGCCAACGCCGCCCTCATCGCACAGGCCGTCTCCCTGGCCCGCCAGAGCGATGTCGTCGTCGCCTGCGTCGGTGAGACCCAGAACATGAACGGCGAAGGCGCCTCCCGCTCCGACATCAGCATCCCGGACGCCCAGGCCGAACTGCTGCGGGCCCTGAAAGCCACCGGCAAGCCCGTCGTCGTCGTCCTGACCACCGGCCGCCCGCTGACCCTGACATGGGAAGACGCCAACATGGACGCCATCCTCTGCACCTGGTCCCAGGGCACGGAAGCCGGCCATGCCATCGCCGACGTCCTCTTCGGCGACGCCAACCCGTCCGGCAAGCTGACCACGACCTTCCCGATGAGCGTCGGCCAGCTCCCGCTCTACTACAACCACAAGAACACCGGCCGTCCGCACCCGGACTACGCCCCCTACCGCAAGTTTACCAGCTGCTACATGGACGTTGTCAACGGACCGCTCTATCCGTTCGGTTACGGCCTGAGTTATACCGACTTCGAGTATTCCGACGTCGAACTCTCCGCCGCCTCCATGCCGATAAACGGCAAGGTCACCGCCTCCGTCACCGTCCGGAACACCGGCCAGCGCGACGGCAAGGAGACCGTCCAGCTCTACATCCACGACATCTACAGCACCTCGACCCGTCCGGTCAAGGAACTGCGCGGATTCAAGAAAATCGAACTGAAAGCCGGTGAAAGCCGGAAAGTGGATTTCGAACTGAGCGCCGAAGACCTCAAGTACTACGACCACGAGCTGCAGTACGTCTGCGAGCCCGGCGATTTCGAGATCATGATCGGTCCGAACAGCCGTGACACGAAAGCGGCCGTCCTGACGGTTACAGAGTAAACAAAGGAGAAGGATACTGTCGCGGAAGGGTGCGGAACACAACGCTCCCTTCCGCGACACCCATTTCTTCGAGGGCGTGCTTCGTGCAGGCGTACGCCTTCTCACGCGTATTGTTGTTCTCGCTCAGGTGGCAGAGGAACAGGTTGCGCAGCCCGGGATGCCAGAAACGCTTGACCGCGGCGGCGCATTCGTCGTTGCTCAGGTGGCCGCTGCCCTGGCAGATCCGCATCTTCAACTCATGCGTGTACGGACCGCCCATCAGCATGTCCATGTCATAATTCGACTCAACGACGACCGTATCCGCCTGCCGTGCCAGGGAGACCGCCTCGTCCGTCATCCGGCCCAGATCGGTCATGATCACGAACTTGTGGCCCTGGTGGAGGATCGCGAAACCGCAGGTCTGCGTCGCATCGTGGGGCACGATGAAATACCGCACCCGGAATGCGCCGATCTCGTTCCACTCCCCTTCCGCCAAGTCGCGGCGGCAGCCCGTGATGAACGGCATCGCAAAGGTATGGTGCGACAGGGCGGCATGCAGCTCCGTGGAAGCATAGACGGGCTTGCTGAGTTTCTTGCAAAAGGAACCGAGGTTGCGGATGTGGTCCAGGTGGTCATGGGTCACCAGCAGGGCGGAGAAGGAATCATAGCCCAGACCTTCCGCCTGCAGGCCCTGCTTCAGCCGGCGCAGGCTGACACCGGCATCGATGAGCAGGCCGCCGGCCTCGCTGCCGAGATAATAGCAGTTGCCGCAGCTGCCGCTGGACAGGCTCATGAACCGGACGTCGCTCATTGCTGTTCTTCCTCTTCGCAATACTTGGAGATGACGCTGTAGGCATCCCGCACGCCGAGTTCGCCGGCGCGGGACAGGTCGATACAGCCTTTCTCCTTGTCTTTCAGGTAGATCTGGACCAAGCCGCGGTTGAAATACGCATCCCCCATCGCCGGATACAGGGTGACGGCGCGGGTATAGCTGTCGATGGCTTCGACCAGCTGCGACGACAGGCAGTAGAGATTGCCCAGGTCAAACTGGATATACGGGTTGTCCCCGAGGATCGCGGCGGCGGCCTGGAGGTCCTCCACCGCTTCGGTATAGTCATAGGTCCGGTCGACCTGGTCGCGGACGCGGGCCCGGGTCGTCCCCTGGTCATCCATGGTCAGGGTATGGACATTGTTCTCGATCGAAGAGATGAAATCGATCATCTCGGCGCGGAGCACGCCGCGGTTCATCAGGTAGAAGGCCTTGTAGACCTGCTCGTAGGCGCCTTCCCCGTCGGCCTTCTCCACCGCATTTCCGTACTGGTTCAGCGCCGCGTTGTACTGCCGGCCGGACATCTCGTACAAGCCCCGCAGGAAGGCGTTCTGGGCCGTCGTGGAAGCCCCGCCGTACAGTTTCGCGGCGATCTCCGGACGCTGACCCGTCCGGACCGTATCCGAATTGGTGATCTGGACCGGCACGTCGGTCTCCCGCAGGAACTTGTCCATCAGGCTGTTCTCATAGCGGTTGCTGAGGGCGTAATTCCGGTCAGCCCGCTCGGACGACAGCACGAACTGGTAGAGGGGACGGAGCCGGATGTCGATGTCGCGGTGCTGGAGGAGTTCGTCGTTGAAATCCTGCTTGGCGAAATCCGCATCCAGGGCGATCAGGGAACTGTATTTGCGCGTCGTATCGGCAAAGGAGCCCTCGGCGTCCCGGTTCAGTTCGCGGTAGGCCCGGACCTTCTCGTTCGCGGTATCGTAGTCCTGTTTCGCGGCCCGGGTACGCCCGAGCTGCGTCTCGACGAAGGAACGGTTCATGTAGGCCTTCGCGAAGTCCGGGTACAGTTCGATCGCCCGGTCATAGTCGTCGAGCGCATCCAGCCAGCGTTCCATCTGGACGAAGTAGGAAGCCCGGTTGTAGTAGGCCAGCACGTTGCGCGGATTGATGTTGATGACCCGGTCCATGTCGTCGAGCGCCTGCTCGAAATTGCCCACCTGGGCATGGATGAGGCTGCGGTTGTACAGGGTCAGGGCGTTGCCCGGCTCATCCCGCAGGACCCGGTTGAGATCGCGCATCGCGGCGTTGAAATCCTTCAGTTCATAATGCATCAGCGCCCGGTTGAAATAGGCGTAGGTGCTGGTGCTGTCGATTTGGATCGCCATGTCCATGTCGGCGATGGCCTCCTTGTATTTGCCGAGGCTGGCGTTGAGCCGGCCGCGGCGGACATAGCCCTCGGGATCGAACCGGTCGAGGGAAATGGCCTTGTCATAATCTTCATAGGCGCCCAGGGTGTCCGCCTGGTAGAGGCGGGCCGCACCGCGGTTCAGGAACGCGGACGGGTCCTTGGGCTCGCGGCGGATATACCAGTCGAAATCGGCGACGGCCTCGTCGAACTGCTGGGCCAGCAGATACGTCACGCCCCGGCTGAAATACAGGCCGGTATAGCCCGGACGCAGGTCCATCGCATGCTGCAGGTCCGCCAGGGCCAGGTCATAGTTGCCGAACCGCGCCTGGGTGATGCCCCGGTAATGGTAGCCGTTCGTGAAGACCGGATTGAGCTGGACGGACCGCTCGAAATCCTGCTGCGCCCCCCGCAGGTCGCCCAGGTTGTACTTGGCGATGCCCCGGAAGAAAAAGGTCCAGTAGTCGGCCGTGTCGAGTTGGGCCAGGATGTTGAACTGCTCGATCGACTGGGCGTACCGGCCTTCCGAGAGGGCCTGCCGGCCGCGGAAATAGAAGACATCCTTGTCATACTGGGCCCGTGCCGCCCACGGAAGGAGCAGCAAAAGTCCGGCAAGAAGCAGGTATTTCCGAGAAAGTTTCATTTTTCGGCCGAATATCACTAAATTTGAGGCTTAAATATTGCGGGGGTTTCCAACCGTTCGGAAAGCACCATCTGCAAATATAAACATTTATCGTGCCTTTGAGGTTGAAAACCGAGAAAAAAATACATATCGCCGCCATCCTGCTCGCCTTCTGCGTGTCTGTCGCAGCATCCGGCCAGGGCAGGGTCGTCTACGTCACCGAAGCGGAAATCGCTGCCAAAGCCGTCACCGAACAGAAACTGCAATCCCAGCTGGAATTCCTGACCGACAGCCTGTGCGAAGGCCGGGCCACCGGCTCCGCCGGGGCCAACGCCGTCACCTTCTGGCTCGCCGGCCGGTTCCGCAGCCTGGGCTTCCGGCCGATGGCCGGCGACAGTTACATCCGGCATTTCGAGACCGGGGACGGACGGACGGGCCGCAACGTCATCGGCGTCCTGCGCGGCTCCGACCAGCCTTCCCAGGCCGGATACGTCATCGTCGCCGCCAGTTATGACGGCCTCGGCATCCTCGAAGGGAATCTTTATCCCGGGGCCGACAGCAACGCCTCCGGCATCGCCGCCCTCTTCGGGGTCGCCGACATGGTCAAGAGCCTCCAGCGGACCGGAAAACGGTACGCCCGCAACCTGATCTTCGTCGCCCTCGACGGCAAGAACCTCAGCCTCAGCGGCTCCCAGGCCCTCTGGGAAGACATCGAGGCCGGCCGGCTGACCGACCCCGTCACCGGACGGGTCCTGACGAAGGACCGCATCGCCCTGTTCGTCAACCTCGACCAGCTCGGCAGCACCCTCAGCCCGCTCCATGAGGACCGGCCCGACTACCTGCTGATGATCAACGGCCGCACCGGCGCCGCCGCCTTCGACGCGACCCTCGACAACTGCAACACCCGCAACGGGATCGGCCTCGACCTGGGCTACGACTATTACGGCAGCAAGGATTTCACCCGCCTCTTCTACAGCCGCGTCTCCGACCAGCGCGTCTTCGTGGAGAACGACGTCCCCGCCGTGATGTTCACCTCGGGCATCACCATGAACAACAACAAAGTCCACGATACCGTCCAGACCCTCGACCTGGGC
This sequence comes from uncultured Bacteroidia bacterium, assembly GCA_902803715.1. Lineage (GTDB taxonomy): Bacteria > Bacteroidota > Bacteroidia > Bacteroidales > UBA932 > Cryptobacteroides. The sequence goes on from CADCRA010000150.1 coordinate 6,408, forward strand.
GTCCTCAAGCGGCGCATCCAGCTGATTTTCCACTGGGTCGAACGGCATCTGTAAAGCATAACTATGAAAGCATTTTGGAAAGTACTCAGACGCTACGTCACACCTTATAAGGGCTATCTCGGCGGATCCGTCCTGCTGAACATCCTCTCCGCGGTGTTCAACATCTTCTCCTTCGCCGTGATCATCCCGATGCTCCGGATCCTCTTCCAGATGGACGACAAGGTCTACGAGCTGATCCCAATCTCCTGGAAAGCCATGTCCTTCAAGGAGATCGGCGACGCCTTCACCAACAACGCCTACTGGCAGGTCCAGAACTGGATGCAGACCCTCGGGCCGGTCAAGACCCTGATCATCCTCTGCGCCTTCCTCGGCGTCATGACCCTGCTCAAGACCGCCTGCTACTTCGGATCCTCCGCCGTGATGATCCCGATCCGCACCGGCGTGCTCCGGGACATCCGCATGCAGCTCTACAACAAGCTGCTGGGCCTCAACCTGGGCTTTTTCTCCCAGGAGCGCAAGGGCGACATCATCGCCCGCATGAGCGGCGACGTCGGCGAGGTCGAGAACTCGATCATGAGCGTGCTGGACATGCTCATCAAGAACCCGATCCTCATCATCATCTATTTCGCCGTCCTGCTCTTCATCAGCTGGGAACTGACCCTCTTCACGATCGTCGTGGTCCCGGTCCTCGGCTGGATCATGGGCGTCATCGGCCGCCAGCTCAAGAAGAAATCCCTCGCCGCCCAGGAACTCTGGAGCGACACCATGAGCCAGGTCGAAGAGACCCTCGGCGGCCTGCGGGTCATCAAGGCCTTCGTCGCCGAGCGCAAGATGTCCGCCCGTTTCGCCGGCATCACCGACGGCCTCCGCAGCAAGACCGCCAAGGTCTCGACCCGCCAGGCCCTCGCCCACCCGGTCAGCGAATTCCTCGGCACGATCCTCATCGGCATCGTCCTGTGCTTCGGCGGCAGCCTGATCCTCAGCGACAACGCCCCGATCGACGCCCCGACCTTCATCTTCTACATGGTCATCCTCTACAGCATCATCAACCCGCTGAAGGACTTCTCCAAGGCCAGCTACAGCATCCCGAAGGGCATGGCCTCCATGGAGCGCATCGACCGCATCCTCAATGCCCCGAACCCGATCAAGGATCCCGCCGCGCCGGCGTCCTTCGACGACTTCGAAAAAGACATCGTCTTCGACCATGTCGACTTCTGCTACGAGGAAGGCAAGCCAATCCTCCGGGACATCAACCTGAAGGTCGAGAAAGGCCGCACCGTCGCCATCGTCGGCGAATCCGGCGCCGGCAAATCCACCCTCGTGGACCTAATCCCCCGCTTCTACGACGTCACCGGCGGATCCATCCGCATCGACGGCAAGGACCTGCGCGAACTGCGCATGACCGACCTGCGCGCCCGGATGGGCTACGTCAACCAGGAACCGATCCTCTTCAACGACACGATCTTCAACAACATCGCCTTCGGCGTCGAGAACGCCACGATGGAACAGGTCGTCGAAGCCGCCAAGATCGCCAACGCCCATGACTTCATCATGGAGAAGGAAGAAGGATACATGACCAACATCGGCGACCGCGGCATGAAACTCTCCGGCGGCCAGCGCCAGCGCATCTCCATCGCCCGCGCCATCCTCAAGAACCCGCCGATCCTCATCCTCGACGAGGCCACCGCCTCGCTCGACACCGAATCCGAACGCCTCGTGCAGGAAGCCCTGGACCGCCTGATGTCCTCCCGCACGACGATCGCCATCGCTCACCGCCTCTCCACCATCAAGAACTCCGACGAAATCATCGTCATGCACGAGGGACGGATCGTGGAGCGCGGCAAGCACGAAGACCTGATCGCCCTGGGCGGCTATTACAAGAAACTGAACGACATGCAAAGCCTATGAGAAGGAGACTGATATTCAAGATCCTGCTGGTCCTGTACCTCGCGACGGTCGCCTGGCTCTGCTTCGGGCATTTCAGCAGCATCCCGAACGTAAAGATGAGCTACTGGGGCATCCCGACCGACAAGATCGTGCACTTCCTGATGTTCTTCCCCTTCCCCCTGCTGGCCTTCGGCGCCTTCGACAAGTTCACCACGAAGCCCTGGCATTCCCTGGTCTTCGTCCTGACGGTCTTCGGCATCGGTTGCCTGCTGGCCTGCGCCACCGAGATCGGCCAGGCCTACACGACCTACCGGAGCGGCGACCCGCACGACTTCCTCGCCGACGGCCTCGCCCTGGCCATCAGCTGCATCATCGTCCTTGTCATCGACCTCTGCAAGCAATTCCGATAACTCCCATGCGCAAAGTCTCCGCCCTCCTCGCCGCCCTGTTCCTCTGCCTGGCTGCTTCCGGGCAGACCAAGATCGTCCGCGACTTCCGTCCCGTCCTCGACTCGATGAACGTCCTGATCCAGGAGCGCACGTCCGTCCTTCCCACCCTGCGGCTGCGGAGCATCAGCCGAAGCGGAGACCGGCTGGATTTCCGCTTTACCGAAAGCCTGAGCGACGTCCCGTGGAAGAAAGCCGACGTCGCCTGGTTCCGCCGCAAACTGGAAAGCCTTTTCCCGGCGGAGTACAAGAACTGCACGGTCGGCGAAGTCTATGCCAAGAACCTCACCCTCGACAAGATCGCCATGCCGGGGCTGCACAACGACGGCCGGCCCCACGAGACCCCCTTCCGGGTCACGGACCGCAAAGGCCCCGTCCTCGTCCGCGAAGACGGAGCGCAGACTTTTGCCAAAGGCCTCAGCGGCCGGCACATCGCGCTCTGGCAGAGCCACGGCCGCTACTACGAAGAGAAGACTAGCCGCTGGGAATGGCAGCGGGCCCCGACCTTCCTGACGGTCGAGGACATGTATACCCAGAGTTACGTCCTCCCCTTCCTCATCCCGATGCTCGAACGCGCCGGCGCCTATGTGCTCACCCCGCGCGAGCGTGACACCCAGGTCCGCGAGATCGTCGCCGACAACGACCCGGCCTTTGCCGGACCGCGCGAAGGCCTCCTGCGGCAGAAGGGGTCCTATGCCGAATCCGGCCGCTGGACCGACGCCGGCGAAGGTTTTGCCGATCCCAAGCCCTTCTATACCGGCATGGAGAATCCCTTCCGGATGGGAACGGCCCGCCAGGCCCGCTGCGACCGCGACGGAGAAGAGGAAGTCCGCTGGACCGCCGACTTCGCCCAGCGCGGCACCTACGCCGTCTACATTTCCTATAAGACCCTGGCCAACAGTTCTTCCGCGGCCCACTATACGGTCCACCACCTCGGCGGAGCGACCCGTTTCACCGTCAACCAGAAAATGGGCGGCGGGACATGGATCTATCTCGGCACCTTTGAATTCGAAGGAGAAGGCGGAGTCAGCCTGACCAACCGGGGCGAGCCCGGCACGGTCGTCACGGCGGACGCCGTCCGCTTCGGCGGCGGCATGGGCAAGATCGCCCGCGGCCAGTCCGACGAACCCGTGGAGACCTGGACCACCTCCGGCGTCCCGGCCTACATGGAAGGCGCCCTGTACGCCATGCAATGGGCCGGCGTCGACTCGACCATCCTGACGGCGCATCCCGACGACTATACCAATGATTTCGCGGACCGCGGTCCCTGGGTCGGCATGATGGCCGGCGGGTCCCGGGTCAACCCGAAAGAAGAGGGCAAGGGCATTCCCTTCGACCTCTCGCTCGCCTTCCACTCCGATGCCGGCGTGACCCCGGACGACTCGATCGTCGGAACCCTGGCCATCTACACCCTCCTGGCCGACAACAAGCAGGAACTCCCGGACGGCGAAGACCGCCTCTCCTGCCGCCAGTACGCGGATTTCGTCCAGACCCAGGTCGTCCAGGACCTGCGGGCCGGCTTCGAGCCGGAATGGACCCGCCGCCACCTCTGGGACCGTTCCTACAGCGAATCGCGCACCCCGGCCGTTCCGGCCATGATCCTGGAACTGCTGGCCCACCAGAACTTCGCGGACATGAAATACGGCCTCGACCCGTCCTTCCGCTTTACGGTCTGCCGCGCCGTCTACAAAGGCATGCTCAAGTTCCTGGCCGACCGCTACGGCTTCCATTACGCCGTCCAGCCGCTGCCGGTCAGGGCGTTCAGCGCGACCTTCGGCGACGGGTTCACGGCCCGGCTCCGCTGGAAACCCACCGACGACCCGCTGGAGAAGACCGCCGAACCGGAGGGATACATCCTCTATACCCGGATCGACGGCGGCGCCTTCGACCGGGGCGTCATCCTGAAAGATACCTCCCTGGAAGACGGTTTCGTCACGACAGAGGTCTCCCTCAGCCCGGACCACCTCTACAGCTTCAAGATCGAAGCCTACAACGAAGGCGGCCGCAGTTTCCCCTCCGAAATCCTCTCCGTCGGCATGCCTTCGGTGACGCAGAAAAACCGTACCGTCCTGGTCGTCAACAACTTCACCCGCGTCTCCGGACCGACCTGGTTCGATACACCGACCTACGCCGGCTTTGACCTGAAACTCGATGGGGGCGTCCCGCTGGGCAAGGACATCAGTTACATCGGCGAACAGTACCAGTTCCGCCGCGACCTGGTCTGGATCGACGATGACAATCCGGGGTTCGGCGGCACGTTCACCAACGAAGCCGGCCGCCAGGCTGCCGGCAATACTTTCGACTACCCCGCCGTCCATGGGAAAGCCCTCATGGATGCGGGCTACCGTTTCTGTTCCATGGGCGCGGACGCCTTCGCCGAACTCCCGGCGGACGGCATCTGGGCGGTCGACCTGATCTGCGGCAAGCAGGTCAGCGTCCCCTCCGGCCGGCCCGGCGCCGCAGCCGACCGCTTCCAGGTCTTCCCGGAGCCGCTGCAGCAGGCCCTGCGCCGTTTCACGGCCGGCGGCGGCCATGTCTTCGCCTCCGGCGCCCACATCGGCACGGATCTCTGGGACCATGTCTACCCGGGCACGGATCCGTCCTGGCAGCCCGCGGCGCAGACCTTCGCCCAGGAAGTGCTGGGCTACCGGTGGCTCACGAACTACGCCTCCCGCACCGCTCAGGTATGGAGCATGAAAAGTCCCCGGATGGATGTCAGCGGCCTTCCCGAGATGACCTTCCGCCATGTTCCCAACGAGGCCGTTTACCACGTTGAGACCCCGGACGGGATCGTCCCGGCCGATGACAAGGGCTCGACCATCCTCCGTTACCGCGACACCAACATTTCCGCAGGCATCTGCTACGAAGGGAAAGGCTATCGGACCGTCGTCCTGGGCTTCCCCCTCGAGACCCTGTCGGACCCGAACCACATAAAAGAAACCCTGGCTGCAGCGCTGGCGTTCTTCCTCCGGCAGCCGTAAGCGAACCAGAAACACTATGACTGAACGACAAGCGGAACTCATCGGGCTCATCCGGAAAGAAGTCAAGCCCGCCCTCGGCTGCACGGAACCGATCGCCGTCGCACTGGCGGTCGCCAAAGCCGTCGAAATCATCTCAGAGAACTGCTCCGGCTGTGCGGAATGCCCCCTGTGGCGGCAGACGGCCGATTTCACCATCGAGGTCGCCGTCAGCGGCAACATCCTCAAGAACGGCATGGGCGTCGGCATCCCGGGCACCGGCATGGTCGGCCTGCCCATCGCGGCCGCCCTCGGCGCCGTCTGCGGCGAATCCGCCCTCGGCCTGGAAGTCCTGCACGGACTCACCGACGGGGCCATCGCCCGGGCCAAGGAACTCGTCGCCGCCAAGAAAGTCAGCATCACCCTGGCGGATACCTCCCGCCTGCTCTATGTCAAGGCGACCGTCTCCCTCGGCCACGGCCTGCAGGCCAGCGCCGTCGTCAATCCGCACGCCTCCGCCGTCATCGAAGACGACCATGACAAGATCGTCGAAACCACCTTTGCCGACAAGATCCTCATGACCTCCGAATCCGGCGCCGCCACCAAGGACCGGACCACCCGCGACTACGGACTGACCGTCCGGGAGATCTACGATTTCGCCTGCACGGCCGATCCGCAGGACATCGCCTTCATCCTGGAAGACCGCACCCTCAACCTCGCCCTCGCCGAGGAAGGCCTCCGCGGCGACTACGGCCTGAAAGTCGGCAAGGCGATCCGGGAGAACCAGATGGAAGTCTTCGGGGATGATTTCATGAGCTATGCCATGGGCATGACTGCCGCGGCCTCCGACGCCCGCATGGCCGGCTGCACCCTGCCCGCCATGAGCAACAGCGGCAGCGGCAACCAGGGCATCACCGTCAGC
>CADCRA010000151.1 GCA_902803715.1 uncultured Bacteroidia bacterium
ATCGAGCCGAAACCGATGGAGCCGACCAAGCACCAGTACGACGTCGACACGGAGACCGTCATCGGCTTCCTCCGCGCCAACGGACTCGACAAGGATTTCAAGGTCAACATCGAAGTCAACCACGCGACCCTCGCCGGCCATACCTTCGAGCATGAACTCGCCGTCGCCGTCGACAACGGCCTGCTCGGCAGCATCGACGCCAACCGCGGCGACGCCCAGAACGGCTGGGATACCGACCAGTTCCCGATCGACAATTTCGAACTGACCCAGGCCATGCTCCAGATCATCCGCAACGGCGGATTCGGCAACGGCGGCACCAACTTCGACGCCAAGCTCCGCCGCAACTCCACGGATCCGGAGGACATCTTCATCGCCCACATCAGCGGCATGGACGCCCTGGCCCGCGCCCTGATCAATGCAGCCGCCATCTGCGAGCAGTCCCCGATTCCGGAGATGCTCAAGAAGCGCTATGCGTCCTTCGACAGCGGCAAGGGCAAGGAATTCGAAGAAGGCAAACTCAGTCTCGAGGACCTCGTCGCCTATGCCAAGGAGAACGGCGAGCCGAAACAGACCTCCGGCAAGCAGGAACTCTACGAGACGATCGTCGCCCTTTACTGCAAATAACCGATGGCGGACTACAGACAAAAAGGAAGTGCAGGCTACCTGTTCTCGATCGTCCTCGTGGCGGTCATCGGCGGCCTGCTCTTCGGATATGACACAGCTGTCATCTCCGGCGCGGAAAAAGGCCTGCAGAACTTTTTCCAGCAGGCGTCCGACTTTACGTATACCAACGGCCTGCACGGGTTCACAACCTCGAGCGCGCTGATCGGCTGCGTCATCGGCGCCCTGCTTTCCGGCATCCTCGCCGCCCGGCTGGGCCGCAAGCGGTCCCTCTTCATCGCCGGCATCCTGTTCCTCCTGTCCGCCCTGGGCTCCTATTATCCGGAATTCCTTTTCTTCCAAAAAGGAGTCGCCACCCGCGGACTGCTCTTCGCCTTCAACGGCTACCGCATCCTCGGCGGCATCGGCGTCGGCCTCGCTTCGGCCCTCTGCCCGATGTACATCGCCGAAGTCGCTCCTGCCAACAAGAGAGGCACCCTGGTGTCCTGGAACCAGTTCGCCATCATCTTCGGCCAGCTGGTCGTCTACTTCGTCAACTACCTGATCGTCCAGTCCCATGTCAATGATCCGGCCGTCGTCGAATGGACGCAGCAGGTCGGCTGGAGGGTCATGTTCGTTTCCGAAGCCGTTCCGGCCGGACTCTTTGCCCTGCTGATCCTGCTTGTTCCGGAGACGCCGCGCTACCTGGCCATGAACGGACAGGACGAAAAGGCCCTGACCGTCCTGAGCAACATCAACGGAGAGGCCAAGGCCCGCGAGATCCTCGCCGAAATCAAGGCGACCGCCGTCGAGAAGACCGAGAAACTCTTCGCCTACGGTCCGATGGTGATTTTCATCGGCTGCATGCTCAGCGTCTTCCAGCAGATCATCGGCATCAACGCCGTGCTATATTTCGCGCCCCGCATCTTCGAATCGATGGGCATGGGCAATCCGATGGCCCAGACGGTCATCATGGGTGTCATCAACATCACCTTCACCCTCGTCGCCGTCTTCACCGTCGAGAAACTGGGCCGCAAGCCCCTGCTGATCACCGGTTCGCTGGGCATGGCTCTCGGCGCCCTCGGCGTCGCCCTGTCCAATGTCACCACTCTTCCCGCCATCGTCCCGGTCGTCAGCATCATGGTCTACAGCGCCTGCTTCATGTTCAGCTGGGGACCGATCTGCTGGGTCTACATCGCCGAACTGTTCCCGAATACGATCCGTTCGCAGGCGACGGCCATCGCCGTGGCCTTCCAGTGGATTTTCAACTTCATCGTCTCCTCCACCTTCGTGCCGATGTACAGCATGAAACTGGGGTCGATGGGCGAGAACTTCGGCCATTTCTTCGCCTACGCGCTGTACGGAATCATCTGCATCGCGGCGGCCCTCTTCGTCTGGCGGCTCGTTCCGGAGACGAAGGGCAAGACCCTTGAGGACATGACCGCCTTGTGGCGGAACAGAAACAAGTAACGCATATCATGAGAAAAAAGCTCATCCTCCTGACCCTGATCCTGCTGGGAGCCGGCGCCGCCGCCCAGACCCAGGACGCTGTCATCAACCTGTCCGTCGCCCAGCTCCGGGCCGAACCGGATTATGAATCCGCCCTGGAGACCCAGTCTCTCATGGGCACGCCCGTCGCCATCATCGACAGCACGTCCTACTGGCGCCGGATCGTCACCCCGGATTATACGGCCTGGGTCAATGTCCTGGCCCTCGCCCCGATGCCGGAAGGCTACCGGGAAGCCATGAAGTACATCTGCACGGCGGAATATTCCCATGTTTATGCCGAGGCCAACGCCAAGTCGGACCGCTTGTCCGACCTGGTGGCCGGTGACCTGCTCCGGATGGACGGGGTGCTGAAGATCAACATGTACGGAGGCGGCAAGAAAATGACGCCGAAAAAGAAAGGGACCTTCTGCGGGGTCATCCTGCCGGACGGCCGCCAGGGCTGGGTCCCGGCCTCCGACCTGGCGGAATTCTCCGACTGGGCGGCGGCAGCCAACCCTACGGCAGCGGCCATCATCGAGACGGCCCGCCAGTATGTCGGCGTCCCTTACCTGTGGGGCGGGAACTCCCCGAAAGGATTCGACTGCAGCGGCCTTGTCCAGCATTCCTTCTTCCTGAACGGACTGCTGCTTCCGCGCAACGCCTCCCAGATGGTCCAGCTGGGCCAAAGCGTCGATGTCAGCCATGTCCTGGAAGGCGACTTCTCCACGCTCCAGAGCGGCGACCTGCTGTTCTTCGGCAACAAGGAGACCGGGAAGGTCACCCACGTCGGCCTGTACATCGGCGGCGACCGGTTCATCCACTCCTCGCAGGTCGTCCGGATCAATTCCCTGATCAGCACGGCACCCGATTATTATGAAAATTCCTACCGCCTGCTGACAGCCCGGCGGGTTCTCGGTTCATCCGACGTCATGCCGCTGACCCGATCACCGTATTATTTCTGACAGAGGCTCTAACGCATGCAAACCGTCGCAGAAAACCCGTTTCAGGGGCGTCTGCGGCGGTTTTGCTTTTGGGTCGTCGCGCCTTCCGCAGACACAGAATTCCATCCAAAAATTTGGTTTGTTGATCCTTTTATCGTATATTTGAGTCAACTTCCCGTCATATTTCCGGTCCGATTGGAAGGGTTGCACCGGACATCATGACGATTCGTCCGCCTAAACGCAGAAAAACTTCGTTGCATTCAATCGCTGAGAGACTTCTTGTTTTCACACGTTGAAATGCTCCTTTGTGTTCAAGCTTTGAAAAGCTTCACCGTTTTTCATACCCTGAAAAACATTCCAGAACGCTGAACCCACTGACCATCCCGAGACGGGACGTCCCTGAAGATACTGTCATTCTGTACAAAGTTGAACATAAACAGGCATTGATTATGAAACAAAAAGCCGTACATGAATCTTCTTTTGACCGACAAAGGCACATTGTCGGAGCGATTTTCGGGCCTATCTGCGCCCTGTTGGTCTATTTCCTCCCCATTGCCGGCCTGGCCGACAATCCGGAAGCCCACAAACTGCTCGCCATCGTGACGTTCGTGGCCTTCTGGTGGATCTGCGAGCCAGTACCGATCCCCGTCACCTCGCTGCTGGGTCCGACGCTCTGCGTCATCTTCGGCGTCGTGTCGGCGACCGATGCGTTCAAGGCTTTCGCCAACCCGATGATCTTCCTGTTCATGGGCGGCTTCCTGATCGCCAAAGGCATGATGGTCAACGGATTGGACAAACGCATCGCATACGGAATCATGTCCATGAAATGGGTGGGTGACTCACCGCGCCGGATCTTCCTGGCCATCGGTCTCGCATGTATGCTCTGCTCCGGCTGGATCAGCAACACCGCCACCGCCGCCATGATGTTCCCGATCGCGCTCGGTCTGCTGGAAGCCATCCGTGAAATGATGGCCGCCAACGGCAAGATCATCGACCTGAGCAAATACAAATATTCCACCGGCCTGATGCTGATGACGGCGTACGCCTGTTCGATTGGCGGCGTCCTGACCCCGATCGGCACGCCCCCGAACATCATCATGATCGGCTTCCTCCGGGAACTCGCGCCCGAGGCACCCCAGATCACCTTCTTCAATTGGATGGTATGGGGCCTGATCGCCATGCTGCTTTACTTTGTCATCACCTATTTCGTCCTTCTGCGGATGTTCCCTGCCGACGTGAAGCACATCGACGGTGCGCAGGAGTTCATCCAGCGGCGCAAGCAAGGCCTCGGTGCCTGGACGCGCGCCCAGAAGAACACCCTCATCGCGTTCTGCGTCGCCGTTGTCCTGTGGGTCCTCCCGGGCATCCTCAGCGCCGTTCAGAACATCGCTCCGAACGCCATCAATCCGGACTTTGCGCAGGCCTACAACAATCACTTCCCGGAGGCCATCGCGGCGATGATCGGCGGCTTGCTGCTGTTCCTCATGCCGACGGATCTCAAGAAGGGTGAGATGACGCTCAGCTGGAGAGAAGGCGTAAAAGGTATCGACTGGGGTACGCTGCTGCTCTTCGGCGGCGGTCTGGCCATCGGCGGCATGGTGTTCTCCACCGGCCTTTCGCAATGGATCGGCGAGTCGCTGACCAGTGCGCTGGGCGGCCAGCCGTCCGAGTACCTGTTCCTCACCGTGTTCGCAGTCACGGCCCTGCTGCTGTCCGAGCTGACCTCCAACACCGCCGTCGCCAACCTGATGGGCCCGATCGCCATCGCTACCGCCGCTTCGCTGGGCTTCAGCCCGCTGCCGGTCTGCGTCGTCATGGCCCTCTGTACCTCGCTGGCTTTCATGCTGCCGGTTTCCACGCCGCCGAACGCCATCGTCTACTCTTCCGGCTACATCCCGATCACGAAGATGATCAAGGCGGGCGTCCTCCTCGACATCATCGGCGTGTTCGCCGTCTCCATCCCGCTGGTATACTTCCTGGTCAAGGCCATCATGGGAGTATAACACCGTCCGCTAACCCTACATACTGAAACACTGAAAAACGAACCGAAAATGAAAAAGAGTTTTCTCAGCCGCATGGGCAACCTCGGCAAAATCATGAACCGCGCCGCCTTTTCCGACGTGCAGCAGAAGATCACCAAATATCATTATGGCTCCGATGCGTTCATGCGTATCCTGGAAAGCCGGTATTCCTGCCATGCCTTTTCCAATTATCCGGTCCCGGAGACGAAGTTGAACATGGTTTTGGAAGCCGGCCGGCTGGCACCTTCCGCCAGTAACCTCCAGCCTACCCGAATCTGGGTTGTCAAGAGCGAAGATGCCCTCGCCCGCCTGCGGACGGTTCATCCCTGCTACAACGCGCCCGTCGTCCTCATCGTCGGCTGCCGGAACGAAGAGGCCTGGATCCGCGAGAGCGACGGTGTCAACGCGGCGAAGACCGATGCGGCCATCATGCTCACCCACCTGATGCTTACGGCGACAGATGCCGGGCTGGCAAACATGTGGATCTGGGACTTCAACCCGAGCAAGATCCGGGAGGTCCTTCCGGAGACGCGGGAACACGGCGTGTACGCCCTCCTGGCCCTCGGTTATCCGGAAACAGGCGCGGGCAAGCCCACGGAACTGCATTCCGTCCGAAAATCCCTCGACGAGCTGGTGAAGACGCTGTAGTCGCACCGCCCCTATACCATGCGTCCTCCTGTGCAGCAATGCCACAGGAGGACGCAATAGTTATATCCGGCAGGACCGGCCGGTATCGGTTCATCAGTGCGTAGCAGCGTGGATCATGTCGAGCAGACCGTTCACGATACCGCTCTGGGCATATCCCTGCTTATAGCCGGAACTCAGCACTTCAAAGACTTCGGCGCCATAAGACTCATCGTCCGGGATGTAGCCGCCCCGACCCTGGTTGTGACCGTCCGTAATGGTCGTCATCATCGTGAACTTGTACGGGGACTTGTTCTTGAGATCCACGGCAATCTGGTTGTACACCTCGCCGGCGACCGCGCAGATGGGGATGTTGTCCAACATCACCAGACCCAGTTCCAGGGTAATCGGATCTGCATCTACATATTCACCGGCATAGCCGGCACGTCCACCGCCGTTCGTCTGGCGACGGCCCGGCACGGTGATATGCGAGCGGCTGGCTTCGAGGGTCACATCCGACTCGAAACGGCGCATCATCATGATGACATAACGAACTTCTTCTCCCAGAAGCTGGCCATAACTCTCCGCCATCCGCTTCTGTTCACCCATCAGGCGGGCGGTTTCAGGATCGTTGCGGTCCAGGCCCGTACCGCCCGGAGGCATCTTGTTGGAAATGTCCTCGCCGCGCTTGGCATAATCCGCAATGCGGATATCCCGCAGGTCGAAAGTCTGCTGGAAATACAGCGGATTCTGGTCACCCGCTGCACCGGAAGCGAAGATCGCCACAAAATCATCCTTGTAGGCGGACTCGATGTATTCCTCGGACTTGCCGGGGAAATCAACGGTGATCATGTCCAGCTGCCCCGTGATGACGGCATGCATCGCATAGTTGTAGTAGGTCGCGATCGGCTTGCCGTCCATGCTCTCAAAGTAAATCACGCCGACGGTCTTGTCAGACTTTCCGTCATAATCGGGGCCTTCCCACCAGGTGCCACGCTCGGGATCGAAAAGATCACGCTTCACGTTCAGGTAGCAGACGCCGTTGCCGACGCCGACCTTGGCGGGGACCATGTTTTCATAAGCCTGTTTGACGGCCTGGTACGTCCTCTCGATCAACTCGTCCTGCGGGACAGTACCGGTAGAATGGCAATGCGTACTGCTGTAAATGATGTTGCCGGCGGGAATCTTGAATTCCTTCTCGAGGCGTTCGTTGACGGCATCGATCACACGCTGGTTGGTATTGCCGTCGACATTGGCCAGACCGGCGATGGTGGTACCGTTCGTAAAGACGATGGCACGCACATGGGTATGGTCCAAGATACCGTAGGAATTCGGACGGAGCTGGTCCGGAGACGGGGTGACATCCACCTTGGCTGCACCGGCTTTCAGCTGGCCGCGGACATGCTCTGCAGCAAACATCGAAGAGGACGCAAGCAGGAGAGCGCAAACAAGAGCAATGCAATTGAACTTCATTGTTGTAAAATCCTTATAAAAATCAATTCGTTTTCTTTATTTTGATTACAGCGGCATCGCTCCCTTGCAGGAGCAGACATACGCGGCCGTCTCATTGGCCAGGCGCTGTGCTTCCGACAGGGAATCTCCGCGCAGGTACGACACCACGAAAGCCGCAGTGAACGAGTCGCCCGCACCGACGGTGTCGACCACCTCAACCTTGCCGACCGTCTGCGGGATGGCTTCGGTTGCCGTGATGACTTCGCTTCCGTCCGCGCCTTTTGTCAGGATGACAAGTCGGAGGGCATAGCTGTCCACAAGGGCCCGGCAAGCGGCTGTATCATCTCCCTCCAGACCGAACATGTCCGCCACGATGCGGATCTCCTCATCGTTGATCTTGAGGATGTTGGCAAGTCGGAGAGACGTATCGAGCACTTCCTTCGAGTAGTAGTGCTGACGGAGGTTGATGTCAAACACGCGCAGGGCTTCCGGACGCGTGGCACGCAGGAACTTCAGGACGGCGTCGCGCGAACCCATGCGCTGCACCAGCGAGCCGAAACAAACGGCATCGGCCCGTTTGGCCAGGGCTTCCATTTCCGGAGTGAACGGAATGTTGTCCCAGGCCACATCCTCCATGATGTTGTAAGTCGGGACACCGTGGGCGTCCAGGGTAACCTGTACCGTGCCCGTGGGCTTGTCCGTCACAGCGATCAGGTTGTTCAACCGCTTCTCCCCCACGATGTCCATAATCTCGCGTCCGAGCGGGTCGTCGCCGATGGCGCTGACGGCCCAGCCTTCTTCGCCGAGTCGCTTGGCATGGTAGGCAAAATTGGCCGGCGCACCGCCCAGGGCCTTGCCGGTCGGGAGCATGTCCCAGAGGATCTCACCGATCCCG
>CADCRA010000152.1 GCA_902803715.1 uncultured Bacteroidia bacterium
CGGAGAATGGGGCTTCAAGGGCTTCACCGTCTCCGACTGGGGCGGCACGCACAGCACCATGGGCGCCATGCTCCACGGCCTCAACGTCCAGATGACGGGCAGCAACTACCTCGGCAAGCCGGTCATTGACTCCATCGCTACCGGCGCCCTGACCGAAGACCTCGTCGACGAGAAGGTCCGCCAGATCCTCCGCGTCCGCTTCGCCATCGAGGCGATTCCGGATGATGTCGCCAACACCGAGATGACTTCCAAGCCTGAGCAGCAGAAGATCGCCTACCAGGTCGCCCAGAAGTCCATCGTCCTTCTCAAGAACCAGGGCAATGTCCTCCCGCTGAAGAAGGATGTCAAGAAGATTGCCGTCGTCGGCCAGAATGCCGTCCTGAAGACCCAGTCCGGCGGTATGGGCGCCGGTGTCAAGGCTCTCTACGAAATCACCCCGCTCCAGGGTATCCAGAAACGTGCCGGCGACGCCGCGGAGGTTGTCTATGTGCCGGGTTACAAGAATTTCGGCGGACGGCGCTGGGGTCCCGCCTCCGCTACGCCGAATCCGCTGGTGGCCAACGCCATCGATGAGCCGGCCGATCCGGCCCTCCTCGCCGAGGCTGTCGCCGCTGCCAAGGATGCCGATGTCGTCATTTTCTTCGGCGGTACCAACAAGAATATCGAGACTGAAGGTTCCGACCGTGCCAACATCAACCTCCCTACCGGTCAGGAAGAAGTCGTCAAGGCCCTCTATGAAGCCAACCGGAACCTCGTCACCGTGCTGATCTCCGGCGGTCCCTGCGACCTGCGCGTCCTCGAGCAGTACTCCCCGGCCATCGTCCAGGGCTGGTGGAACGGTACCGAAGGCGGCACCGCTCTCGCTGAGGTCCTCTTCGGCGACATCGCTCCGTCCGGCAAGCTTCCGTTCACCTTCCCGGCCAAGCTGGAAGATTCCCCGGCCTTCGCGCTCGGCAACTTCCCGGACAAGACCCAGGGCGGCGACCTCTTCACCCTGATGTACCGTCAGGACCGCACCCAGATGACCCGCGAGCAGATCCAGGAAATGATGGCCAAGATGCCGAAACCGACCTCCAAGTATACCGAGGGTTCCCTCGTCGGCTACCGCTGGTTTGACACCAAGAACATCAAGCCGATGTATGCTTTCGGCCACGGCCTCTCCTATGTCGACTTCGGATACGGCGCCATGGAGGCTTCCGCTTCCAAGAAGGCCGTCAAGGTCACCTTCACCCTGACCAACAAGGGTGACATGCCGGCCGACGAAGTCGCCCAGCTCTATGTCCACCGCGTGGATGCCACCGTCGAGTGGCCGGCCAAGGAACTCAAGGCCTTCGAGCGTGTCAGCCTCGCCGCCGGTGAGACCAAGACCGTCACCCTCGAGATCCCCATGGAAGATCTCCGCTACTGGAATGTCGACAAGAACGCCTGGGATCTGGAGCACGGCAAGCTCGAACTCCTCCTCGGTTCCGCCTCCGACGATATCCGCCAGAAGGCTGAAGTCACGATCTAAACGATCCTCTCCAATGAATAAAAAAATGCGGCTCAACCGAGTCGCATTTTTTTATTTACCGGAACAGTAGCGGAAGCAACTGCACCAGGTCTCTTCGCCAGGAACGCCAGTTGTGGCCGTCGCCGGAATCATAATAGGTATAGGGCATCTTGCCCCGGTCCAGGGCCTCCATCAGGTTCCGGGCGCTGCGCAGGGCCATATCCTTGTTGCCGGCTCCGATCCACATCAGATCATAGCCGGTTTCTTTCAACGGTCGCAGCGAGGCATCCGCTGCTTCCGGAGCGGCATTCATGATTCCGGAGCCCATGAAAGCGATCCCTCCGAAGAGGTCCGGATGGTGTTCCAGCAGATACATCTCGTAGACACCGCCCATGGAAACGCCGCAAACAGCCCGGCCGGAACGATCGGTACGCACGCTGTAATGCCGTTCGATAAACGGGATGATATTGCGTATCAGATCGTTGCAGAATTCCCCGCCGGAGGCGCCCCGGGGCGTACCCATCAATTCGAAATGACTCTTGGCTCCGGGAATCGGATTCATGACATGGGGCGCGGCCCATTGGTTGGGCATGGCGTTGACCATGACGACAATCATCGGGACGGCTTCTCCGGAGGCGATCTTGTGGCTCAGGATCTGCGGGAGACGCCCCATGTCGACCCAGGTGTCCTCGTCGTCCCCGCCGCCGGGAATCATGTAAAGGACCGGATACGACTTGCTCCGGTCGTAATCCGCCGGCAGCCAAACATTCAGCCGGCGCGAGCCGCCGTATTCCGGAGAATCGTACCAGTGCGTTACGAAGTGACCGGCCGGAGCCCCCGTCAGCGCATAATCCGCACTATCCGGTCCTTCGACCAGGAAGGAATTGTAATATTCGGAATAATTGCAGACCAGGTGCAGGTTGTGCGGATCGAGGACGCGGATGCCGTCCACTTCGAAATAATAAAAATAGAAATCCGGTGCCAGGTCACGGGCCGTGTAGGTCCAGGTACCATCTGCAGAACGAGTCATGGCGACATTTCCGCCGAGGTTGTACTCGTTGACACCCGGCAGGAAATCGCCGAAAAGACGTACTTCGGCCGCTTTTTCCGCCTTCAGGGAAAAGGTCACATCCGCACCATTGACGGCGGGTTCATAGCGGCTGCCCGGATACTGGGCCATGCAAGGCATTGCGCAAAGCACAGCCGCCAGGAGGATCATTGTCCGTTTCATATCATTCAAATCAAAAGAGGTGGCGAGAGCCTCGCCACCTCAATCTATCAACCTATCAGTATTATTTCGTCCAACCCTCGTTCTGGGTCAAGCCGTCAGAACCGGTGTTGAGGTCGATGTAGGTCTGCGGGATCGGGAAGAGGTTGAATTTGATTTCACCCGAATCTTCAGCCCAGCGGCGGATGTCCGGATAAACCTGGTCACCAGCCTTGGCGTGATACATACCGTAGTTGTAGATACGGGCCTTCCACTCTTCCGGCTTCATGCGCAGGAAGGTCGCCCAGCGGAACTCTTCGTAAAGGAGTTCGCGGCCGCGCTCATCGAGGATGGTGTCGATGGTGACGGTGCTGAACGGATTGGCGTGGGCACGCTCACGGACCGCGTTGACGGCCTTGGTCGCACCGGCGGTGTCACCGCTGCGGAGCAGGGCCTCGGCGAGGAGGAAGTAAGCCTCGGCGGAACGGGCGGCGTAACGGGAACGGTAGAAGTTGACGTAACGGCCGAACCAACCGGCAGGCTGGGTCAGGTCATAGTCCCAGTTGCTGAACGGGGTCTCCTTGTACCAGATCGGGAAGAAGATACCGGCGAGTTCCGGGGTGGAGTGGTCGATATAGTCCCAACCGAGTTTCTTCTCATAGAGAGAGTGGTTCTCATCGCAGCAGAGGAATTCCGTGATGACGGTGACGTCCTCGACGTAGCGGAGGTCTTCGGTGGAGTTGTTGTTGTGCTCGGCATCCCACATCGTGTAGGAAGCATACCAGGTCGGCGTGCTCTGGGCCCAGCCGGTACCGCCGTGGGAAGCAGGGCTCATTTCACCGCCATACTTCTTGGAGAAAGCCTTCCAAGGGCCGGCAGCGGCGCCTTCTTCCTTGTAAGGAGCGGCCCAGGTGTAGTCCTGGATAGCCGGGGTCAGACCGAGGGTGCAGTTGCGACGGCCGCGGTTGGCATTGTAAGCGGAGTAGTTCGGCGCGCTGACCATGATCCAGATGGCCTCGGTGTTGGCCGGGCTGACGATGTTCTGGGCGACGAAGAGGTCAGACATGACGTTACCCTGCGGATAGGCGTTCGGAATGCCGTTCTGGGAACCGGAAGCACCCGGGACGCGGACACCGAAACGCTCTTTCATGAGCGGATGGTGCTCGGTAACCTCACGGGCATACTTGGCGGCCTCGGTGAAGTCGGCGTTGGAATTGGCCTCGACACCACGGGCCAGGAGGGCCTCGGCGAGGTACATGGCGGCGGCACCCTTGCCGGCACGGCCGTATTCAGCGGACACGTTCCAGGGAAGGACGTCATAAGCAGCCTTCAGATCCGTGACGACAGCATCGTAAACCTCTTTGCGAGGAGTACGGTCGTAAGCGAAGTTCGGGGTCTCTGTATATTCGAGGACCATCGGAACGGCGCCGAAGAGTTCTCCCAGACGGAGGTAGGAAAGACCACGGAGGAAGTGGGCTTCCGCAGCGACACGGGCCTTTTCGGCCTCGCTGCCCCACTGGACGGCGTCAATCTTGCTGAGGGCGAGGTTGGCATAGGAAGCGACCTTGTAGAACTTGTCCCAAAGGCTCTTCGGCAGGTTGGAGGTGGAAGACCAGGCAGCGGTGAAGTTGCTCATGTGGGAGTTGGCACCCAGCTGATACTTGTTGTCCGTCATGTCCGTACCCGTGGACATGTTGTACGTAAGACCCTGGCCAAAGTCATTCGGGAAATACAGTTCCTCGAATTCATAGTAACCGGTAAGGAGCGTATTGAGAACCTGGTCGCTCTTGTCGAAGGCATTGGCGACCGTCAGCTGGGCTTTCGGCTTTTCGGTGAGGAATTCGTCATCCGACACGCAGGAAACGGCAGAAGCGGCCAGAAGCGCGACACCGACAAGACCCATGAGATATTTATTGGATTTCATTTCTCGTTACAGTGTTAAAGTGTTGACTAGAAAGTAATGTTGAGGCCGAGGGTGCAGGCGCGCGGGAGACCCATGCCGGAACCGGAACGGGACTGCGGATCGCTCATCTTCCACTTCGGAGCGATGTAGAAGAGGTTGCGGCCGGAGAGGGTGAGACGGGCGCTCTTGACGCCGATCTTGGAAGCGACGGAGCTCAGGTTGTAGGAAACGGAGAGATCCTGCAGGCGGACATGGCCGAAGGAGTTGTAGACCTGGTACTTGCTTTCGCTCACGTTCGGGGCCGGATAGGTGTTGTTCGGCTCCTGCGGGGTCCAGAACGGGATGTCATACGCCGTACAAGCTGCCGTGGTGTCGAAGGTGACATAGGCGAAGGTATTGTTGTCAAGACCGTAGCCGTTGCCGCCGAAGATACCCTGGAACATCATGTAGAACTGCCAGTTGCCATAGCGGAGGGTGTTGGCCCAGGACAGACGGAAGTTCTCGTCACGATAACCGAGGATGCGGCGGTCGTCGGAGGAAGGATTGAAGGTCTGCTCGCCGTCCTTGGTCAGGAAGATCGGGCGGCCGGCATAGGTGCCTTCCTGGAAGATGCCGTCGGTAGCATAGCCGTAGATCGCGCTCAGCGGTTCGCCGAGGAAGTAACCCTTGACGAGGTCGTCCTGGCCGTCACCATAGAGGTCGACGAGACGGTTGCGGTTGAGGGTGAACACGAAGTCGGAGGTCCAGGTCAGCTTGGCGCGCTTGACGTTGACGGTCGTCAGGTTGACTTCGATACCCTTGTTGTCGACGCGGCCCATGGTCGCATCCTGGGTGGTGATACCGGCGGTCATGACCGGGATGTCACGCTGGAAGATCTGGTCCGTGGTCTTGGAATAGTATGCATTGAGATCGACATGGATACGGCCCTTGAGGAAGTCAGCCTCGAAACCGCCGTTCCAGGACGTGGTGGTCTGCCATCCGAGGGTCGGGTTGCCGAGCTTGGAAAGCTTCTGGCCCCAGTGGATGTTGCCGCCGTAGTAGTTCGGAATGTTGCCGCCCTTGGCCACAGCGATGGTGGAGAGGGTGCCGTAAGGAGAAAGGGTCTGGGCGCCGTTCTTGCCCCAGGAGAGTTTCAGCTTCAGGAAGTCGAGCCACTTGACATTCTTCATGAAGTTCTCGTTGGTAACGGTCCACGCGCCGCCGAAGGCCGGGAAGTTACCCCACTTGTGCTCGGAACCGAAGACGGAGGAACCGTCGCGGCGGATGGAGGCGTTGAAGTGGTAGGTATCCTTATAGGAATAGATGAGACGGGCCAGGTAACCTACATCCGTGTGGAGGGAATAGGTCGGGTTGGTGATCGTCTTGTTGTCCGCATTCGCGAGGCCGTACCAGCCGAGGATGGTGTTGCCGGCGGAGACGAAACCGGAACCGCTTTCGGAATCGGAAGTGGATTCGGCGCTGTCACGGGTGTAGACGAGGGAGGCGCTCACATAGTGCTCGCCGAAAGCGCGAGCATAGGAGAGGATGTTGTCGATGACCCAGTTCTCAGAGAGGGAGCTGCTGATCGAACCGTTCGCGTTGGAGAGGTTGTAGTATTCGGAAGTCTGGCCGATACCGTCCCAGTCGTTGGCGAGGAGTACCGGAGTGATGTCCTCGTGGGTGAAGCTGTAGTTCTTGGACTGAACCTTCGTATAGGAAGCATTCAGGCGGTAGTTCAGGCCTTCGACCCACGGAATGTTGACGCTGACATAGCCGCCGAGGTTGAGGTTGAAGCGGCGGTTGTCCTTCTCACGGCCGTACTGGGTCTCCCACAGCGGGTTGACGGAGGAATTGTTGACACCTTCGACATAGTAACGGAGGGTCTTGCCGTCCTTCAGGTAAGGCTCCATGTACGGGGACTGCTTGAGGTTCGTGCTCGCGGAGATGTGGTCGTCCTTGGAGTTGGTGTAAGCCATGTTGGCACCGATCTCGATGTTGCTGGTCACATGCGTGCTGAGGTTCATCGAGACGTTGTTGCGGGCGAAATCGTTGCCGACAACCATACCGCGCTGGTCGGAACGGCCGAGGGAGACATAGTAGTTGGAGTTCTGCGTACGACCGGAGAAGCTCAGGTTGTAGTTCTGGGTGTAACCCATGCGGGTCACCATGTCATACCAGTCCGTGGTCTTGCCGGCCTTGTAATTGGCTTCCTCGAGGAAGGACATCCAGGAGGTGTCGGTCAGGTCGGAAACACCGATACGGGCGTTGCGGTATTTGATGTAGTTCTCCGGAGAGAGGAACTTCTGGCGATAAGAAGGGGTCGAGAACTGGTGGGAAGTCGAGAAGTTGATCATCGGCTTGCCTTCCTGACCTTTCTTCAGGGTGATCATGATGACACCGTTCGCAGCCTTGGAACCATAAGCGGCCAGGGAGGTCGCATCCTTGAGGACGCTGATCGACTCGATGGAAGTCTGGTCGATATCCTCGAGACGGCCAGTGAAGATGACACCGTTGACGACGAGAAGCGGAGAGGTGCTGGTGGAGTTGATGGAGCGGCGGCCACGGACCAGAACACTGGCGTTGCTGCCGACGGTTGCGGATTCAGCGCCCATGACGACACCGGAGAGACGGCCGCGAATCATGTCGGAGACATTGCTCAGGCCGAGGTCGGCGACCGGGGATTCGCTCATCTTGACGACATCCACGGAACCGGTGAAGTTCTTGGCACGGGTGGTACCGTAACCGATGACGACGACATCGTCGAGGATTTCCTGGGCGATGTTCAGACGGATGGTCAGATTGGTCTGGTCACCGACGGTAACTTCGACCTCGTCATAACCGACGCTGCTGACGACAAGGACGTCGCCCGGGGCGCAGGAAAGTTCAAATTTGCCGTCAACGTCGGTAGCGACACCGGTGGAGGTTCCCTTGATCATGACCGCGGCGCCGATGACGCCCTGGTCCGTATCATCGAGGACCACACCCTTGACGAGCTTGTTCTGAGCGAATAGCACGGGAAGGCTGAGGACGAAGCCACAAGCCGCCACGGCAACACGCCTGAGAAGTTGATGCATGTTCATCTTGTTTGTGTTAATTGGGTTAATATTAAGGTTGGTATCTGTTTCGGTGTCATTTTCAAAACGCGCAAAATTACGCAACCCGCATCCGTTCGGGCGCGCAGGATGGAAAGGATGTTTTACCATACGTTAAAGGACACAACCAAATCGACATACTGATACGCGAAATGTTAAAATATGCTTATATTTGCCCTTAACAGCAAAATTAACCATGAAAAAACTGATATTTGCTTTCATTCTGTTACTTTCCACGCTGCTGAACCTGCCGGCACAATCTTCTGTTCCACCCAGCATGGACCAGTTGTCGAATGCGAATGTAAGCAGCCTGGCTGAAGACAGTGAAGGATATATCTGGATCGGGACGGCCCGCGGGCTGAACCGGTACAACGGCAGCGCATATGTCGTCTACTACCAACAGGAAGGCGGACTTCCGGACGATTTCATCAGTTCGCTTTGCCCGGATACCGGAGGACGGCTCTGGGTCGGGACCGGTTCCGGCATCAGCCTGGTCCGCGACGGACAGGTGGACCCGGATTTCCGGATCGACGCCACGCGCGTCGCGCAGGTCCGCAGTTGGGATGAAGGGCACCTCCTGTTCTCCACCCGGCAGGGCCTGTACATGGCGGACAAGAACGGAACCCGCATCCAGCCGGTCCACCTCGACAGCAAACTGCTCTACAATACGTTCTTCATTACCCGGGACCGCCATGTCTGGATCCGGAACGTGAGCAACAATGCATTCACCATCCTCGACGAAAGTTTCCGGGTCATACGGGAGTTCCTTGTCAGTGGCCGGGAGATCGCCGGCACATTTGAAGACCGGGACGAGAGCATTTATTTCTATACAGGCAACGGTCTGCTCCGGTATGGCAGCGACGGACGGCAACTTCCCGTCGACAGCGCCATCCGGACCCGGACGGAGGGAAAACACATTCTTTTCCTGGTCCGGAAAGGAGAAGCGCTCCTGGCCGGAATCCGGAACGAAGGAATCCTGGACCTGTCTGACGGTTCCCGGGAGTGGCCGGAAGAATCCCTGACCGGCCTGCAGAACTGCATGGTCCTGGCGACAAAGGACAATCTCTGGCTCAGCCCGAACCGGCACGGCCTCCGCAACCTGTACATGCACGCCGACGACCACAGTATTCCACGGCCGGAACGGTTCGCTGCGGATGCCCTCAATATGTTTTATCCCATCGGAGGCGGACAGATCCTGGTCATTACCAACAAAGGCGTCTTCCGCCAGCACATCCGGTCCGGCTCCTGGGAGACGCTGGAAGGACCCGGCATCAACGGTGAAGACAAACTGGGCATCACCCTGCTCGACAAACGCGGCCATCTCTGGATCCAGCACAACTATGACGAAATCCGGAAATACGCCATCCAGGGGAACCGGCTGGACCTGAAGGGCATCTGGCCCATCGAGCCGACCAACTCCATCTGGAACGATGCCACCGGGAATGTCTGCCTGCTGCAGAGCGAAAGCATCCTCCGATTCACGCCGGACAACCGGCAGGAACGGCTGGAGACCCATGGACATCCGGAATTCTGGTTCTGCGGACAGTTCGCATCGGGGAAACCGTATTTTCTCGCCGATGACGCCGTCTGGTTCCTGGAAGCGGACAGCCGGTTCGAGAAATGGGATCTCAATTTACAGGAGCCTACCTGCATCTGGGAAGACGGCAACGGAGACTGGTGGATCGGAACCCGCCATACGGGAATCTGGCACTATGTCCTGTCGGACAGATCGCTCCGTCCCGTCAACATGGGCGGCGAAGATGTCGACCGGTACATCATGTCCATTGCAGGCGACCGGGACGGCAACATCTGGGCCTCGACGCGGTTCGATTATGTCCGGATATCGCAAAACGGAGAGAACGTCCAGTTTCTGAAGAATCCGGATGAAAATGCGATCGGAAACAACACGAACAGCATTGCCGTAACGGAAAACGGAACCGTCCTTTTCGGAAGCCAGCGGGCATTCACCTATTTTCTGGCCAATGCTTCGGTACAGACCGGCCGGATACCCCTGACGCTGGACCGGCTGATTCTCAACGGAGAGACGGTGCTTGACCGGCTCCCGGAATCCGCCGTATTTGACCACACGGTCCGACAGATGGTCTTTTACTTCTCCGGGAAGAATTTCGATCCCGGTTTCCAACCCGGTTACCAATACCGGCTGGACGGCTATGATACCGGTTGGATCGACGCCGGCCAGACCCCCCGGGCAGGTTTTTCCGGCCTGCGCAGCGGCCGGTACACGTTCCGCGTACGGGTCCGGCAACAGGATGGTTCCTGGAGTCCGGATGAACTTACCCTTCCCTTCCGGATCAAGCCGTCCCCCTGGCTTTCCTGGACGGCAGTCCTGCTGTACCTGGCGGTTCTTCTGGGACTGCTGCTCCTGGGGATCCGGCAATTCATCCGTTTCCGCCTCAATAAGGAGAAACTGGAATTGTCCGAACAGGAAAAGAAACTGGCCGAGCAGATCAGCCAGGAACGAACCACTTTCTTCACCAATGTTTCCCATGAATTCCGGACCCCGCTCTCGCTGATTTACGGACCGGTCAAGGAACTGGGCAAATCCCCCTCCCTGTCCGAGGAAGACCGGAAACTGGTCGGCATCATCGAACGGAACTCGGAACGCATGCTCCGCCTGACCGACCAGTTGCTGCATTTCAGCCAGTCGCGGGACAATCGTGACAAGCTTTCCGTGATGCAAACGGACCTGAGCATCCTGCTCCGCCGGATGCTGAAGAATTTCGAATACATGTTCCGCCAGAAAAACTTGCGCGTCACCACCGGTATCCCGGCGGAGACGCCGGTCTACTGCGACCGGGAAAAGGTGGAGCGAATCGTTTTCAATCTGCTCAGCAATGCGGTCAAGTACACGCCCGAGCATGGGGAAATCCACGTCGAGATAACCCGTGAGGCGGAAGAAGTGGCCATTTCCGTCGCCGACACCGGCATCGGCATCAGTCCGGACAAGGCGGAACGCATCTTTGAACGCTTCGAGCGGCTTGGCGAACAGGTCGGTACGGACATCCCGTCGGGCTTCGGCATCGGCCTGAATTACGCGAAGCACCTGGCTGTAATCCACAAAGGCGACCTGACGGTCCGGCCGAACGATCCGATCGGTTCCGTCTTCACCTTCCGCTTCCCTGCCAGCAAAGACAAGTATTCGGATGACGTCATCTGGGAAGAGGAAACCACCGGGTCGGCCGTTCCGACAACGACGGAGCAGCCGGACGGACCAGGAGAAAAAGCCGGCATCCTGATCGTCGAAGACAATGCCGACATGCGGGAGTACATCCGTGGCTTCCTCGGAAAGGAATACAACATCATGACGGCCGGCGACGGCGAAGAAGCCTGGAACCTGATCCGTCTCAGCCTGCCGGATCTCATTGTCAGCGATGTCATGATGCCCTACAAGGATGGTTATACGCTTTGCAAGGAATTGAAGAACGATCCGGAATACTGCCATATACCGGTTATCCTCCTGACGGCGAAGGCCGACATGGAAAACCAGATCCACGGACTCAACCTCGGCGCGGACGGATACCTGGGCAAACCGTTCGATCCAGCCTACCTGACCGCCCTGGTCCGGAACCTGCTGTCCGGACGGAAACGGCTGCAGGGGCTTCTCCGCGAGCAGACTTCGGCGACAGAAGGACAGATCGAAACCCTTGAAATCAACGCACAGGACAAGACCTTCCTTGAACGGTGCTACAAGATCATCGACGAGCATATCGGTGAAGAGGACTTCGGCGTTACCGCCCTTTCCATGGAGATGGGCATGAGCCGGACCAGCATCTTCTCGAAACTCAAGGCCCTTGTGGGACAGTCCCCGCAGGCTTTCCTGAACGACTATCGACTCAACCGGGCGATGGAACTGCTGAAAAGCCACAAATACAATGTCAGCGAAGTAGGCTACAAGGTCGGATTCAGCACCCTGACCGGCTTCTCCCGCGCCTTCAAGAACAAGTTCGGGATTCCGCCCAGCCTGGTCTGAACATCCGGGGCATTTTTTTAGCGATTCGGCACATAGTATTTGAGGACGTTCCTTTATTTTTGTATAAAAAAAATGTACCATGCGTAAACTCTTTCCTGTCATCGCGGCGGCAACGGCCCTGCTGCTGTCCTGCGGTCCGCGTCCGGCCGCAGAAGTCGAAAAGACCGACCTGTTCACCATCGTCGGCGACAACGGC
>CADCRA010000153.1 GCA_902803715.1 uncultured Bacteroidia bacterium
AATATTTTTTCGACTTTCCGAACGGACCGCACCCCTTGAAACGATGTAACCTCCCGATCTCACGGGAGGTTACAGCTAAGAAAAAAATTTTCACAAAAATTGCCCCTGAAAGCCCCTAGAGGGCGGATCTGATGAAAAAAGACAAAAAAGCACCGAATCCGGAATTTTTACCATATATTTGTAATATGGACAAGAAAATCATCATCATCCCGACGTACAACGAGAGGGAGAACATCGAGAAGATCATCCGCAAGGTTTTCTCGCTGGAAGGCGGATACCATATCCTCATTATCGACGACGGCTCCCCGGACGGAACCGCCGGCATTGTGCAGACCCTCCAGACAGAATTCCCGGAACGCCTTTTCATGATCCAGCGCGCCGGCAAGCAGGGACTCGGAACGGCCTACCTGACCGGTTTCCGCTGGTCGCTGGAGCAAGGATACGACTATACCTTTGAGATGGACGCGGATTTCTCGCACAATCCCGACGACCTTGGCCGCCTCTATCAGGCCTGCAAGGACGGGGCGGATCTGGCGATCGGTTCGCGCTACTGCGACGGCGTCAGCGTCGTCAACTGGCCGATCGGGCGGATCATCATGTCGTACTACGCCTCGGTCTATGTCCGCAAGGTGTTGGGGATGAAGGTGTTCGACTGTACCGCCGGGTTCAAGTGCTATACCCGCAAAGTTCTGGAAGCCATTGACCTGGATGCCGTCCAGATGAAAGGCTACGGTTTCCAGATCGAAATGAAATATACGACCTACCGACTCGGATTCAAGATCGCGGAAGTGCCGATCATCTTCATCAACCGGAAAGAAGGCACCTCCAAGATGTCGAGCGGCATCTTCGGAGAAGCGTTCTGGGGCGTCCTCAAGCTCCGGTTCCGGAAATTCGCTCCGCGTGCATGATCCTGCTGAAAAATGCCATGATCGTTACGGGGGCCTCCGCCAAAATGGGGACCCTCGGCATCGATGGCAGCCGGATCTGCGGCGTCTGGCATGACGGCGGAGAACCGGAGGCGGCACAGACCATCGACCTGCAGGGAGCCGTTGTGATGGCCGGCGGGATCGACGCCCATGTCCATTTCCGCGAGCCCGGACTAACCCGCAAGGCCGATTTCGGGACGGAATCCCGGGCAGCGCTGCTCGGCGGTGTCACCTCTGTCATCGACATGCCGAATACCAACCCGCCCACCACGGACGCCCGGCGGCTGGAAGAGAAATCCGATTGCATCCGGGGACGATCCTGGACCCATTATGGATTCCATATCGGTGCAACCAACGAGGAACCCGGCAAGATCCTGGAATGTGTGCGGGACGGCCGCGCCGCCGCCATCAAGGTGTTCATGGGATCGTCCACCGGGAACATGCTGGTCGACCGGGAAGAGACCCTGGACCGGCTGTTCCGGATCAACGACGCAGAGATCCTGATCCACAGCGAGGACGAAGGCACCATCCGGACGAACCTGGCCCTGGCGAAAGAAAAATACGGAGAACAGATCCCGTTCCGGGAGCACCCGCAGATCCGTTCCCGGAAAGCCTGCATCCGTTCGACCGCGAAAGCGCTCGAGATGGCCATCCGGTACGGAACCCGGCTGCATGTCCTCCACGTCACGACGGCCGAGGAGATCGAGATGATCCGGGCCGCCAAGATCCACAATCCGAACATCATCGCCGAGACCTCCGCCAATTACCTTTGGTTCAGCGAGGAAGACTATGACCGTCTGGGCGGTCGCATCAAGTGCAATCCGGCTGTCAAGACGGCCGCCGACCGCGCCGCGCTCCGCCGCGCCCTGGCCGAAGGCGGGATCGACACCATCGGATCGGACCATGCACCGCACCTGCTGACAGAAAAAGAGAATCCCTACCTGACCTGTCCGTCCGGCGTCCCCTCCATCCAGCAGTCCCTTCCCGTGCTGCTCACGGTCGCCCGGCAGGAGAACATCCCGCTGACCCGCATCGCCAGCGTATTCTCGGAGAAACCCGCCGAGGCTTTCGGCATCCGGGACCGCGGCCGCATCGCCCCGGGCTGCCATGCCGATCTCGTCGTCCTGGATCCGGAGGCGGAAGCAGACACGGCCCATCCCGCCTACAAATGCGGATGGAGTCCCTACCAGGGAGAAAAACTGTTCGGCCGGATCTGCATGGTCTTCCTCGACGGAAAGATCATGGTCCGGGACGGCAGCCTTGTCGCAGATACGCCTGAGGGCCGGCCCCTGGAATTTACCCGTCCATGAAAAAGGTCCTGACCCTGCTGCTGGCCGCCGCGGCCGTTGCTTCCTGCGGCGTTGTGAGGAAGGTATTCCCGGAGGATGCCTCCCCCATGCAGCGGTATGAATACCGGACCGGCCAGGGCGGAACGCTCCCGGCCCCGAAACCCGTGGAAGAGAAACAGGCTCCGCAAAAGATAGAGAAACCGGCCGAACCGGTCCGGGAACGGCCGCAGACGCCGGCGACGACTTCCCTGCGGGGACATGAACTTGTCACCTACGCCAAGGAATTCCTCGGCACCCCGTACCGCTACGCGGCCAACGGACCGGACCATTTCGACTGCTCCGGTTTTACGACCTATATATTCAAGCATTTCGGCATATCTCTCCCCCGCACCTCCCGGGATCAGTTTTCCGTCGGCAGGCCCGTCGTGCGGATCCGTGACATCCAGCCGGGCGACCTGGTCTTCTTCGCACGCAACGACCGGATCTTCCATGTGGGCATCGCCGTGGAATCCCGCGGAGACCACTTCACGTTCATCCACGCCAGCAATTCAGGCGTAATCGTTTCCAGTTCGGACGAGACGTACTGGAAACCCAAGTTTTACGGGACGAAGAGAGTTTTCAGCGAAGACTAACGCTTTTTCCTGACATACTGGGTCATGATCAGACCGAAGAAGGCGATGGCGATACCGGTCCACTGGAGCGGCGTCAGCAGTTCCGTGCCCAGCAAGGCGCCGATGACGGCTGTTACGATCGGGATCATGGCCAGGAAGATGCTGGCTTTCGCGACACCCAGATTCTTGATCGTACTGGCCCAAAGGGTAAAGGCGATGCTGGAGCAGAGGATGGCCAGGCAGAGGATCGGGCGCCAGACGTCCCAGGACATATAGATCTCCGCATCGTATTCCTTGAACCCCATCGTCACGAACAGCGGAAGCAGCATGATACCGCCGAAAAGGAACTGGTACTGTGCGATGACCGTAGGCTTGTACGTGCTGGAAAGGGCTTTCGTGAAAGAAGCGTAACCGACCTCGGAGATGACCGCGATGACCAGCAGGACCACGCCCAGCACGAAATGTTCCCCGACCGACGTCGCTCCGTGCGTAACGATGCCGAGGCCCAGCAGGCAGATGCCGATGCCGACGATGTTGACCCAGTTGATCCGCTCCCGGAAAAGCATGACGCCGGCCGCGACCGAGAACAGCGGAGCTGTCGCGATGACCAGAGCGCTGTATGTCGGCGATTCGGTCAGCTTGATGCCGTAGGTCTCGCAGACGAAATAGATGAAAGGCTCGCACAGGGCCAGCATCAGGAACTTGGGCAGGTCTCCCTTATGGATCCGGATGCTGTTGCCGGCGATGAAGTTGAAGAGCATCAGCACCAAACCGGCGACCAGGGAACGGATGCAGACGATATATACGACCGGAATGCCCCATTGGATGAGTTGGTTCGACCAGATGTAGGACATGCCCCATAGCACAATGGAAACAACGGAAAGGATATATACCAACAGCTTGTCGCCGAGGGAAGCTTTCATACGCTCATTCGATTCAATAATGCAAATCTATGCAAAAATGAGCGAAATTGCTAATGATTCGAAACAAAAATTTAAAAATTACCTAACAAATTTCAACGAAATCCGGCGACGTTCCAGGTCGACACCGATCACGGTGACATAGATGTGCTGGTGCAGTTTCAATCCCTGTTTGCGGGCATCCCCCATTTGGGAGACATGGATCAGGCCGTCCTGATGGACGCCGATATCGACGAAAGCGCCGAAATCCGTGATGTTGTTGACGATGCCCGGAAGTTCCATCCCGGGTTCCAGGTCTTCCATGGAATGGACCGCATCGGAGAACGCGAATTCATCCGCCTTTTCGCGCGGGTCACGGCCCGGTTTCGCCAGTTCCTTCAGGATGTCCTTGAGGGTCGGGAGGCCGAAATCCCCTTCCACGTAAGCGGCGGGGTCGATCCGCTTGCAAAGTTCCTCGTTCCCGACCAGTTCGGCGGTGCTGACGCCCAGGTCCGCGGCCATCTTGTCGACGATGTGGTAGGCCTCGGGATGGACGGCGGAATTGTCCAGCGGATTGGCGGCGTCATGGATCCGGAGGAAACCGGCACACTGCTCGAACGTCTTGGCACCGAGACGGGGCACGTTCAGCAACTGCTGACGGGACTCGAAACCGCCGGCAGCCGCCCGGTACTCCACGATGTTCCGGGCCAGGGCCGGGCCGATTCCGGAAACATAAGCCAGCAGGTAGGGGCTGGCGGTGTTCAGGTTGACGCCCACCTTGTTGACGCAGCTGACGACCGTGTCATCCAGTTTCTCCCGAAGGAGATTCTGGTCGACATCGTACTGGTACTGGCCGACGCCGAGGGACTTCGGATCGATCTTGACCAGTTCCGCCAGCGGATCCATCAGGCGGCGGCCGATCGATACGGCGCCGCGGACCGTTACGTCCTCGTCCGGGAATTCCTCCCGGGCTACCTCGGAAGCGGAATAGATGGAGGCGCCGTCTTCGCTGACGACATACACCTTGCAGGAATCCGGCATCGGGATCCGGCGCATGAACTCTTCCGTCTCGCGGCTGGCGGTTCCGTTGCCGACGGCAATGACCTCGACACCATAGTTCTGAAGCATCTTGGACACCGCGATGATGGCCTTCATCTTCTCGCTCTGCGGCGGATGCGGATAGATGATTTCATGGTGCAGGAGATTGCCCTGCTCGTCCAGGCAGGCTATCTTGCAGCCGTTGCGGAAACCCGGATCGACGGCCATGGTCCGTTTCTGCCCGACCGGCGCTTCCAGCAGGAGTTGCCGCAGGTTCTCGCCGAAGACTTTGATGGATTCGATATCGGCTTTCTCCTTGTACTCCTTGATGACTTCCGTCGAAATGGAAGGAACGATGAGGCGGTCCAGGGCGTCTTCGACGGCCAACCGGATCTGCGCGTTCTGGGCAGGGCCGATATTGCCCCGGATCCCGTGCATCACCCGGCTCACCACCTGACGGGTGCAATGGTCCATAGGATAGATCATCCGGGTCGAAAGGAAGCCTTCCTCCTGGCCGCGGAGAATCGCCAGGAGCCGGTGGGCCGGCATGCGGCGGATGTCTTCATGGTAGGAGAAATAACTGCGGTATTTCTGGGCGGCCGGATCGGTCTTGGCCGCCTTCGTCGCCTTGACATCCAGGTTCTTCCGACGGAGTTCCTGCCGCATGAACCCACGGACGTACGGAGATTCCGCCGCCCGCTCGGCGATGATGTCCCGGGCGCCAGCCAACGCTTCTTCCGCGGTCGGAACGGCCTCGCCCGTATAGGACGCCGCTTCCGCAAGCGGATCCCGGACCGGGTCGCGCAGCAGTTTGTCCGCCAAGGGTTCCAGCCCCTTCTCGCGGGCCACCGTAGCACGGGTCCGGCGCTTCGGGCGGAACGGCAGGTAGAGGTCCTCCAACTGGCTGGACACCATGCAGTCTTCGATCTGCGCGCGCAAAGCGTCCGTCAGTTTCCCCTGTCCTTCGATGGTCGACAGGACCGTCGCCTTCCGCTTGTCCAGTTCGGCAAAGGTCTCGGTCCAATGGCGGATCTCGGCGACCTCCACATCGTCCAGGCCGCCGGTCTTTTCCTTCCGGTACCGGCTGATGAACGGAACGGTATCCCCTTCCGCGAACATGTCGGCGCAGTTTTCGACCTGCCAGTCCTTGATCTGCAGTTTCTCTGCAATGAAATGTATGTATTTTTCGTTCATAAGCTAGTCCTGTGAGAGTTCCTTCAACTCGCTCCGGTAGGCGGAGAAAATCTTGGATTTCGAGACGAATCCGATATAGGTCCGGTCTTCCTTGACCACCGGAAGATTCCAGGCATCCGTTTTTTCAAACTTGAGCATGACGCTTTCCATCCCTTCGTCTTCGAAGACGTACTCCGGTGCGGAACGCATGTAATTGAAGACATGGCGCTTATCGTACAGGTCCGTCCGGAACATGTCCTTGCGGACATCCTCCAGGGAGACATAGCCCTGGAAGTGGTACTTGCTGTCAATGACGGGGAACAGGTTTCGGGAAGAGCCGGCGATGACCTGGACAAACTCGCCCAGGGTCGCATCGATGGCTACGGTACTGAAATCGTCCTCGACCAGGGAGGAAGTTTTCAGCAACGTCAGGACCGCCTGGTCGCTGTCGTGTGTCAGCAGTTCGCCGGTCTGGGCGATCCGCTTGGTATAGATGGAATATTTCTCGAAGATCCGGATGGTTCCGAAAGAGATGGTCGAGGTGAGGATCAGCGGCAGGAAGAGGTCGTAGCCGCCGGTGATTTCCGCCATGAGGAAGATGGCCGTCATCGGCGCCTGCATGACGCCGGCCATCAGGCCGGCCATGCCGACCAGGACGAAATTCTGTTCCGGAACGGAGAAGGAAGATCCCGCCAGGAGCAGGTTCGTGGTCCGGGCCATGACGAAACCGGCGATCGCCCCGACGAACAGGGTCGGACCGAAGGTTCCGCCAACGCCGCCGCCGGCGTTGGTAAAGGTCATGGAGAAGACTTTCAGCAGCATGACCAGAAGGAAGAAAACCGGCACCAGCCAGGGGACATGGAGCATGCCGGCCAGCCAGGTTTCTCCATCGAAAGAGATCGTTCCGCCATTGAGCAGCGGATACAGGAAGTCATAGCCTTCCCCGTACAGCGGCGGGAAGAGGAAAATCAGCAGGCCGAGTCCCAGGGCGCACAGGCCCCATTTCTTGAAAGGCGCCTTGAGTCCGCCCAGTTTGTCTTCCAGCCAGAGGGTCGTCCGCAGGAAATACAGGGAGCAGGCTCCGCAGAAGAAACCGAGGATCAGGTAGAACGGCATGTTCACCATCGCGAACGGCGACAAGGTACATTCGAAAGGACGGGTGTCGCCCAGCAGCAGGTAGGACACTACCGTCGCCGAGACCGTCGACAGCAGGAGCGGCATCATGGAGGTCATCGAGATGTTGAACAGCAGGATCTCCAGACAAAACAGGACGCCGGCGAGCGGCGCCTTGAAGATGCCGGCCACGGCACCGGCGGCTCCGCAGCCCAGCAGGATGGTCACGCTCCGGTAGGACAGGCCCCAGTATCGGGCGAAATTGGAGCCGATGGCCGCGCCGGTATAGACAATCGGCGCCTCCGCACCGACCGATCCGCCGAAGCCGATGGTCAGTACGCTAGTGACCAGCGAGGACCACATGTTGTGCGGCTTGATCCGGGATTCGTTTTTCGAGACGGCGACCAGCACCTTGGTCACGCCGTGCCCGATGTTGTCCTTGATCACATACCGGACCAGCAGCAGTGCCAGGAGCATGCCGACGCCCGGCAGCACAAAATACAGGAGGAACTCCGACCGGTGCGCCAGCAGCGCGGTCAGCCCGGAATGGAGGGCGTCCACCAGGGAATGCAGGATCACGGCGGCCAGGCCGCTGCAAAGGCCGACAACCAGCGAGAGGATGAGGAGCTTGTTTTTCTCGGGCAGGCCTCTCAACTTCTGGATGATGTTCCGGTATTTCGTGTAAATCGGAGAATCCATGGCATACAAAGATACAAAAAAATCCGCCGGCAATGCCGACGGATCCGAATATATTGCATGAAACTACATGTCTGAGGAATCGTCTTCTCCGGTGGAATACTGGGAGATGTTGTCATCCGGAAGTTCGGCTCCGGATTCGGCGCTGCTGTTGCCGCCTTCTTCGTCCGATCCGTCTTCTCCGTCCAGCCAGCGCTCAATGTCGTCGATGTTGTCAGTCTTGACCTTGATCTTCACCAGATAGATGGCATCCGGGATTTCGACCGTCACGGCATAGAAAGAAGAACCGTCCGGTTTGGGGTATTTCATCAAGTCCGGAAGATAGTCGTTGAAGCCTTTCGGATATTTCTCGGCAAAAGCCGCAGCCAGCTCCGCCGACATGTTTTCATAGCTGATGACAGCCTTCCTTTTCTTTTGTTCAGTTGCCATAGGTCTTAGTAGTTCGTTATTGTTCGTGCTGCAATATTAATACGTTTTTTCCGTTGCTGCAATAGCAGGAAAGCATTTTTTCTAAAAAAATCATTTCCTGCGGAAGAAATAGGATTTCTGCATCCTTTTCTTCTCCGGATCACGCTCGACAAAGACCGGTTTGAGGGTCCGGGGATCCAGGCCGGTATAGAACATCACGGAGGATGTCGTCATCGGCGTCGGGGTAAAATCCTGCACCTGGTCCATGTACAGGCCGCGCAAGGCGGGATGCCGGGAGAGTTTCTCCATGTCGTGCATGGTGCAGCCCGGGTGCGAGGAAATGAAATACGGAACGATGCCGCTGTGACGGCCGGCTTCCCGGTTGATCTGTTCGAACTCCGCACGGAGACGCTCGAACAACTTGAAGGAAGGCTTCGCCAGATAATAGAGGACCTTGTCTTCCGTATGTTCCGGGGCGACTTTCAACCGCCCCGAAGTATGGTCGAGGACCAGTTCTTTCAGATAGGGTTTCGACGTCTTGTCGACATAGCCGTTCTCGTCCAGGAACAGGTCGTACCGGATGCCGCTGCCGATGTAGGAATGCCGGATCCCTTTGACGGCGTCGACCTTGTGGTACAGGTTCAGCAGCCGGGCATGGCTCCGGTCCATGTTCTTGCACGGTGCCGGGAAGAGGCAGGACTTGCGCCGGCAGATGTCGCAGAGTTTCGGATCCTTGCCGCGCATCCCGTACATGTTGGCCGTCGGGGCGCCGAGGTCCGAGATGTTCCCCGCGAAATCCGGCAACTTGTTCAAATCGGCCACTTCCTTGAGGATGGAAGCCTCGCTGCGGCTCTGGATGAACTTGCCCTGATGGGCGGCGATCGTGCAGAAATTGCAGCCGCCGAAGCAGCCCCGGTGGGTATTGATCGAGAACTTGATCATGTCATAGGCCGGGATGCGCTTGCCCTTGTACCGGGGATGCGGGAGCTTGGTATACGGCATGTCCCAGAAGGAATCCATCTCTTCCTGCGTCGCCGGCGGATAGGGCGGATTGATCTGGACATAACCATCCCCCACCGGTTCCACGATCGTATCCGGATGCATCATGTTGGCATGGGTCTCGATCCAGTGGAAATTCTCGGCGAAGGCTTTCTTGCTGGCACAGCTTTCTTCGTATGAATGGAGCATCAGGACGCCCTCCTTTTCCTTCGGATGTCCGGTGCGGAGGAAGGCGATCTGGGGAATCTGCTCGAGCTGATGGCGCGAGCGGCCGGCTTCGATGCCGCGGGTCAGTTCCAGGATCGGGCGCTCCCCCATGCCGTAGATCAGCCAGTCGGCCCCGCTTCCGACCAGGATGGACGGGAACAGCTTGTCCTGCCAGTAGTCGTAGTGGGTGACACGGCGCAGCGAAGCCTCGATGCCGCCGATCACGACCGGGATCTCCGGAAAGAGTTGTTTCAGGATCTTCGTGTAGACGGTCACGGCATAATCCGGCCGCTGGCCGAACTTGCCGTCAGGCGTATAGGCATCGTCATGCCGCAGGCGTTTGCCGGCGGTATAGTGGTTGACCATCGAGTCCATGGCCCCGGAATTGACGCCGAAATACAGGCGCGGCGCACCGAGTTTCTTGAAATCGCGCAAGTCGTCCCGCCAGTTCGGCTGGGGAACGACCGCGACACGGTACCCGTGTTTCTGGAGCCAGCGGGCAATGACGGCGGTTCCGAACGAAGGATGGTCGATGAAGGCGTCTCCGCTGAAAAGGATCACGTCGATGTAATCCCAGCCAAGCGCCTCCACCTCCTTCTTCGAGGTCGGGAACATGTAATTCTCCGCCATGGGCCTACATCCTTTCCGGAAGCTGGATGCCGAGGATGTCCATCGCACTGCGCAGGGTACGGGCGAGGACGCTGATCAGTTCCAGGCGGAACTTCAGCAGGGCCGCATCCTCCTCGCGAAGGATCGGGGTGTCATGGTAATACTGGTTGAATTCCTTGGCCAGGTCGTAGGCATAGTTGGCGATGATGGCCGGGCTGAGCGCCGCGACCGCCTCGCCGATCTTGCCCGGGTAGAGGCCCAGGAGCTTGATCAGGCGGATTTCCTTCGCGGAAGGAACCAGGTCCGTCGTCACGTCGGCAGTGCCGAAGGTGATGCCCTGTTCCGCCGCCTTGCGCAGGATCGAGCAGATCCGGGCGTGGGTATACTGAATGAACGGGCCGGTATTGCCGTTGAAGTCGATGGATTCCTTCGGGTTGAAGAGCATGGTCTTCTTCGGGTCGACCTTGATGATGAAATACTTCAGGGCGCCGAGGCCGATCATGCGGTACAGGGCTTCTTTCTCCGCCTCGTCCATGTCGGCGAGCTTGCCGCTCTCTTCGGAAGTCTTCTTCGCTTCTTCGTACATGCTCTGGATCAGGTCATCGGCGTCGACGACCGTTCCTTCGCGGGATTTCATCTTGCCTTCCGGGAGTTCGACCATGCCGTAGGACAGATGGTAGATCTGGTCGGACCAGTCGAAACCGAGTTTCTTGAGGATGAGTTTGAGGACCTGGAAATGGTAGTCCTGCTCATTGCCGACGACATAGACGTGGCTATCCAGGTGGTACTGGGAGAAACGGCGTTCGGCCGTACCGAGGTCCTGGGTGATGTAGACGGAAGTGCCGTCGCCGCGGAGGACGAGTTTGCGGTCCAGTCCGTCCGCCGTCAGGTCGCACCAGACGGAGCCGTCCGGCTCGCGCTCGAAAGCGCCCGTTTCCAGGCCTTTCTGGACCAGTTCCTTGCCCAGCAGGTAGGTTTCCGATTCATGGTCAACCTTGTCGAAGGTGATGCCGAGGGCCTTGTACGTCTCGTCGAAACCGGCGAAGACCCAGCCGTTCATCATGGACCAGAGCGCACGGACTTCCGGATCGTTCTGCTCCCATTTGACCAGCATCTCGTGGGCCTCGCGCAGGGACGGGGCGGCTTTCTTGGCCTCTTCCTCGGACATGCCCTGCTCCATGAGCTGTTTGACTTCACCCTTGTAGAGTTTGTCGAAAGCGACGTAGCAGTCGCCGACGAGGTGGTCGCCCTTGATGCCGGTGGAGGCCGGGGTCTTTCCCTCGAACAGTTTCTTCCAGGCCAGCATGGACTTGCAGATATGGACGCCGCGGTCATTGACCAGGGTCGCCTTGATGACGTTGTTGCCACCGGCCTTCAGCAGGCGGGAGACGGAGTCGCCGAGGAGGTTGTTGCGGATGTGGCCCAGGTGGAGCGGCTTGTTGGTGTTCGGGGAGGAGAACTCGACCATGATGTTGCGGCCGGTGGACGGCAGCTGGCCGAAGTTTTCGTCCGCGGCGATGCCGGCGAACATCTCATCCCAGTACACGGCGCTGAAAAGCAGGTTGAGGAAACCCTTGACGGAATTGTATCCGGCGATTTCCGGGACGTTGTCGGTCAGCCACTGGCCGATGGCGTTGCCGGTGTTTTCCGGTGCGGCATGGGAGACCTTGAGGAGCGGGAACACCACGAGGGTGTAGTCGCCTTCGAATTCCTTGCGGGTGACGCTGACCTGGAGGGAAGATGCCTCGACATCAGCATTGTACAGCGCTTTGACGGCCGCTGCGGCCTTTTCCTGTATGAATAATTCGGGTGTCATGTTCCTATAACGAATAAAAGCCGGCCTTGAAAAGACCGGCTCATAGATTAACCTAAGTAGCCTTTCAGCAATTTGCTCCGGGAAGGACTCTTCAACCTGCGGATCGCCTTTTCCTTGATCTGGCGCACGCGTTCCCGCGTGAGGCCGAAGCGCTCGCCGATCTCCTCAAGGGTCATTTCCTGACATCCGATGCCGAAGAAGGACTTGATGATCTCGCGCTCACGGCTCGACAGGGTGGAAAGCGCCCTTTCGATCTCGGTGTTGAGGGACTCGTTGACGAGGCCGCGGTCGGCCATCGGCGAGTCGTCGTTCGGCAGGACATCCAGGAGGCTGTTGTCCTCGCCTTCCA
Source organism: uncultured Bacteroidia bacterium (assembly GCA_902803715.1). GTDB lineage: Bacteria > Bacteroidota > Bacteroidia > Bacteroidales > UBA932 > Cryptobacteroides. Next base: position 12,134 of record CADCRA010000153.1, read on the forward strand.
CGAACGGAGCGTCCACGGAGACATGGCGTCCCGATACACGCAGCGTATCGGAGATCTTGTCTTTCGGGACATCGATCATTTCCGAGAGTTCCTCGCTGGAGGGCTGCCGCTCGTTCTCCTGTTCGAACTTGGAGAGCGCCTTGTTGATCTTGTTGAGGGATCCCACCTGGTTCAGCGGGAGCCGCACGATGCGGGACTGCTCTGCAAGCGCCTGGAGGATCGACTGGCGGATCCACCACACAGCATAGGAAATGAACTTGAAGCCGCGGGTCTCATCGAATTTTTCGGCCGCCTTGATCAGTCCGAGGTTGCCCTCGTTGATCAGGTCCGGCAGGCTGAGACCCTGGTTCTGGTACTGTTTCGCAACGGATACCACGAACCGCAGGTTGGCGCGGGTCAGTTTTTCAAGTGCTTCCTGGTCGCCTTTGCGGATGCGCTGGGCGAGTTCCACCTCCTCTTCCGGAGAAACCAGTTCTTCCCGGCCGATCTCCTGGAGATATTTGTCCAGGGAAGCACTCTCACGGTTGGTGATCGATTTTGTGATCTTAAGTTGTCTCATCTATTTGTGTTTAGTCTTTGCCGAAGACGAAGCGGGTCACCCTGCCCGTGGACGTCACGCCCTCGATGCTGACGGACCGCTTGGCCTTCTTGGCAATGTTGATTACGTCTTCCGGTTTGCTGACAGGTTCGTCGTTGACATACAGGATGACCATACCGGCGGCAGCACCCGCATCCAGCATCTTGCCGGCTCCGACGGAGACGATCTCAACACCCTTCTTCAGACCCAGACGGTCGAGGGTTTCCTGGGACGCTTCCTTCAGCATGACGCCATAGAAGGAGACGGATCCGTCAGAGGCGGCTGTTCCGGTCAGGTCGCTGCTTTCCTGGAAAACGACATCAAGGTCGATAGTTCTCCCTTCCCGGATGACGGTAACTTTTGCCTTGTCACCAGGACGGTAGGAATTGACCTTGGCCTGTACTTCGGTCATGCTCTTGAGCGGGGTATCGTCGATTGCGATGAGGACATCCTTCTCCTTGATACCGGCCTTCTCTGCGGCAGAACCTTTCATAACCTCCCTAATATATACGCCATTCATCGAAGAAAGTTTCAATTCTTTTGCAATTTCATCGTCGATGGCCTGCATGGTGACACCCAGGAGCGCGCGGCGGACGTTGCCGAAATCGATGAGGTCGCTCACGATCTTCTTGACCATGTTGGACGGAACGGCGAAGGAATAACCGGAGTAGGAGCCGGTCTGGGACATGATCGCGGTATTGATGCCGACGAGTTCACCGGCCTTGTTGACGAGGGCGCCGCCGGAGTTGCCCGGGTTGACGGCCGCATCGGTCTGGATGAAGGATTCGATCCGGAATTCCTCGCGGCTCTGCTGCATGGAACGGCCCTTGGCGCTCACGATGCCGGCCGTGATGGTTCCGCGGAGCTGTTCGCCCAGCGGGGAACCGATCGCCAGGACCCATTCGCCGAGGCGGAGCTTGTCGGAATCGCCGAACTTGAGGGTCGGCAGGCCTTCCGCATCGATCTTCAGGAGAGCGACGTCAGTCGCAGGATCGGTGCCCACGACGGTGGCCTCGAAGGTCTTGTTGTTGTTCATGGTCACCTCCACCTTGGAAGCGCCGGAAACGACATGGTTGTTGGTCACGATGTACCCGTCCGGACGGATGATGACGCCCGAGCCGCTGCCCTGCTGCTCCCGTTCCTGGAGCTGGCCTCCCTGGCCGCGGCCGAAGCCGAAGAAGTATTCGAACGGATCGATGGCATAGCCCTGGGTCTTGACGGTCACCTTGACGAAGACGACGGCGTCGACGGCGGACTCGGCGGCATAGGTGAGATCGGGATAATCCGTGTCTGTCAGATTGACAGTGCGATAGACAGATCCGTCAGAAGCGACGACAGTGTGGTTTGCGTTTTGTGGCGGAGTGCAAGCCTTGACGACTCCGAATGCGGTCAGCCCTGCAATCGCTGCAGAGGCGAACACGGTTAAAACACCTTTATTCATATCAACTCGTTATTTAGTTTATTCCTTTGGCAATATCCGCTGATGGGATACAAAAGTCTGAAGCCGAAGCCTCAGACCACCGGAAAGAATCTTGTCAAACTTTGTGCCAAAAAAGATTTGGGAAGGCGCGATTGGCAATTGCCAAAATTATTGCTATCTTTGTTACCTGGCATGTCCGGACGGGACATTGCCTCCGACTGATAATAATTAAAAAACATATACGATGAAATTCTCAGTATCCAGCGCAGATCTTCTGAAAGGCATTCTGACGGTTCAGAAAGCCATCCCGGCCAAGACGACCGAGGCCATTCTCGAAGATTATCTCCTCGTACTCAAGGGCAATGTCCTTGAACTGACCGCCTCCGACATGGAGATCACCTTGAAGACCGAACTCGAAGTGGCGACCGAAGAAGAAGGCCGCATCGCCGTTCCGGCCCGCCAGATGACCGATCTCCTCAAGGAACTGCCGGACCAGCCGCTCACCATCAGCACCCTCAGCGAGAACTCCTTCTCTTGCGCCTGGGCCAGCGGCGAGTCGACGCTCCCCTTTTTCAACCCGGACGACTACCCGCAGATTCCCGGCACCGGCGCAGAAGCCGTTACCGTCGAAGTCCCGGCCCAGAGCCTCGTAGACGGCATCTCCAATACCGTCTACGCTTCCTCTGACGAAGAGAACCGCCCGATCATGAACAGCATCTTCTTCGACATCAAGGCCGATGCGACGACCCTCGTCGCCTCCGACCTCCAGAAGCTGATCTGCTACACCGCCGATGATGTCAAGGCCGCCGGCGACGCATCCTTCATCCTCAACAAGCGTCACGCCAACGTCCTCAAGGCCATCCTCGGCAAGACCGAGGAAACGGTCAGCATCACCTTCGACGACAAGGTCGCCGTCTTCCGTTTCGGCCAGACCACCATGGTCAGCTGCCTGGTCGTCGGCAAGTATCCGGATTACCGGACCATCATCCCGAAGAACAATTCCAATGTCCTGAAGATCAACAGGGTACAGTTGCTCAATACCGTCCGCCGCATCGCGGTCTGCTCGCCGAAGGCTTCGAACCACATCAAGTTCGAACTGACAGCCGGATCCCTCGAGGTTTCGGCACAGGATGTCGGTTTCGAGATTGCCGCGCACGAGAAGATCGCCTGCCAGTACGACGGCGAAGACCTGGTCATCGGCTTCAAGTCGACCCACATCATCGAGATCCTGAGCAACCTCAGCTGCGACGAGATTGTCATGCGTTTCGCCGACAAGCGCCGTTCCGCCCTGCTGCTTCCTTCCGAGGAAGAGGCTGCGCAGGTCAAGGTATTCGGCATCGTCATGCCGATTATGGTCCGCTAAGCGCCTCAATCCTGACTGACTATGGAACTGAATCTGGAAAGGCCGTTGCTCTTCTTCGACATTGAGAGCACCGGCCTCAATATTGCCACCGACGCCATCGCAGAACTCTCCTTCGTCAAGGTGTTCCCCGGCGGAGAACAGCGTATCAAGACCTGGCGCGTCAAACCCTGGAACTATGCCACCGGCACCCAGCTTCCGATGAATCCGAGCGCGAGCGCCGTCAACGGCATCAAGGACGAGGATCTCAAGGACTGCCCGCGGTTCATGGACATCGTGGACGAAGTGGTTTCCTGGCTGCAGGACAGCGACCTGGCCGGTTTCAACTCGGCGAAGTTCGACCTGCCGATGCTGGCCGAAGAGATCGAGCGCGTCCGCGCCGCCGGCCGTGCAGACCTGGACATCAACCTGCACGACAAGCGGATGGTCGACGTCCAGACCATCTACCACATGATGGAACCGCGCAACCTCAAGGCCGCCTACCGTTTCTATTGCGGCGGCAAGGATTTCGAACATGCCCATACCGCGGAAGCCGATACGCTCGCGACTTATGAAGTGCTCAAGGGGCAGTTGGACCGCTACGGCGACGCCCTGAAGAACGACGTCACATTCCTGGCCAATTTCGGCGGACGCCCGAAGGGGGTCGACTATGCCGGCAGGCTGGTCTGGCGCGAAGACGGCGAGGCGGTCATCAGTTTCGGCAAGCACAAGGGCCGTACCGCCCGTGAGATCTGGAACACGGAGCCTTCCTATTTTGCCTGGATCGCCCAGGGAGATTTCACCCTCGACACGAAACGGCAGTTCGAGACGCTGAAGCAGAAATTCCAGCAGGAAAAGCGGCAGGCAGCAGCCAAACCGCTGGAAGGCAAGGACTTCGACGATGCCGCCGACCTGCTGATCAAGCATTTCGGAGGGCGATGAACATCCTGGTCCGGACTGTCCCGGGACATACGGTGCTCCGCCCGGATACATCCTGGGAGCGGTACAACCGGGATTTCTACCTCCCGGACGACCTGTCGCAAATCAGTTTCACCCCCGTTGCCGTCGCCCGCATCTGCAAGCCCGGCCGCTGTGTCGGCGCCCGTTTCGTACAACGGTATCTCGATGCCTTCGGATACGGCATCCTGCTTTATCCCGACGATCTGGACGACGGGAGCCCGGAAGGATTCGCCGCAGCCGGCTGTGTCGATGGGACGACCCTGATCGAACTGCCGGAATCCCCTTCCCTGGAGGGCGGCTGCACCCTGTACCGGGATGGCGCGGCCATCTTCAGCACGCCGGCACCTGCCATCGACTGGGGCGCCCAGCTGGAAGCGGCATCCCGCTTCACCTACATCCGCTCCGGCGACCTGCTGGCCGTCGAACTGGCTGCACGCGCACCGCTGACACGGCGCGAGGAAACCCCGGTCCGGATCACCGGCCCGTCCATCGACTTCCGCATCATCGGCTAATCCACCTTCTGATAATAGGTAAGGGCTCCGTCGCCCGTCCCCTGCAGGATTTCCACCAGGTCGGACAGGATCAGATCCGGCCGCAGGACACCGCTTTCCCAGAAATCGTTTCCGCCCGAGGGCGTCGTCCGGCGGATGTTGTTCCAGATGGAAGGAACATGGATCCGTGCGAAGGAGGGCAGCGCCTCGTCCAGTTGCGCCCGGGTCCGGCACCAGCCCGGATTGAGCCACGCATCGGCCTGGCGGGCCAGCACATAGGCTTCTTCCTGCGAAACGACACGGGATTCCGCCGTACCGGCTTCCGCCCCCAGCACTTCTCCGCCGGCATCCCGGATGAGGGCGGCCATGTAACTCTCGGCGCCGGGAATGAACCACTGGTCCCCGTACGGGATGTTCAGCAGGACCCTTACCGGACGGGCGGTTTCCGTGCGAAGAGCCTCGTAGCGCTCGCAGACTGCGGAGAATACACTGTCCGCGACGGCCTGGCGGCCGGTCAGGGCGCCGAACAGGCGGACGTATTCCGCCCGGGCCAGCGGATGGTTCTCCAAGTGCTCGTACAAGAGCAGGACCGGGATCCCGAGGCTCCGGAGTTTGGCCAGGAAAGGCGACTCGGCGGCGGAGACCGTATAGGTCAGCACCAGGTCCGGATGCAAGGCGACGATCCGTTCATAGTCCGGGCTGGCGTCATAGCCTACATCGTACAGCGGACGGACGGCCGAGCCGGCGCGGGTGGCTTCATACCGCTCCTGCAGGTCGGGATCGGAGATATAGCCGATGCCGGAAACGCCGGTGACGACGGAATCGCAGCCGATACCGTCCAGGAAGGCGATGTAAGAGGAGGAGAGACAGACCAGGTTGTCCAGGGGACGGTCCAGCCGCAGGGTATCCCGGTGGCCGTCATAGGGAGAGACCGTCACGATGCCGTCGCCGGTCAGGTCAAAATAACGGGCATGGGCGCTGCCGGACAGCGGCGGCAGACGGTCCGGCCGGCCGCCGCAGGCACACAGCAGGAAGACTGCGCTGCAAAACAAGATTATCCGTCTCATGGCACAAAGTTAACGAAAAGTGTTGTAATTTTGCAGAAATGCAACTCCGGGAAGATGGGAACCCTTCATAAAAAAGTACTGATGATGGACGCCGGAACCGCACTGTTCACCGGTGCGGCGGGTTTCGGCGATGCCATCGGGCGGGTCAAGGCAGAGATGGATGTATTCGGCAAGACCCGGCATGTCGCCGATCTCCGGCCGGAAGACCTGCCGGCCGCCGTCCGCGACTGCGACCTGTTCCTGGACGCCAGCACGCCCTGGCGCATCCGTTATATCGCCTGCAAGGTGGAAGATGCCGGGAGTACCGGACGGACGGATGCCGGGGACCGGGAAATCCGCCGGTATGCAGCCGTGTTCACGGAAGGGAACAAGAGTTCCGGCCTGCGCAACGCCGCCTTCCTGCTGGCCGCTTTCTCCATCCTGGCCGGGATCGCGCTGCTCCCCTATCCCTGGTACAGCGACGTGGCCGGTGCGGTGCTGGTCCTGGTCGTGCTGCTGGCCACCCTGCGGCCGAGCCGGAATGCCCTGCTGACCGTCCGCCATATCCAGGAGACCCTTCGCGAGGGTCAGTCTTCGTGAAACCAGCCGTCGTCCCAGAACTCCGGTTTCTCCTCCCATTTTCCCTGCTCGCGCCGGGCGGTTTCGGCGATGACGTCGCCGTAGCCTGTCAGCGCGGCGAACGGGGCGAACTGGGCCGCCCGGTCAGCCCGGGGCATGCGGGGATGCCGGGTCGACGTCGGATGTTCAAGCCCGATGATGTCGTCGTATTGATGGTCCTGCGGATTCATGCCTTGTGTCCTCCGATCTGGTTGTTGCGCTCCCGGGTGGTGGAGCCTTCTTCGAAATTCATTCCCTTGAGAATCGCGTTTTTCCCGAATTTGCGGCGGATGGCCAGGATGGCCTCCTGCCGGTTTCGCTCGCGTTCCGTGTCGACCGGTTCCTCGAACAGTCCCAACTGGATGCCGCCGACCTTCGACTCGTCGATAACATGGGCGGCGACGACGTAGATGCGCCGGACGGAAAGCGCCGGGTCGACGATCCGGTCAAACAGTTCCATGACCGCTTTCGTGATCAGGATGGTCGAGGACGTCGGATTGTCGAGGTTGACCGAGCCATGCGCCCCTTTCGGGACGCGCCGGCCATACCAGTCCGTATCTTCTTCAAAATCATGGTTCCGGCTCTCCAGGTTGCTGATGTCGTAACCCAGGGTGAGGACCATCTGGTCCGTGACCAGCCGTTTTTCGACCAGGTCCAGCACCAGCAGGTCGGTCATTTCCTTGACGACCAGCCGCGCCTTTTCCGCGCTGTAGGCTTCGGGAAGCACCTGCCCGCTGCTGAGGCTGTTGGCCGAGGGGCGGTACGCCTTGATGTCGGCCATCGTGCAGGGCTCCCATCCCCAGGCATGGTCGATCAGCAGTTCGGCATTGACCCCGAACAGTTTGTAGAGCATCTCCTCGTTGAGCCGCTGGTAGGATAGGCCGAGCGAGGCCCGGGCGACATCGCCCAGGGTATACATGCCGTTGGCCTCCAGTCTGGCGGCGATGCCCCGCCCGATCCGCCAGAAATCGGTCAGCGGCCGGTGGTTCCAGTATTTCCGGCGGTAACTCATCTCGTCGAGTTCGGCGATCCGGACCCCGTCCGCATCGGCTTCGCTGTGCTTGGCTTCAATGTCCATGGCGATCTTGGCCAGGTACAGATTGGGGCCGATGCCGGCCGTCGCCGTGATGCCGGTTTCTCCCAGAACATCCCGGATCATGGTCCGGGCCAGGTCATGCGGGGTCGTGCCGTAGACCCGCAGGTAATCCGTCGCATCGATGAACACTTCGTCGATCGAATAGACATGGATGTCCTCCGCCGACACATATTTCAGATAGATGGCGTAGATCCGGCTGCTGACCTGCATATAGTGCGCCATCTGGGGCGGGGCGACGATATAGTCCAGCGCCAGGGACGGATCGGCCTGCACGCGACCATTGTCGGTACTGGACCCCGTCAGGCGCCGGCCCGGCGCCTTGCTCCTTCGGACGGCATTGATCTTCGCCACCTCCCGGATCACCTCGAACAGGCGGGCCCGGCCGGGGATGCCATAGGACTTCAGCGACGGCGAGACGGCCAGGCAGATCGTCTTGTCCGTACGGGTCGGGTCGGCCACGACCAGGTTCGTCGTGAGCGCATCCAGCCCCCGCTCCACGCACTCCACGGAGGCGTAGAACGACTTCAGGTCAATGGCGATGTAGGTCCGGCTGTCCATATAAGGCAAAGATACGGAATCTTCCCGGAAAACGGACAGGAGAGATTTGGGGCTTAGGGGAATTTCGCGTATTTTTGCAAACGAAAAAAGGGTTTCCGAAGAAACCCTTGCGAGCCGCGAACGGGACTCGAACCCGCGACCTGCTCATTACGAATGAGCTGCTCTACCAACTGAGCTAAAGCGGCTTTTGCCAACCACTGTGGGATTGGGACTGCAAATATAAGTATTATTTTTGAATCAAACAATCCAATTGATGTCGAAATCTGACATAATTGTCATCGGAGGCGGCGCAGCCGGCCTGCTGGCCGCATACGGGGCCGCACGCGAGGGAGCGTCCGTCACCGTCCTGGAAAAGATGCCCAGGCCCGGCCGCAAAATCATGATCACCGGCAAGGGCCGCTGCAACTTCACGAATGTCAAGGACTGGAACGAGTTCTCCCAGCACATCCGCAGCAACACCCGGTTCCTGCGCCCGGCCTTCTATAACTTCCCGCCCGAAGCCATACGGGACCTGCTGGAGTCCGCCGGACTGGAGACCGTCGTCGAACGCGGTGACCGCGCCTACCCGGCTTCGCACAAGGCATCCGACGTCGTGGACACGCTCGTCCGCCTCGCCACCCGGGCCGGAGCCCGGATCGAGACCGGATGCGGCGTCCGCAGCATCGAGGCCACCCCGGAGGGTTTCTCCGTCGAATGCTACTGCAAGCGGCTGGAATGCCGCCGGCTGATCCTGGCGACAGGCGGCCTCTCCTATCCCGGCACCGGCTCGACCGGAGACGGATACGGATGGGCCCGGCAGTTGGGACATACCTGCAAGCCGTGCTTCCCGTCCCTGACGGCCCTGGTTCCGAAAGGCTATAAAATGGCCGGTACCGGCGAGAGCACCTTGCCGGAGGGCTATCCTTCTCCGAAGGGTCATATCGAACGCAGCACGGAACTCAGCGAATGGGGCAAGACGCTCTGCGGCAATGCCTTGAAGAATGTGGGTCTGACCCTGTATGCCGGCGGGGACGAGTTGCGGAGCGAATTCGGCGACCTGGATTTCACCGACGGCGGCCTGGAGGGTCCGATCGGCTTCGCCATCAGCCGGGATGCCGTCAAAGCCCTGCTCAACGGTGCGAAAGTCTCCGTCAGCATCGACCTCAAGCACGGTGTGCCGCAGCTGGAACTGCAGGAACGGCTCAAGGCGCTCTGCAACGAGATCCTCAAGGACCCGCGAAGCAGTCGCGCGACCATCAAGGAGATCCTCCGAATCCTGCTGGGCAAACTCATGCCCCGGGAACTGGCCGCGGGTTTCCTTCGCAGCAACCCGCAGGTCCTCTCCGGCAAGAAAGGCAATGAACGGATCAGCATCCCCGCCCTGGCGGAGGCCCTGCAGGACTGGCGGTTCGACATCGAAGGCTTTGTCGGATACGAGCGCTGCGTCGTCACGGCCGGCGGCGTCAGCACGGACGAAGTGCTCCCGAAGACCCTGGAATCCCGGCTGCACGGCGGCCTGTACCTGTGCGGCGAGGTGCTGGACATCGATGCAGATACCGGCGGCTACAACCTGCAACTTGCCTTCTCGACAGGACTCCTGGCCGGACAGTCGGCGGCCCGTTCGCTGACGGAAAAAAACGGATGAAAATTGGGAATCCTCGAAAATAGTCGTACCTTTGCATCGGGAAAGTCGTACACGACCAGCTCCCTCTGAACTCCCCCAGGGCCGGAAGGCAGCAAGGGTAGGAGGTCGTAG
>CADCRA010000154.1 GCA_902803715.1 uncultured Bacteroidia bacterium
CCTTTCGGAATGGAAGGTTTCTGTGCCATGTTCGTTCGGTTATGGAACTGCAAAGATAACAATTTTAAGCGGTACGGGCAGGAGGACCCGGACAAATCTCGGAAAAAATTCTATATTTGTAGACAGAACAAACAAATACGCATATATGAAAGAATTTGTCAAAATGGTCTGTGCCGTCATCTGCGGCCTTATCGTGATGAGTTTCCTGGGATTCTTCATGTTTGTCGGCTGCGCCGGCAGCATGGCCCTGGCCGGCAGCGGCAGCGAGCCCGTCCTTCCCCGCACCGGTGTCCTGAAGATGGATCTTTCCGCCATCGCCCTCAGCGAACAAGGCGGATCCCAGGGTTTCGATCCGACTTCCCTGCTCCTGGGTTCCGGCAGCATGGCCCACCCCGTCGGCCTCTGGGATGCCGTCCAGGCTGTCAATGCAGCTGCGGCGGATCCGGCCGTTAAGTATATTTATCTCAAGCCGGACGGCGCTTCCGGCGGTCTGTCACAGCTGGAGGAATTCCGCAAGGCCCTGATCAACTTCCGCCAAAGCGGCAAGGCCATCGTGGCCTGGACGGACAGTCCGTCTACCGGCAGTTATTACCTCGCCTCCGCCGCCGACAAGATCTACATGAGCGCCAACGCCGGCGCCAGCCCGATGATCACGGGCATCGGAACCCAGATGGTCTTCTTCGGCGACCTGCTCAAGGAACTGGGCGTCAACGTCCAGCTGATCCGCCACGGAAAATACAAATCCGCCGGCGAGACCTACATCAAGGGCGAGCCCAGCCCGGAGAACCTGGAGCAGAACCAGGTCATGATCAACTCGATCTGGAACAGTTTCGCCGCCGACATCGCGGAGAGCCGCGACATGACGCCGGAACAGTTCAGCACCCTCATCGAAGAGCTCAGCCTGGTCACGGCCCAGGACATGCTCGACGCCGGACTGGTGGATGAGCTGATGACCCGGAGCCAGCTCGAAGAGAAACTGGCGACCCTCGCCGTCGTGGACAAATTCGAAGAAGTCAAGATGATCCCCTTCGCCGACTATGTCACCGCGAAGGTCAAGCCGAACACCAAGGCCAAACAGAAGATCGCCGTCCTGTATGCGGAAGGCAACATCGTCGAAGGCAACAGCCGCCAGCAGATTGCCGGCGATTACTTTGCCGCACAGATTGAGAAACTCCGCAAGGACAACTCCGTCAAGGCCGTCGTCCTGCGTGTAGCCTCCCCGGGCGGCAGCGTCCTCGCTTCCGACAAGATCAAGACGGAGATTGACCTGCTCCGGGCCGAGAAACCGGTCATCGCTTCCTATGGCGACTATGCCGCTTCGGGCGGATACTGGATTTCCAACAGCTGCGACCACATTTTCACCGACCGCACCACCCTGACCGGTTCCATCGGCGTATTCAGCATGATTCCGGACCTCAGCAAGACCCTCAAGGACAAGCTCAAGGTCGGCGTCTACACCGTCGGATCCAGCAAGCACAGCGCCATGATGTCGGGCTTCGCACCGCTGGACGAGGCTGAAACCGCCTACATGCAGGCCTCCATCGAGACCATCTACGATGCCTTCCTGAAAAACGTCGCCGACGGACGGGACATGACCCCGGAGCAGGTCGACGAAATCGCCCAGGGACGGGTCTGGACTGGCGCGGATGCCCTCGGCATCGGCCTGGTCGATGAGATCGGCACCCTGGAAGACGCCATCAAATACACGGCAAGCATGGCCGGCGACGCCGACTTGACCCAATGGCAGATTGTCGGTTACCCGAAAGCCCTGTCTCCCGCCGAACAGTTCCTGGAGATGTTCAGCCCCAGCCAGGGCAAGGACAACGATGTCCTTGCCGGCACGCCGTTCGCTCCGGTGGGCCAGGCTTTCCGGAACTGGAACGGCGACCGGAACGACCGGTTCATGGCCCGGCTGCCGTACGAAATGGCTATCCGATACTGATTCGGAGAACAGATTGCGTCTGACCGGTCACCTTGACGGAATCGTCGATGCGCAGACCGAGGACGGAAAGAACATGAGAGCCGTCGTCCTGCACCAGGACGATGGCTTTTTCTTTGTCCAGCAGGTTGAGATGCAGGTCCGTGAACAAGTCGCTCACTTTCTTGCGGCCATCCAGTCCGAGCGGACGGAGCCAGTCCCCGGCCCGCCAGCGGCGCAGGGTCAGCGGGAACGGGACCCGGTCCGCATCCAGCAGGACCGTCCCGGCAGGACACCGGACGGAAGCGGGGACGGGACCCCGGCTGACCGTTACGGCCGTTGCACCGCAGAAATAGGTTCCCGGCCCCGGAACAGTCCAACGCAGCAGGCCGTCGTCCAGCGCGTTTTCTTCCAGGACCATGGCATCCGCCGTCAAGACCAGCCGGTACCCCTCGGACCGGAAAGAATGCCCGGCAGTCGGCCGGTTCTCCTCCAGCATCCCGGCGATCTGCTCCGGAACGGACGGTGCAAATCCCCTTTCCCGGAGGAAACGGAAGAGAAGATACTTCCATTCCTTTTCCGCACGGAGATCGTCCAGACGGATCCGGTTCCCTGCCGCCAGCGGTGCCATGTGCTCTTCATAATAGGCTCCGACCAAACGCGCGGCCTCGTCAAAATGGGCCATGTCCCGGGCCAGGACATCCAGGAAAGCCGGATTGATCTCCCGGAAAACCGGAAGGACCTGATGGCGGATCTTGTTGCGGCGGTATTCCGTTCCGGCATTGGTCCGGTCTTCCCGGAAAGGAAGGCTTTCGGCAGCCGCAAAAGCGGCGATCTCCTGCCGGGAGAAAGTGAGCAGCGGACGGATCAGGCTGCCCGCTCCCGGCAGCGGCCGGGTCGCACGCATGCCCCGGATTCCTTCCAGACCGGTTCCCCGCAGCAGGTTCAGGACCAACGTCTCGGCATTGTCATCCGCATGATGGGCGACAGCCACCGGCGCATCCCCGTAAAAGGCGCTCCGGCGGGCGAACCAGGCGTACCGCAGATCCCGGGCCGCCATCTCGATGCTGATCCCCCGCTCCGCGGCATAGGCCGCCGTATCGAAACGCGTCGATTCGAACGGAAGGGAACGGGCCTCGCACCAGTCCCGCACGAACGCCTCGTCCGCGTCGCTTTCCGCACCCCGCAGCCCGAAATTGCAATGCAGGACGACCAGCGGACGACCCGTTCGGCGGAACAACTCCGCCATGCACATCGAGTCGATGCCGCCACTGACAGCCAAAAGGACCGCCCTGCCATCTTGGCAGAGCAGTCCTTCCAAAATCTTTTCAAATCGCTCCTGCATGGCGGGAGTGGATTTATTTCTTCGAGGAGAAGGTATAGGTGAAGCCGAAGAGCAGGCCCTCATAGAACTGGACGGCACGGTGGCCGGCCGGGTAGTCCGCATCGATGATCCGGACGGTATCATCGTAGATGAGGTTGGTGTTCATGGTCAGGGCAAAATACTTCGCAAGTTTCCAGGCGAGGGTGTTGTCCCAGTAGACACGGATGTTCTGCGGGTTCTTCAGGTAGTTGGAGAAACCGATGAACTTCGTTCCCGCCTCGAAATTGTCGTTGATCTTCACCTTGGCGCCGACCGTCAGCTGGGCACCGAATTCGAAACGGGCACCCTTGTAGTACTCCGGATGGAGGGCGGCATCCGCCGCATTCTCATAGTCTTTCTTCAGGTCCATGCCATAGCTCTTGCGGAGGTTCTCGTTGTGACGGCCGAGCTGGTCCTCGGAGACGATCGTGAAACCGCCCGTCAACGGGGAGAAGTTGACAGTCAGCCAGTTGTTCGGGATCCAGTCGATACCGAGACCGAGGGTCGCGATGGCCGGAGACAGGAAACCGGACTTGAGGACACGGGCATCACGCCAGTCCTGGCGGGACGGGTCGTCCACGGACGGCGTACCATAGGTATAGCCGTTGGAGAACTGGTTGAGGAAGGTGAACTTCGCCGTATAACTCAAGGTTTTGGTCGCCTTGTAACCCCAGGTGCTTTCCAGCAGCATCTGGTCGATGTTCTTCTGGTTGATCGGCTTGTCCTCGGAATACAGGAAACCGTATTTGAGGAGCATGTGGTTCTTCCAGGTGATCTTTTCTTTCTCGTAATCGGCGTTGCCGTCGATCGTGGCGTTGAGGGAGACATTGTTGTTACCGCCCTTCGCCCAGTTCATGTAGGAGTTCTGGCCGAAACTGATGTTGGTCATCAGGGAACGGGTCCAGTAACTCGGTTTCGGAGCCTGAACCTCCTGCTGGGGCGTATTTGCGATGGCGGCAGCCGCTGCTGCGGCGGCTTCCTGGGCATTATTCTGGGCGAACGCGGCCATGGAAAGGGCCAGGCCGGCCGCCGCTACAATCAACTTTTTCATAATCCTTGCATTTAAATTAATAGGCAATACCGAATACGACACGCTGCCGGGACGGTTTGCCGGAATAGATATCCTTGCCTTCTTCCTCACAGACGAAGCTGTCGACCGGGATGCAACGGATCGTAGCCTTGGTCGCGTCCTTGATCGCCTGCTCGGTCTCAGCGGTGCCGTCCCAATGGCAAAGCAGGAACTTGCCGGTCTCGATCTTCGCCTTGAATTCCTCCCAGTCGTCGCACTTCTCGACATGGGCGGCGCGGAAGTCGAAAGCCTTCTGGTAAATGTTCGCCTGGATCTCGTCGAGCAAGCCCTTGATATGGGCTTCGATGCCGTCCAGCTGCATGGTCTCCTTGGTCAGGGTATCGCGGCGGGCCACCTCGACGGTCCCGTTCTCCAGGTCACGCGGTCCCATGGCGACCCGCACCGGGACGCCCTTGAGTTCCCACTCGGCGAACTTGAAGCCCGGACGCAGGGTGTCGCGGCTGTCGATCTTGACGCTGACGCCGAGGGCTTCCAGGCCCTTCTTGACCTGATGCATCTTCTCCAGGACGGCGTCGAGTTCTTCGGGTTTGCGGTAGATCGGAACCATCACGACCTGGATCGGCGCCAGGGCCGGCGGGAGGACCAGGCCGTTGTCATCGCCGTGGGCCATGATGAGAGCGCCCATCAGACGGGTGGACACGCCCCAGGACGTCGCCCAGACATACTCCAGCTTGCTGTCCTTGTTGGTGAACTGGACATCGAAGGATTTCGCGAAGTTCTGGCCGAGGAAGTGGGACGTACCGGCCTGGAGGGCCTTGCCGTCCTGCATCATCGCCTCGATCGTCAGCGTATCGAGGGCGCCGGCGAAACGCTCGTTCGGGCTCTTGTGGCCGATGATGACCGGAAGGGCCATGGTGTTGCGGGCGAAATCGGCATAGACATGGACCATGCGGACGGCTTCCTCCTGCGCTTCCTGCGAAGTCGCATGGGCGGTATGGCCTTCCTGCCAGAGGAACTCCGCCGTACGGAGGAACAGACGGGTACGCATTTCCCAGCGGACGACGTTGCACCACTGGTTGCACAGGATCGGAAGATCCCGCCAGGAGGTGATCCAGTTCTTATAGGTATTCCAGATGATGGTTTCGGAAGTCGGACGGACGATCAGTTCTTCCTCGAGTTTGGCGGAAGGGTCGACGACGACGCCGTTGCCGTTGGGGTCGTTCATGAGACGGTGGTGGGTCACGACGGCGCATTCCTTGGCGAAGCCGGCGACGTGTTCAGCCTCGCGGCTGAAAAACGACTTCGGGATGAAAAGCGGGAAATAGGCGTTCTGGACGCCCGTCGCCTTGAATTTCTCATCGAGGATATGCTGCATCTTCTCCCAGATCGCATAGCCGTAAGGCTTGATGACCATGCAACCCCGGACCGCGCTCTGCTCCGCGAGATCCGCCTTCACCACGAGGTCGTTGTACCACTGGGAGTAGTTCTCGGACCTTTTCGTAATCTGATCTGCCATTTGTTTGTTTTTTATCGATTAATTTTCTATTCTTGCACTTGTGAAAAAAGGTACGATAATTGCTATACCTCTTTCAAACGTCCGGTTCCCTGCGGATTCGGGCGTACAAAGATACAAATTTTATTATTAATTATAGGAGATACAGAAATGAAAACAAGACTCATTCCCCTGTTTGCAGCGCTGATCGCTTTCACCGCGTGTGGGTCTTCTGCGCAGTACGCTTCCTCCGGACAGCAGTTCCAGGACGGTATCTACTATAGACCTGAAACCGCAACCGCTACTACAACTGTTCCCGTCAGCGACGAAGCCGTGGCTTCCCTCGTTGAACAAACCAAAGGCTCTGAAGTTTATCTGCGGAGCGGGCAGGGTGCCGACACCCTGTTCGTCCCCGAGAATATGTCTGCGACGGTCCGCTTCGACCGCGCCGCGAAAACGACGACTGTCACCCTTTCCGAGAACCCGACCGTCGACCTGTGGATGGGCTACGGTCCGTACAGCCGCTGGCACTACAGCAGCTGGTACTGGAACGACCCCTGGTTCTATGGCGGTTTCTACCGTCCCTGGCGTTACTCCGCCTGGGCCTGGGATCCCTGGTACTGGGATTTCTATGATCCCTGGTACTACAGTTCCTGGTTCTGGCGCGATCCGTGGTACTACGGCCACTACTGGGGCAGTCCCTACTACAGCTGGTACTGGGATCCTTTCTGGGATCCGTTCTATGACAGCTACTACTGGTGGCACCGCGGCTACTACAACCCCGGTTACTACTATGGCTGGTATGGTTGGGGCCACGGTCATCCGTACGGCGGTACCGGCCTGCACGGCGACCGCTACTTCGGCACCAGCAACCTGACGCACGGCCTGCGCACCGACGCCCTCGGCGGCCGCTCCAGCCGGAGCAGTTCCGCGACCGCTTCCCGCAGCGCTTCCACCAAGAGCGGATCTTCGACCCGCGCCGCCGCCACCCGGACTTCCGGAGCGACGACCCGCGCCGCAGCGACCCGCACTACCCGGACCTCCGCCAGCAGCGTTGCCCGTCCCGCCTCCGCCGGCAGGGTTTCCGGCACCGGCGTGACCCGTTCCTCCTCGTCCGCAGCCCGGACTTCCGGCGCGGCGACCCGTTCCGCAGCCTCCGGCAGCAACCGGTCCACCACGGTCTCCGGCGCTACCCGCAGCAGCGGTTCCGTCTCCCGTCCTTCGACGGCGAGCCGTTCCTCCAGCTCCGCGACCTACCGTCCTTCGACGTCCAGCCGTTCGAGCAGTTCCGCCACCTATCGCAGCTCTTCCAGCAACGGATCCTTCCGCAGTTCCAGCAGCTCCGCGACCCGTAGTTCCAGCGCTTCCAGCAGCGTCCGGTCCTCCTCGTCTTCCATGGGCAGCTACTCCGGCGGTTCTCGTTCGAGTTCTTCCGGCGGCGGTTACTCCGGCGGCAGCTCCTCCGGCGGCGGCTCGTCCCGCAGCAGCGGAGGCGGCGGCAGGCGCTAATCCCGCAACCTGATGACCATTAACCTATTCAAACTCGGAAAGAACATGAAAAAGATAGCTCTTGCTTCCCTGCTCGTTTTCGCAGCCGTGGGTGCCGGTGCCCAAAGCATCAATGACGCCCTGCTGTTCAGCGAGAACGACTACTACGGCACCGCCCGTACCGTTGCGATGGGCAATGCCTTCACCGCACTGGGCGGAGACCTCGGCTCCATCGGCATCAATCCCGCCGGTTCCGCCGTCGCCCGCTACGGGCAGTTCACCATCACCCCGAACATCAGCATCATGAGCACCGGTGCCCAGTTCAACGCCGATCCCGGCGTGGCTGACTACGGGACCGCCATCAACAACACCCGTTCCCGGTTCACGCTGCCGAACTACGGTGTCAGCATGTATATGGACCTGAACCGCCGCAACGGCCTGAAGGGCTTCTCCTTTGGCTTCACGGGCAATGCCACGTCCAACTACCTCGACCAGGTATCCGTGTTCGGCGACAACCCGCACACCTCCTACCTGGGCAACATGGCCGCCGGCCTGCAGGGCATTTCCTCCTCGGTTTTCGGCAACAACCCGTATGACAACAGGGACGTGTACTGGGACGAAGTCATCGGCTGGCGTACCGGCATGATCTACAACGAAGACGGTTCCGACGTGGACTACCTCGGCTCGACCGAACGCATCTTTGACGACGGATCGATCGGGACCGGCGGTGCGCTGACCCAGCGCTGGGGCCGCCAGACCCGCGGCTACAAGCAGGATATGGTGATGAACATGGGATTCAACATCTCTGACAAGCTGTTCCTCGGCGCCAACCTCGGACTCATCTCCATCGGTATGGACCGGAACCTCTACATCGCGGAGGAAGCGGTCAACCCGCAGGACTTCCCGAACAATTTCGAAGGGACCGACACCTACTTCAGCTATATGCGCATGCGCAACTACCTGGAGGTGGAAGGCAGCGGTGTCTACGGCAAATTCGGATTCATCTTCGTCCCGGTTCCGGCGTTCCGCATCGGCGCGGCCATCCAGACCCCGACGTCCATGCACATCCATGAGTTCTACCGTACGACCGGTGAGATCGCTTTCACGGACTCCCGCTACAGCGCCACCGAGAATTCTCCGCAGGGTGAAGGCGAATACCGTCTGATCTCCCCGTACCGCGTCAACGCGGGTCTCGCATGGAACTTCGGCACCGGTGTATTCAGCGCTGACTATGAGATGGCCGACTACAGCACCATGCAGTTCAAGTCCGCCTTCGACGGCTATGCCGGAGACTTCTCCTACGAGAACCAGGACATCAAGCAGGCATACGGCAAGACCCACGCCTTCCGTTTCGGATTCGAAGTCAAGCCGATGCCCGACTTCGCCATCCGCGCCGGCTACAACGTCGCCACGGTCGCCGACAAGGTCCATGACAAGGACAGCGCCCTGCGCCAGTCCGCGTCCTTCGGTCTCGGCTACAGTTCCCCGGGCGCCTTCTTCTTCGACCTCGCTTTCCGCGGCAACTTCCGCCCGAACGAGTACTATGTGCTCTACGGAGACAACGCGAATCCGTATGTCAGCGGCTACCTCAACCCGGAGGTCAAGATCGGAAGCCAGATGTGGGACATCGTCGCCACCCTGGGCTGGCGCTTCTAGATTCGTTTGAGATAAGAGATCGCGTCCGGTCCTTCATTGAAGAGAAGGTCCAGGACGGACAGATCGGACTGAAAGCCATATTTCCCGGCAAAGACCTGGAAATATGGCTTTTCCAGTGCCAGGTCCTGCAGGATCGTATTGGGACGCTTGGGATGGATCCGGTTTCGGAAATCCTCCGGCACCTCCGGCTCGAACCGTTCCGTCGGACGGATGTCCAGGGCCAGGCCGAGCCGTTCCGCCAGATGGCGGATCAGGACCAGGTTGAGATCCCACAGGGTCTCCGGACGGCTCTCCAGCAGGTCGAAGATCCCGTCTTTATAATACGTGAAGAACGCGGAACTGTCATAGGCGCTGGCTATCGCCCGCTCCAGTTTCGGAATCCAGGGCGTCGCGTAATCGACGCGGACGGCCGTGACCGGCA
Source organism: uncultured Bacteroidia bacterium (assembly GCA_902803715.1). Taxonomy (GTDB): domain Bacteria; phylum Bacteroidota; class Bacteroidia; order Bacteroidales; family UBA932; genus Cryptobacteroides. The sequence goes on from CADCRA010000154.1 coordinate 9,369, forward strand.
GATGGTACAGGCCGGGATCATGGACGACGGGAACCCGCTGGTCCTCGATGCCGCCGGCCGTCAGGATCCGGCAGCGGTTCCGGTAACTCTGTTTCTGATAATGTTCCCAGGCCTCCAGCCGGACGACAGACGGAAAAACCCTGTCCGGAGACAGGGTAAAATCCTTGGCCGCAGCGGCGAACCAGCTGACCGGCGGAAAAAATGCCGTGGAGAGCAGCATGGTCTATTCGATGGGACCGCGCTCCTTGCCGTCGCTCGCCCGGACGATGCCGCGCTTGGACGCACGGATGAAATTCAGGATGGTATCACGCTCCTCGGACTGCGGGAAGCCGGCTTCGACTTTCGAGCAACCGTCGGAAATGTTGTATCCCTGATAATAGATCGTGTCGTAGATGTCCTTGATGTTGCGGATCACATCGGAGGAGAAACCGCGGCGGCGGAGACCGACGATGTTGACACCCGCGAAACTGATCGGCTCACGGCCGCAGAGGGAATACGGCGGAATGTCCTTGTTGATCTTGCAGGCGCCTCCGACCATGGCATGGCAGCCGACCTTCGTAAACTGGTGGGCCTTGGAACCACCGCCGATGATCGCCCAGTCGTCCACGTCCGTTTCGCCGGCCAGGCCGACATAACTGACGAGGATGCAATGCCGGCCGACATTGCAGTCATGCGCCACATGGGCATAACTCATGACGAGGGTGTCGTCGCCGACGCGGGTCACGCCCTTTCCGCTGGCCTTGGTGCCGCGGTTGATGGTCGCACATTCGCGGATGGTGACGCGGTCGCCGATTTCAACGTGCGTGATTTCACCTTCAAATTTGAGGTCCTGCGGGATGGCTCCAACCACGGCGCCGGGGAAGATTTCCGTATCCTTGCCGATCTTGACATAATTGTAGATGACGGCATGCGGGTGGATTTTGGTTCCGTCTCCGATTTCGACTTCATCGTCGATGAAGGCATACGGACCGATTTCGATATTGTCACCGAGGACAGCCTTCGGGCTGACGGTTGCGAGAGGATGAATCTTGTTCATGTTACTTTATTTGGCCGCTTTCGCGCAGTTGCCGGAGAACGGCGCGGGCAGCAAGGTTATTGATTGTATGTCCGGGCTTGAAGGCAGTCACTCTGGCATTCAGCCAACCGCCGGCCAACCGCATGTCCCCGATCAGGTCCAGCAGTTTGTGCCGGCCGCATTCATTGTCGAAATGCAGTTTGAGATTATTGAGGTATCCGCCACCGACCACGGAGAGTTTCGGAAGACCCATGGAGGCGGACATCCTGTCCAGCTGTTCTTCCGTAACCGGGTGCTCCACAATCACGATGGCATTGTCGACGTCGCCGCCCTTGATCAGGTTGTTGGCGAACAGGTATTCGATTTCATGGAAAAAGACAAAGGTCCGGCAGACACCGATCTGGGAGGCGTAATCCTGGCCTTCTTCCCACTTCGCCTGCTGCACGCCGAGAACCTTGGAACCAAAATCCACGGTGATGTCATACGACGGATGCCCGGCCGGTTCGACACGGACCCAAGAGCCGGTCTTCTCGTCCCGGACTTCCACGGGTTCGGAGAGCGTCAGGTAACGGCGTTCCGCCTCCTGAGCGACGCGTCCGTCCGCGGCAAATGCAGCCACATAACGGCTCGCGCTGCCGTCCAGGATCGGAACTTCCAGATTGTCAATGTCTATCTGGGCATTGTCGATTCCCATGCCGGTCAGGGCGGAGAGGATGTGCTCAACGGTGTTGACCACAGCATCTCCTTCCAGGAGTTGGGTACTGCGTGCCGTGGAAGAAACACGGTCGGCACGGGCTATGATCCAGGCATCCGGGCCGATGTCCGTCCGGAGGAACCGGATTCCGAAACCGGCGGGAGCGGGCTTCACGGTCATCCGGGAAACCTGCCCGGTATGCAGGCCCTTGCCTTCGAATACGTATGATTGGGTCAGCGTGTGCTGGTACATGAGGATACTGTCTTCACTTGTGGGGGGCAAAGATAGTAAAAATAAATGATATGTCCGAAAAGAATTTACTCGGCGCCTGCCATTTTGAACTTGGCGTAACTCCGCATGTAGTTGTTGATATCGATAGCAGGAGATCCGACAAGCTTCTGTCCGCCCTTCCGGATGGTCTTCGTGACGCCGGCCTGTGCGGCGATGATGGTGCCGTCCGCAATGGTAACGTGCCCGACCACACCGACCTGTCCCGCCAGGATGCAGTTCTTTCCGATCTTGGCCGATCCGGCGATGCCGCACTGGGCCGCCATGACCGTATTGTCCCCGATCTCGACATTGTGGGCGATCTGGCAGAGGTTGTCGATCTTCACGCCGTTGCCGATGATGGTGGACTCCATCTCCGCCCGGTCGATCGTCGTGCCGGCGCCGATCTCGCAGTCGTTGCCGATGATGACATTGCCCAAATGTTCGATCTTCTCCCAGGTACCGTCTTCCTGCGGGGCGTTGCCGAAGCCGTCGGAACCGATGACGGCATTGGCATGGATGATGACATTGTCGCCGATGACCATGCCCGGATAGATCACGACACCCGGATACAGGATGCAGTTCTTGCCGATCTTCGTATGGTCGCCGATGTAGACATTCTCATAAATCTTCGTATAATCCCCCACCTCGGTGTGGTGGCCGACATAGGAGAAATTGCCCAGGTAAACCTTCTTACCGAAACGGGTCGTGAGATAACGGCGGCTGAAAAGGCCCCTGTGGCGCTTGTCCTTGCGCTTGCGGGCCGTAACATACTTGAGAAGCTCCGCGACGGCCGTATAGGCGTTCTCGACGCGGATCAGGGTCGGAGCAACGGGTTCCTTCGGCTGAAAATCCTTGTCTACCAGCAGGATGGTCGCCCTGCAGGTATAGACATACTGTTCGTATTTCGGATTGGCATAAAAACAAAGTTTTCCAGGCTTGCCGTGCTCGATCTTGGCGAAGCCGGTGACAGTGGCCTGCGGATCCCCGTCGACGGTTCCTTTCAGTACCTTGGCCAGCTGTCCGGCGGTATATTCCATAATAATCCCAAATTAATAATTTATGCAAAGTAACTACTTTTCGGGCAAAACACGAAATAAAAAGCGCTTTTTCCAAGAAGATTTGCCGTTTTTCATATTATTTCGTACCTTTGCACAAGTGAAGTTGAGATAGGGGCCGCACGGTTCCTATCTTTTATATATTTTAGGACATGAACGCCAACGAAATCAGAGAAAAGATCATGCCGGCAGTCGCCCAGCGGGGCTGCTTCCTCGTGGACGTGCACGTCAGTGCGGACAACGACATCGAGGTCGCCATCGAATCCGAAAAAGGAACTGTCGTCATGGAGGACTGCGTCGCCATCGACAAGGCTTTCCATGAGATCTGGGACCAGGATGCGGAAGACTACGCCCTGACCGTCACCTCCGCCGGACTGGACCAGCCGTTCAAGGTACTGAAACAGTACCTCAAGGCGGTCGGCACGCAGGTGGAGGTCCGTCTGAAAGGCGGACGGAAATTCACGGCGGAACTCGTCGCGGCGACGAAGAACAACATCACCCTCCGCTACACCGCCCGGGAGACCGTGGAAGGATCGAAGAAGAAAGTCCTGGTCGAGCACACCGACACGGTGGCGATGGACCAGGTCAACAGCGTCATGCCCCACATTACGTTCGAATCATAAACAAAAGATCAATAACAGACAATGGCAGAAGAAAAGATTGACCTCAAAACCGCGTTTGCGATTTTCAAGGATGAGAAGCATATCGACCGTCCGGTCATGATGGGTGTGCTCAAGGATGTGTTCATCACCCAGATCACGAAGACCTTCGGTTCGGCGGACAACTTCGACGTGATCATCAATGTCGACAAGGGAGACTGCGAAATCTACCAGAACCTTGACGTCGTCGAAGAAGTCGAGAACCCGAACACGGAGATTTCCCTCGAGGAACTCAAGGAAATGGGCGAAGACGACTACGAAATCGGCGAGACCTTCACCCGGAAAGTGGAACTCAAGGACTTCGGCCGCCGCGGCATCCTGAATATCCGGCAGAACCTGCAGGGTCGCATCATGGACATCGAGAAAGCCAACCTCTTCAACAAGTACTCCGAGAAGATCGGCGACATCTTCA
>CADCRA010000155.1 GCA_902803715.1 uncultured Bacteroidia bacterium
AATATTTTTTCGACTTTCCGAACGGACCGCACCCCTTGAAACGATGTAACCTCCCGATCTCACGGGAGGTTACAGCTAAGAAAAAAAATTTTACAAAATCGGCCCCTCAGAAGTCTGAGAGGCCGATCTGATTACATCATGCCGCCTGCAGGCATGGCCGGAGCGGCCGGAGCCGGTTCCGGAATGTCCACGATACCGCATTCGGTCGTAAGGAACATTCCTGCGACAGACGCCGCATTCTCCAGGGCAACGCGGGCCACCTTGGTCGGATCGATGACACCGGCCTCGAACATGTCCACATACTCACCGGTACGGGCATTGTAGCCGAAGGCACCCTTGCCCTCACGGATCTTGTTGATGATGACGCTGGCCTCGACGCCGGCATTCGCGGCGATCTGGCGGAGCGGCTCCTCGATGGCACGGGCCACGATGCGGATACCGGTCGCCTCATCCTCGTTCTCTCCCTTCAGTTCGGCAAGCGCCTCGGTCGCACGGATGTACGCGACACCGCCACCCGGCAGATAACCTTCCTCGACTGCGGCGCGGGTTGCGTTGAGCGCATCCTCGACACGGTCCTTCTTTTCCTTCATTTCCACCTCGGTCGTCGCACCGACATACAAGACGGCGACACCGCCGGCGAGTTTGCCCAGACGCTCCTGGAGTTTCTCACGGTCATAATCGGAGGTCGTCGTCGCAATCTGCTGACGGATCAGCTGCGCACGCTCGGCGATTTCATTCTTGTCGCCCACGCCGCCGACGATGGTCGTATTCTCCTTCGTCACCGTCACCTTCTCAGCCTTGCCGAGCATCTGGACGGTAGCGGTCTGCAGGCTGAAGCCACGCTCCTCGGACACGACGGTCGCGCCCGTCAGGATGGCGATATCCTGCAGCATCTCCTTGCGGCGGTCGCCGAAGCCCGGAGCCTTGACGGCAACGACCTTCAGGGTACCGCGGAGCCGGTTGACGACGAGGGTCGTCAGCGCCTGGCCGTCGACATCCTCCGCGATGATGAGCAGGGAACGTCCCTCGCGGGCGATCGGCTCGAGCACCGGCATCAGGTCTTCCATGGTAGAGATCTTCTTGTCCGTCACCAGGATATACGGATCATCCAGGACAGCCTCCATCTTGTCGGCATTGGTCATGAAATACGGGGAGATGTAACCGCGGTCGAACTGCATGCCCTCGACCACCTTCACTTCTGTCTCGGTACCCTTGGCCTCCTCCACGGTGATGACACCGTCCTGGCCGACCTTGGACATCGCATCCGCGATCAGTTTGCCGATATAACCGTCATTGTTGGCAGACACGGTACCGACCTGCTCGACCTTGGAATAATCGTTGCCGACTTCCTGGCTGCGGGCCTTGAGGTCCTTGACGACGACATCGACAGCCTTGTCAATACCGCGCTTGAGGTCCATCGGATTGGCACCGGCGGTGACATTCTTGAGACCGACATTGATGATTGCCTGCGCGAGGACCGTTGCGGTCGTCGTACCGTCACCGGCCTGCTCGTTGGTCTTGGAAGCCACTTCCTTGACCATCTGGGCACCCATGTTGGCAAAACGGTCTTCCAGTTCCACTTCCTTGGCGACGGTCACGCCGTCCTTGGTGACCTGGGGAGCACCGAATTTCTTGTCGATCACGACATTGCGGCCTTTCGGACCGAGGGTAACCTTCACGGCATCAGCCAACGCATCAGCTCCTTCCTTCATCTTGGAGCGGACATCCACATTGAATTTTATCTCTTTGGACATGGTAATTTCCTCCTATATATTAAAGAATCGCAAGAATATCGGACTGGCGGACGATCAGCAGTTTCTTTCCGTCCACCGTCACTTCCGTACCGGCATATTTTCCATAGAGGACCTGGTCGCCGACCTTCACCTCCATCGGTTCATCCTTTTTGCCCGGGCCGGCCGCCACGATGGTACCCTGCTGCGGTTTCTCTTTTGCATTGTCCGGAATGTACAATCCGGCTGCGGTCTTCGTCTCGGCCTCGCGCGGCTCGATGACGACTCTGTCTGCCAATGGTTTGATCATGATTTTATGTTTTTAGTTTGTTTTCTTTCCGGCCCCGGAGGGCACAGACAATTCATCAACTGCCGTGCCAATCGCCCGAACTGACAAAATGGCACGAAACATGGTAGACAAAGCGGCAGACGGCATTTTTTCCAGAAAAGAAAGCCGACTCCGCCAAAGAATGGCTACCTTTGAAAGATGAAACAGAAAACCACTTTCAGCATGAAGAAAACAATAACCCGTATCCTCGTCATTACCCTTTCCATTCTCTTCCTCGCCGCTTGCGGCGGCAGGAAAGAAGTCCTCCCGGACACCGCCTACATGGAATATGTCACCGCTTTCACCGGCGGCACCCTTCCGGAAGGAAGCACCATCCGGGTCCAGCTGACCCGGCCGGCGGAAGCCCGTCCGCAGGAAGGCCTGTTCACTTTCAGCCCTTCCCTCGCCGGCAGCATCCGGTGGGTCTCGGACGACCTCGTCGAATTCATCCCGGACCAGGGCGCCCTCGTTCCGGGACAGCGATACAAAGCCACCTTCGCCCTGGGAGCCACCCTCCCGGTCCGTGACAGGAAATACAGCCAGTTCCCCTTCCGGTTCGCTGTGGCCAGCCGCAAGGCCAGCCTGACAGCGGACCGCACCCTGCTGGAAGCAGACTCCGCCGCCGTGGAAGGAACCATCCGGCTCAGCGCCCCGCTGGAACCGGACCAGGTCCGGGGCATGATTCGGATCACCGGAGCGGACGGAACGCCCCGGATCCGCATCGGCAACGGCACCGGCAAGACCGACTATCCGTTCAGCATCAGCGGCATCGCCCGGAACGGCAAGGACAAGACACTCAAGATCAGCCTGCAGGAAGCAGGTACCGGATTCAAGGTCCCGGAGCCGCTCTCCGTGGACATTCCCGCCAAGGGTGGATTCCGCGTCCTGCAGACCCGGCACATCACCGGGAAGGATCCCTATATTGAGATCCAGTTCAGCGAACCGGTCGCAGCCGTTCCCCAGGGAATCATCCAACTGGACGGCGCCGCCCGCACCTACTTCCAGACCGACCGCAACCTGGTCAAGGTCTTCTATGCCGAAGCAAGCCGGAAAGACCTGCGGCTGACCGTGGACACCGGCATGCGCAGCGCGGACGGACAGCCGCTGGACGCGCCGTTCGAGCAGACCATCCGCGACGAGGCGGAGAAACCGGCCGTCACCATCCCGCTGCAGGGGAACATCCTGCCGGACGACAAGAACCTGATCCTCCCCTTCCGGACCATCGGCCTGCGGGGCGTCGATCTGCGGGTCATCCGCATCTACCAGGACAACATCCTGACTTTCCTGCAGGACAATGAACTGGGCGGAGAAGAACAACTCCGCCGTTCCGGCCGGCTGGTCCACAGCCAGCACATCCGGCTGGACGAAGACCCCGACCGCGACCTGACGGTCTGGCAGGACTGGAGCGCAGACCTGGGCGGACTCTTCCGCCGGGAGCCCGGTGCCATCTACCGGATCCGCCTGACGTTCCGGATGGACGATGCACTCTGCAACGTCCCGGCCGCCGGCAACATGCTCCGCCTCGACGAAGGCCAGCCGACAGAAGAAGAGACGGCCGTATGGGACATGCCCAACACCTACTACTGGGACAACGACTTTGTCGACTGGGACCTGTACGACTGGCGGGAACGGGACAACCCCGCCCATCCTTCCTATTACATGCTGGGAGAACGGTTCCCGTCCGTCAACCTGATGACCTCCGACATCGGCCTCCTCGCCAAATACGCCGGTGGTGACAAACTCTGGGTCACGGCAACCGACCTGAACACGGCGAAGCCCCTGTCCGGCGCGGACATCGAAGCCTACAACTTCCAGCTCCGTCCGGTAGGTTCCGGCAAAACCGGCTCCGACGGCAACGTCACCCTCTCCCTGCAGGGCAAGCCTTTCGCCGTCGTCGCCCGGCGCGGCAAGACAGCCTCCTGGCTCAAGGTGACCGACGGCAACGAAAAGAGCCTCAGCCGCTTTGACGTCGGCGGCCGGAAGATCGAAAAAGGACTGAAAAGTTTCATCTACGGCGAACGGGGCGTCTGGCGCCCCGGTGACACCCTGCACCTGACCATGATCCTGCAGGACAAGGGAGCCAGCCTGCCGGAGAACCACCCCGCCACCCTCGAACTCTACACCCCGCAGGGACAGTTCCACAGCCGCCAGGGCCGGACCGCGACCGACGGTTTCTACGCCTTCGCCCTGCCGACCCTGCCGGAAGATCCGACCGGCTTCTGGAATGCCTACATCAAAGTCGGCGGATCCACCTTCCACAAATCGGTCCGGATTGAGAGCGTCAAGCCCAACCGGCTGAAAATCAACCTGGACATGGGATCGAAAGTCCTCCAGGGCGGCACCCGGACCCAAGCTTCCGTCGATGCGACCTGGCTGACCGGACCGGCGGCAGCCGGCCTGCCCGTCAAGGCGGAAATGACCCTGACGACGGCCGGGACCCGGTTCAAGGGCTTCGAAGGCTATAGTTTCCTCGATCCGACCAAGGCCTTCCGCTCCGGCAGCACCCGGCTGATCGACACCCGTCTCGACGGCAAGGGATCCGCCCGGCTGGGCATCGACCTTCCGGAAGCCTCCGATGCGCCCGGCATGCTGACCGCCACCATCGTCTGCTCGGTCGAAGAACCGGGCGGCGACGCCAGTTTCATCCCCGTCACCCTGCCCTATTCCCCGTACAGCGCCTATGTCGGCCTGAAAATGCCGGAGGGCACGCTGGAGACGGACAAGGACCATGTCTTCCAGGTCGCCGTCGTCGACCGGGACGGCCGGCGCGTAGCGGGGCACAACCTCGAATACCGCATTTTCCGGATGGACTGGAGCTGGTGGTGGGAAAGCCGGGCGGAGGAACTGGATTCCTATGTCAACGGTACGGCCGCCAATGTCTTCTCCTCCGGACGCCTCGTTTCCGACGGAGCCGGCGATGTCCGGATCCCGTTCCGGCTGGACTATCCGCAGTGGGGCCGGTTCCTCCTCTATGTCAAGGACCTGGACAGCGGTCATGCCGCCGGATCCGTCTTCATGGCCGACTGGCCCGCCTACCGCGGCCGGTCCGACAAGAAAGACCCGACGGCGCTGACCATGCTCAGTTTCAGCCTCGACAAGACCGCCTATGAAGCCGGCGAAACCGCGACCCTCTACGTTCCCGCCGCGAAAAACGGCCGCGCCCTCGTATCGATCGAAAACGGCTCCGGCGTTCTCCGCCAGGACTGGGTCCCGACCGATGCCGAACGGGAGACGCCGTTCACCTTCAAGATCGACCCCGGCATGGCCCCGAATTTCTATGTCCACCTGACCCTTCTCCAGCCGCACAGCCAGACGGCCAACGACCTGCCGATCCGCATGTACGGCGTCCAGCCGGTCCTCGTCAACGCTCCGGAATCGCACCTGGAACCGGTCATTTCCATGCCTGACGCCGTCCACCCGGAAGAGCCCTTCACGGTCCGCGTCAGCGAAAAGTCCGGCCGGCCGATGACCTATACCCTCGCCCTGGTCGACGAAGGCCTGCTCGAGATCACCGCCTTCAAGACCCCGGATCCCTGGACCGGCATGTATGCCCGGGAAGCCCTCGGCGTAAAGACCTGGGACCTCTATGACGAGGTCATCGGCGCCTACAGCGGCCGGTTCTCCCCGATGTTCAGCGTCGGCGGCGACCAGGACATCCTCCTCCAGGCCAAGAAAGACAACCGCTTCAATCCGGTCGTCCGTTTCCTCGGTCCCTTCACCCTGCAGAAAGGCACCGGCTCGCACCAGATCCGCCTTCCGATGTACGTCGGCAGCCTCCGGGTCATGGTCGTCGCCGGTCATGACGGCGCCTTCGGCCACGCCGACAAGACGGTGGCCGTCCGTTCGCCGCTCATGGTCCTCCCGACCCTGCCGCGCACCCTGGCCCCCGGCGAACAGGTAACCCTGCCGGTCAATGTCTTCGCCATGGAGAACGATGTCCGCCAGGCCAGCGTCTCCGTCAAGGCGGAAGGCCCGGTCCGGATCGCCGGAGCAGCATCCCAGGAAATCACCTTCGCCCAGGCCGGCGACCAGCTCGTCCGCTTCGCCCTTGAAACGACCGGGGAAGGTCCCGCCACCATCACGGTCCGTGCCGCCGGCGGCAGCCACCAGGCCACCGAAACCCTCCACATCCAGGTCCGGAACAACCAGCCGGCCGTCACCCGGATCCGCCAGCAGAGCCTGGCCGCCGGAGAGACCGCCACGCTGACCTGGGAGCCGGCCGTCAAGGCCACCCTTTCCCTCGCCCAGTTCCCGGCCTTCGACGCAGCCGGTGCATGGTCCTTCGTCCGGGATTACCGCTACTCCTGCACCGAACAACTGGCCGCCCGCGGCCTGACCGTCCTGCATACGCTGGACATGGTCCCGGAAAAACTGGCGGAAGAAGCCCCGGACATGCTTGCCGCCATCACCCGCGAACTGTACGGCCGCCAGCTGCCCGACGGCGGATTCGCCTACTGGCCCGGCGACAGCCACGCCGACGCCTGGGTCACCTCCATGGCCGGCCAGTTCCTGACCGAAGCCTCCGCCAAGGGATACCGGATCGAACCCGACGTCCTCGCCAGCTGGAAGAACTTCCAGAAGAAAGCCGTCCAGAACTGGCGGGCGTCCGACAAGGTGCTCCGCGACCTGGACCAGGCATACCGCCTCCACACCCTCGCCCTCGCCGGCGATCCGGATGCCGGAGCGATGAACCGGCTGAAAGAACAGGCCAACCTGAGCCCGCAGTCCCGCTGGATGCTGGCCGCCGCCTATGCCGCGTGCGGCAAGAAACCGGTCGCCGTCCAGTTGATCGACGGCATTCCCGAGAGCCTGGCGGCCTACAGCGGCGACGCCCTGACCTTCGGCAGCCTGCTGCGGGACAAGGCCGTCGCGGTCATGGCACAGGCCCTCTGCGACCGGGGCGGACAGGCGCTGGCCCTGGCCGGTGACGTCGCCGAGGCCTTCAGCGCCGGCGCAAGTTCAACCCAGGAGACCGCCTTCGCCGCCATGGCCATGGACCTGCTTTCCGGGCAGGTCGCCGACGGTACCCTTTCTGCCGAAGTGGACGGCAAGGCCGTCAACACGCCGAAATCCATCTGGACGGCGGAAGCCGATCCGGCCTCCGGAAAACTGACGCTCAAGAACCTGTCCCAGGGCCCGGTCCATGCCACGCTGACGACCCTCCTGCAACCCGCCGCCGACACGCCGGTCGCAGCCCGTCATGCAGGCCTGCGGCTCACGGTCGCCTACACCGACCTGCAGGGGAAAGCCGTGAACCCGGCGAGCCTGCGCCAGGGCGACGAATTCACCGCGGAGATCCGGGTCATTTCCGAAAACAGCCTGCAGGATTACACCCGCCTGGCCCTGGATTTCCCGCTGCCTTCCGGATGGGAAATCTACAACGAGCGCCTGACGGGCACGCTGGTCGCCGCGCAAAACGCTTATGACTACCAGGACATCCGGGACGACCGGTCCGTCTGGTATTTCGACCTGCCGAGAGGAACGTCGAAGACCTTCAAGCTCCGGCTGCGCGCCGCTTATGAAGGCCGGTTCCTGCAGCCGCCTGTCACATGCAAGGCCATGTATGACAGCCAGGTAGCCGGAAATACCGCCTCCGGGACGGCAACCGTAACCCGGTAGGACCATGGCAGGGACATTCCGGTGGACCCGGCGCCGGAAGGCGGCGGCCGCAGTGGCAGGGATCCTGCTGCTGGGCTGGCTGTGCTGCCTCCCGCGGCATCTCTTCCGGGATGTCTCCTATTCCACCGTCGTCGAAGCCCGCGACGGGACCCTGCTCGGGGCCCGGATCGCGGACGACGGCCAGTGGCGTTTTCCGCCCCGCGACACCGTTCCGGAGAAATTCGCCACCGCCCTCATCACCTTTGAAGACCGGTATTTCCGCTGGCATCCCGGCGTCAATCCGGTCAGCATCGTCCGCGCCCTCATCGGCAACCTGAAAGCCGGCCATGTCACCAGCGGCGGCAGCACCCTGACCATGCAGGTCATCCGGATGTCCCGCGGCAAGGAGCGGTCACTTTGGCAGAAATGCATCGAAGCCTTGCAGGCGCCCCGGCTGGAACTGCGCTGCAGCAAGGACGAGATCCTGGCGCTCTATGCCGCCCACGCTCCGTTCGGCGGGAATGTCGTCGGCCTGGAAGCGGCTGCCTGGCGCTATTTCGGCAGGCCCGCCGGCGACCTGTCCTGGGGAGAGGCGGCGACACTGGCCGTCCTGCCCAACGCCCCCTCCAGCCTCTACCCCGGAAAAGGGAGAGACCGCCTGCTTGAAAAACGCAACCGACTGCTGGATAAACTGTTGAAGCAAGGAAAACTGGACAGCCTGGACCATGAACTCGCCTGCAGCGAGCCCCTGCCCGACAGTCCCCTGCCCCTTCCCTCGCTGGCCCCGCAGTGGGTCGAATACCATGTCCGTACCGCCAAGGGGCTCCGCACCCGCACCACCGTGCATCCCGACCTGCAGCGGCAGGCCGAAGCCGTCGCCGACCGGTGGTCCCGGGAACTGTCCCGCGAAGGCATCGCCGACCTCAGCGCCGTCATCCTGGACGTCCGCACCGGCGCCGTCCTCGCCTATGTCGGCAATGCGGACCCGCAGCGGGAACGCCCCGGCAGGCAGGTCGACATCGCCCGGGCGCCACGCAGCACGGGCAGCATCCTCAAGCCCATCCTCTACTGCGCCCTGCTCCAGGAAGGACAAATCCTTCCCAACACCCTGCTGCCGGACATCCCGGTCAACATCGGCGGATTCTCACCCCAGAATTTCGACCTCCAGTTCTATGGCGCCGTCCCGGCGGCCAACGCCCTCGCCCGCTCCCTCAACGTCCCCGCCGTCCACATGCTCCGGCGGTACGGCGTCCCGAAATTCCACCTGCTCCTCCGGCAGGCCGGCATGACCACCCTGACGCGGAGCGCCGCGGATTACGGGCTCTCCCTGATCCTGGGCGGCGCGGAAGGCACGCTGCTGGACATCACAGGCATCTACGCCGCCATGGCCCGGAGTTACCTGGCCGCCAAGCCGGACTACGTCCTGCAGGACAAGGCGGCCCTCTGGCATACGTTCGACGCCCTCAAGGAAGTCAACCGGCCCGACGAGATCGACTGGCGCCTCATCCGGTCCGTCCGGAAAGTCGCCTGGAAGACCGGCACCAGTTATGGTTTCCGGGATGCCTGGGCCGTCGGCGTGACCCCCGACTACGCCGTCGGCGTCTGGGCTGGCAACGCCCGGGGCGAAGGCGTTCCAGGGCTGACCGGCGCCCGGACGGCCGGTCCCGTCCTGTTCGAACTGCTCGGACTGCTGGCCCCGATGGGCAAGGAAGAAACCTATTCGGACGGAACCTGGTTCCGCGAGCCGCTCCCCGACGACGGGATCCGGGCGGAAGTCTGCGCCCTCTCCGGCCATCTCAAGGGCATCCGCTGCGACGCCGCCGATACCTTGCTGCTTCCGAAAGCCGCCCTCGAAAGCGAGCCCTGCCCGTACCACCAGCCGGACGGCTCCTTCCTCCTGCCGCCGGCCATGGAATGGTACTACCGCCAGCACCATCCGGAATACCACCCGCCGGTCCGCAGCGGCCAGACGGTCATGGAGTTCATCTACCCGGAACCGGGCAGCACGATCTGGCTGCCCCGCCAGCTCGACGGACAGATCCGCGGCGCCGTCTTCCAACTCGCCCACCGCGACCCGGCGGCGACGGTGTTCTGGCACATGGACGGAGAATACCTCGGAGAGACCCGCTTCCTCCACCAGATGACGATCAAGCCCGCGCCGGGCAGCCATGTCGTCACGGTCGTCGACCCGGACGGACACACCTTGTCCGTCCGCTTCCAGGTGGATGAAAACGGACAGTCCTGAAACGGGGCCTGTCAGCAGGTGGCCGGATCGGTGAACGACAGGACGGACCGGACGGCCTCATCCCGGTCGTCCGTAATGGACAGCAGGAGTTTCTTGTACTTGCCGCGCTTCATCAAATCCTCGAGCAGCGTGTAGACCGGAACCTCGCGGGTAAAGAAATCGACGCCCAGGAAGATCATCGGACTGGCATAACCGTATGTCTCATAATGGTTCTGGGCCGCATCCTGGAAGATTTCCTGCAAGGTGCCGGCCGCTCCCGGCGAGAAGATGATTCCGCCCTTGGCGACCGTCAGCAAGACGTCCTCCCGGACGCTGTTGAAGAAGAATTTCGCGATGTCCGTCGCGAACGGAGTGGCCGGTTCATGGCCATAGAACCAGGTCGGAATACCGAGGCTGCGGTACTTGACCTGCGGATATTTCTTCCGGACCGCAAAGGCCGTACGGAGCCAGCCGGTATCCCGGAAGGAAGGAGATTCGGACAGGATCTGCAGGGCATCGTCCACTTCCGCCTCGCTCCGGCCCGCCATCCAGGCGCCCAGATGGGTCGCTTCCATGGCTCCGGGACCGCCGCCCGACGCCATGATCTTTCCCTTCTCGGTCAGCGTCTTGCTCAGCAGGACGACATCCCGGTAGGAAGACTCGGTCCGCAGGAGCGCATGACCGCCCATGACCGCCACGACCTGCCGCTCGTCGAACCGGTCGAGGTAATCCCGCATCGCATCGCCGATCGAACGGTCATGCAGGGAACGGCCCAGGGTTTCGCGGATGTCGTTGCACTCCTTCCCTTTCGCCATGTAATCCGCATAGACCCGGGAATCGAAGCAGGTCGCGAAACTCTCGTCGTTGTCCGGATCGTATCCTTCATACAAGGACTCGCCGTCGTACATCTTGCCGCGGAACACGTTGTAGACGCGTCCCATCCGCGGGAAGACCAGGCAGGTCTGCCCGATCCGCCCTTCCATTTCCGACGGGATCTCGCAGCCGAGGAAGCAGCAGTCCGTGAAGAAATGGCCGGCCGCGACATACTGCGGCGCCAGGTTGAAATTGATGTACTGGAAAACATAGCGGGACACATAGCCCGTGCTGTCCGGGGCGGGGAGTTCGGCCAGGGAGCCGATTTCCTTGTAGGAGTTGGAGGTCATAAGTCTCAGTATTTCCACAAATATAACGAAAAAATCCGGCATTGACCGGCCGGACGTCAAGTACGCCGGCCGCTACCGGATGAGGATATCGTCGCAGTAGCGGTCGACTTTGCAGGCCGGGATGTCCTTGTACCGGATCAGGATGGCGCTCTCGATGTCGCCGCTGAAGGATTCGTTAATCGCGGATCCGAAGTACTTCATGGTCGGGGACATCTTCATGTACGTATTGACCAGCGGCGGGATGAACTGACCGGTCTTCTTCATCTCCGCCTTGAGGATCCGGTAATCCGCCTGGAAAGTATCGGCTGTAAACAGCCGTTCCCAACGTTCCCGCTCCCGGATGGGGACATCCTGCCGGCTGCGGACCAGCGCCCGGGCGTCGGGTCCGCCGAAATGCTTCTCCAGAAAATACAGGATCATGTCCTTTCCCTCCTCCGGGAAGGAGCCGGAGATGCCCATCTTCCCGAAGAAATTCTCCATCCGTCCGCCAGAGCGGCCCAGGATGGTCTTCACGCCTTCCAGCAGGCTGTCCAGGGCGAAGACGCCCCGGATGGAATTCTGTACGTTTTGGAAATCCAGGGCGACGAACGAACGGCTCAGTTCGATCGTCCTGCGGAAACCGTCCTGCAGGAAAGCCTCCGAAAAGACGAACTGGTGGGCGGACGGAATCAGCGGCTGGCCGTCTTCGCCGAAAAGGACCTCGTCGCCGCAGACGAAGCGGTATCCGCCCATGATCTCCTCCGCCGCCGGATCCCAAAGGACCAGCTGGTGGAAGTGGTAGGCCGGATCCAGGTCGAACCGGTCCAGGTCACAGCTCTTCCCGGTCCCGCTGTTGCGGGAACGGAAGGCGATCTCACGCAGCCGTCCAATCTCCCGGACGACATTCGGTGCACAGGCATTGTCGACAACATAGAGCAAGTTGCCACCCCGGTTGCTCTCCAGAAGGAAACGGTCCTGGGACAGCTCCGCTTTCAGCAAGGGTTTGCGGACAGGGTCGATGATGGGTTCCATGGCTAATTTCAAGAATGTGGTTTAGTTATTTAGTACGGGAGACGTGCCGTAGCCCCGCCATGCCTCCATCACAAAGATAGCACAAAAATCCTTACCCTGTACACCCAGGATGAGTTTTCGTGCGCAGACGGCACCGGCCGGGGAGTTTTGAATTCTCGGGATTTCATCGTACCTTTAAACGCAAACAAGCCCCATCGGTTTACAAAAACGTGTCCGCAATATGGTCATCAACGTTTACTCACAATACTTTCA
>CADCRA010000156.1 GCA_902803715.1 uncultured Bacteroidia bacterium
GAAATGGACAAGAAGGATGGCGTAGCCGCCTACCTGAACGGCAAGATCCAGCTGAAGGATGCCATCCACAACGTCCAGGACCACCTCGATCTCATTCCGGTCGGCAAACTGCCGCCGAACCCGGCCGAACTCCTCGACAGCCCGCGCTTCGGCGAAATGATCGACGAACTGGCCAAGCACTATGACTACATGTTCATCGACTGCGCCCCGATCGATATCGTGGCCGATACCTCCATCATCTCCAAGTATGCGGACATCTCCCTGTTCATCATGCGTGCCAACCTCTTCGACAAACGCGCCATCCCGGCCGTCGAGGAAATGTACGAGAACGGGCGGTTCAACCGCATGGCCGTCGTGCTCAACGGCGTCGAGAGCTACCACAGCGGCTATGGCCGTGGCTACGGCTATGGCTACGGCTACGGGTATGGCTATGGCTACGGCTACGGCCAGGGCTACGGCTACGGCAACCAGAGCGACGACGACGAGAACACGACAGGTAAGGAGAAAGCCTGATGTTCGGACTTTTCGGCAGTAAGAAAAAATCGCTTCTGGAAGGCGGCATCCTGCAAGGAGCCACGGACAACCACTCGCACATCCTGTACGGTGTGGACGACGGCGTCAAGACCGTCGAAGAGAGCCTGAAGATCCTTCGCTTCTACGAAGAAGCGGGCCTGCAGACCCTCTGGCTCACGCCCCACATCATGGAGGACGTCCCCAATACCACCGAAGGACTCAGGGGCCGCTTTGCAGAATTGCAGGCGGCCTACCCGGGTCCGATCCGGCTCAGGCTGGCGGCAGAGTACATGATCGACACCCTCTTCGTCGAACGCCTCCGCTCCAAAGACCTGCTGCTCCACGGCGGCGACCTCGTCCTCATGGAGACCAGCACCTGGTCTCCGCCCATCGACCTGTGGGAAATCGTCGAAGAGGCGATCCACAGCGGCTACCGGCCGCTGATCGCCCATCCCGAGCGCTATCGCTACATGCAGATGAAAGACTACGAGCGGCTCCGGAAAATGGGCTGCCTGCTGCAGCTCAACCTGCCTTCGATCGTCGGGGTCTACGGCGAAGAGACGCGGGCCAAGGCCGAGAAACTGCTCGAGAAGGGCTTTTACAGCATGACCGGCTCCGACTGCCACCGTTTCCGCGCATTGGACAGCCAGGTCCATGCTCCGGTCCTTAAAAAGGACATTCTGGCGAGGCTGGAAGCCTTGAAATCCGGTGCGGAGTAGAAATTCAGGGTCCGTCCTTCCGAAGGACGGACTTTTTGTGTATCTTTGTAAGACAAGCAACAATCGGCCATGAACATTCTCGTAACCGGAGCGAACGGACAATTGGGAACCGCCTTGCGCGAGGCTCCCAAGGCCCGTGGCGACCGCTGGATCTTCACTGACGTGACGGCCTTGCCGGGCGTAGAGACCGTCTATCTAGATATCACCGACCCCAATGCCGTGCAGATCGTCTGTGAATCGGAACAAGTCGACGTCATCGTCAACTGCGCGGCCTATACCAACGTCGACAAAGCGGAGGACGACCAGGCAACCGCCGACCTGCTCAACCGGCAGGCTCCGGCGAACCTCGCGGCTGCGGCCAAGGCCTGCGGAGCGACGCTGATCCATATCTCGACAGACTATGTCTTCCGCGGAGACAAATCCATCCCGTACAGCGAGACGGACGCGACCGACCCCACCGGGGTCTACGGCGTGACCAAGCTGGCAGGGGAGCGGGCTATATCGGAATCTGGTTGCAATTACCTGATTTTCAGGACAGCATGGCTCTATTCTCCCTGGGGCAAGAACTTTGTGAAGACCATGCTGCAGCTCATGCAGACCCGGCCGGACCTCCGGGTCGTCTGCGACCAGGTCGGCACCCCGACCTACGCCCCCGACCTGGCGGCCCTGATTGCAAAGGTCATCCATGAACGGGACTTCGGCAAAGCCGGACTCTACCACTTCACCGACGAAGGCGCCATCTCCTGGTACGACTTCGCCATGGCCATCCGCGACCTCGCCGGCCTTGAAAACTGCCGGGTCGCGCCTTGCTCCAGCGAAGAATATCCCACCAAAGCCCAGCGCCCGCACTATTCCGTCCTCGACAAATCCCGGGTCCGCGAAACCTTCGGCCTGCAGATCCCGTACTGGCGCGACAGCCTGCTGCGCTGTTTGGAGCGGCTGGATGCCCGGAAAGCCTAAGCCCTTCAATCTTTAATCATGAACCTGATACAGACAGCGATAGAAGATCTCTATATCCTCGAGCCCAAGGTGTTCGGGGATGAGCGTGGATACTTCTTTGAGGCATATAACAAAAAAGTTTTCGACACCCTTGTCGGCCCGGTCGACTTCGTCCAGGACAACCAGAGCAAATCCCGCTACGGCGTCATCCGCGGGCTGCATTTCCAGAAAGGAGAGCATGCCCAGGCCAAGCTCGTCCGCGTGGTCAGCGGGGTCGTGCTGGATGTCGCCGTGGACCTGCGGCCCGGCTCCAGGACTTTCGGCAAACACGTCTCGGTGGTCTTGAGCGGCGAAAACAAACGCATGTTCTTCATCCCGCGCGGCTTCGCCCACGGCTTCAGCGTGCTCTCCGAAGAGGTCGTCTTCCAGTACAAATGCGACAACCTTTACTGCCCCGAAGCCGAAGGCGCCATCGCCTGGGACGACCCTGACCTTGGCATCGACTGGCAGGTCCCGCCGGAGGCGGCCATCCTGTCGGAAAAAGACCGTAACCATCCTTCATTCAAACAATTCGCAGCCACACTCACAGCTAGAAAATAACCATGGAATTCAAAAGAAACATCCTTGTTACCGGCGGCGCCGGCTTCATCGGCAGCCATGTCGTCCGCCTGTTCGTCAACAAATATCCGGACTACCGCATCGTCAACCTTGACAAGCTCACCTATGCCGGCAACCTGGCCAACCTGAGGGACATCGAGAACGCCCCCAACTACGTCTTCGTCAAGGCCGACATCTGCGACTTCGAGACCGTCTGCCAGGTCTTCAAAGACTATGCGATCGACGGGGTCATCCACCTCGCCGCCGAGAGCCATGTCGACCGCTCCATCAAGGATCCCTTCACCTTCGCCAAGACCAACGTC
>CADCRA010000157.1 GCA_902803715.1 uncultured Bacteroidia bacterium
GAAAAAGCTTATTTTCGCTATGTTATGACCAAGGAAATCATTATTCGGGATTCGCTGGATGGCATCGGGGAAGGGGAGGTCGCTTTGCACCTGGCCCACATCCTTTGCCTGGGCGGCCAATGCGAGATTACATACAACGACTCGCTCTTCACCATCCGCGAAAAAGATTGCACCATCATCCGCGCCACGCAACTGATCGAATCCGTCGCCCCTTCAGCGGATTTTCGCGTCCGGATTCTCTACATAGATCCGACTTTTATCGAAAAATCGACGCCGAATACCAACTATGGCATGCGGGGTTCGCTGTCGCTGGCGCAGAATCCGGTCATGCATCTGACGGAGGAGGAGTTCGCCCGCTGCCGGCGGGACTTCGAGGAAGTGGAACGCCGACGGGCCATGGTCTGGCATCATTTCCTGGACGAGGTGATGATCAGCACGGTCCAGACGCTCATCCTGGACTTCTTCGATTTCCATGCCCGGATTTACGGAATGGAAGAAATCCAGACGCAGTCGGCCACGACCATGCAGCGTTTCATCGGCATGCTCGAGCGGGGCGATTACCGCGAGAACCGGGAAGTCGGCTATTATGCTTCCGAACTGTGCGTTGCGCCCAAGTATCTGTCTGAAATATCGAAGACCGTGACGGGCCATTCCGCCAACTGGTGGATCAACCGGTTTACGATCCTGGACATTTCCCGTCAACTGAGGGACCGGGACCGGACGTTCACAGAGATTTCGGACCTGTTCCATTTCTCTTCGCCCGCTTATTTCAGCCGCTATGTCCAGCGCTATCTGGGCGAATCTCCGACCGAATACAGAGGATAATCAATGACATGAAAAGAGGAGCCGGACGGGCCCCTCTTTTCGTTACATGACGCTGAATCATCAGTCTATGTTGACGACCGTATACTTGGTGGTGCCAAGCCCCATTTCTTCTCCGCGATAGACGATGCGGGTGCCGTGGCGCTGGTTGATGCGCTCCAGCAGGGCCTTGGTGTCGTTGTTCTCGTCATTGGGCAGGTTAAACACCTGGTCGAGGCAGAACTTGTCGAGGGCGACAGGGTCCACGGAAGCGGCGATGCCGATGTCCTGGATCGTAGGATCATGCGGATGGGAGTCGCAGTCGCAGTCGATCGAGATGTTGTTCATGATGTCGATGTAGAGGATGTTCTTGCCCTCGCCGAAATACTCGTGGACGGCCTGGGCAGCCGCCGCCATGGATTCGATGAAGGGGGTGTTGTTCTCCGGGCTCTGGTCCCAGCCTTCCGGGAGGTTCTGCCACATGGTGTGGTAATCCTCGGTCTTGCCGGCGGAGTGGATATAAGCCTTTCCATTGCGGGAACCGACGCCGATGGAAGCGTTCTTCAGCACGCCGCCGAAGCCGCCCATCGCATGGCCCTTGAAGTGGGCCAGGTTGATCATGAAATCATAATTTTTCAGATGCGAGCCGACGATATCGTACTTAATCCATTTGTCATCCTTGACGGGAATCTTGATTTCGCCCTCCTCGTCCATGATATCCACATCCTTGAATCCGTGGGCTTCGATGGTCTTGCGGTGGTCCTCCGTCTCCATGCGGGAGCCGGCATACGCGGTGTTGCATTCGACGAGACGGCCGTTGACTTCCTGCAGGAGCGGTTCGATCAGGGCCGGCTTGAGATAGTTGTTGCCGCCCATCTCTCCGGTCGAGATCTTGACGGCTACTTTGCCGGTGGCTTTCCGGCCGACGGCCTCATAGATCTTGACGAGGCTCTCCGGGGTGATTTCCCGGGTGAAATAGACGACGGAGGCGGGGCCGTCCTGGGAGACGGCGCGGGTTTCGGCGGTTTCAGCGGGCGCCTTGGCGTTTTTGCCGGCATTGCCGCAGGAGACGGCCAGAAGCAGAGCGGCCGCCCAAAGAATACGCATGTTTTTCATATCTATCATTTTATCGGTTTCGTTCCAGAATGCAAATTTAATGTGATGCAGCGAAAAAACAAAAGTGGCGGATTGAAAATAACGGCCGGAATGTTGTTTTGTCAAAAATCAAAGTTTATATCGCATTTTCTTTAGTTTACAGTTGCATCGAATCACGTATTTTTGCCAAAAATCAAACGAACATGGAGCAGCGTCATACTTTTCTCGCCTTCGATTGCGGCGCGACTTCCGGCCGTGGCATCCTGGCGACTTTCGGCCCGGACGGATTCCGGATGGAGGAAGTCTGCCGGTTCCCGAACCAGATCCTGGAACTGAGCGGGAAGTATTATTGGAATGTCTATTCCATTTATGAAGAATTCCTCAAATGCCTGACCGATCTCGGCCGCAAGGGGATTGAAATCAATTCCATAGGGATTGATACCTGGGGCGTGGATTTCGGCTGCATCGCGCCGGACGGGAGCCTGCTCGGTTTGCCGCGCGCCTATCGCGACCCATATACGGCCGGTGTGCCCGAAGAGGTGTTCAAGACGCTGCCCCGGGAAGAACTGTACGATGTGACGGGCATCCAGATCATGGATTTCAACACCATCTTCCAGTTATATGCGCAGACGCGCGAAGGGGCCGCCCCGTTGGCCGGCGCCCGGGAGATCCTCTTCATGCCGGACCTGCTGTCCTATCTGCTGACAGGAAACAAAGTCTGCGAGTATACGGATGCTTCGACGTCGGGCATGATGAACCAGCGGACCCGCCAGTTTGCGGGAGAACTGCTGGACCGTCTCGGCGTGCGCAGCGATATCCTCCGCCCGATCGTCCAGCCCGGAACCCTCGTGGGAACCCTCCGTCCGTCCATCGCAGCGTCCACGGGCGTCGGTCCGGTCCCGGTCATCGCCGTCGCCGGCCATGATACCGCATCGGCCATCGCCGCCGTGCCGGCCGCCGACGGGCATTTCGCCTACCTGTCGAGCGGGACCTGGAGCCTGATGGGCATCGAGGTGCCGCAGCCGGTCATCAACGCCGAATCCGCCCGCCTGAATTTCACCAACGAAGGCGGCATCGAAGGGACGACCCGGTTCCTGAAGAACATCACGGGCATGTGGCTGCTCGAGCAGTGCCGAAAGGTCTGGAAAGCCGCCGGGCGCGAATATACCTATGCGGAAATGGTGGACATGGCAAAGGCTTCGGAATCCTACGCCGGACGGATCCATCCGGACGACCCGCGTTTCGCCAATCCCGCCGACATGGACGCCGAAATCCGCCGGGCCCTTGCGGAATCCGGCCAGCCGGTCCCGCAGTCGGACGGAGAGATGATCCGCTGCATCTACCGGAGCCTGGCCTGCCGCTACAAGGAAGTTCTGGATATGCTCCGCGGCTTCGCTCCGTTCCCGATCGAAAAGCTCCATGTCATCGGCGGCGGTTCCGCCAACGCTTACCTGAACCAGCTGACGGCGGACACCCTCGGCATTCCGGTCGTCGCCGGTCCGACCGAAGCGACCGCCATCGGCAATGTCATGCTGCAGGCGCAGGCGGCCGGCCTGGTCACCGACCGCTGGGACATGCGGCGCCTGGTGTCGGACGCCTTCGCCGTCCAAACCTTCTATCCTGCCAAATAATCACAAAAATACAAGCATTATGAAAGAAGCACAGATCCTGAAAGCCTACGAGATCGCCAAGGAGCGCTACGCCGCCATCGGCGTGGATACCGACAAGGCTGTCGAAACCCTCGAGAAAACCCCGATTTCCCTGCATTGCTGGCAGACCGACGACGTCATCGGTTTCGAGAGCGCAGCCGGTCTGTCCGGCGGCATCCAGACGACCGGCAACTACCCGGGCCGCGCCCGGAACATCGATGAGGTCCGCGCGGACGTCAAGTTCGCGAAGAGCCTGCTCGCCGGTTCCCACCGGCTCAACCTCCACGAAATCTACGGCGATTTCGGCGGCAAGTTCGTCGACCGCGACCAGTGCGGGCCGGAGCATTTCGAGAGCTGGATCCAGTGGGCCCGGGAAAACGGCATGAAACTCGACTTTAACTCCACCTCTTTCGGCCATCCCAAGAGCGGGAACCTGAGCCTGGCCAATCCGGATCCGGCCATCCGGGAATTCTGGATCGAACATACCAAGCGCTGCCGCCGCATCGCCGATGCGATGGGCAAGGCGCAGGACGATCCCTGCATCATGAACATCTGGGTCCATGACGGTTCGAAGGACCTGACGGTCGAGCGCATGCGCTATCGCCAGATCTTTGCCGAAGCCCTCGACGAGATCCTGAAGGAGGACCTGCCCGGCATGAAGACCTGCCTGGAGGCCAAGCTCTTCGGCATCGGCCTGGAAAGCTACACGGTCGGCAGCCACGACTTCGTCGC
>CADCRA010000158.1 GCA_902803715.1 uncultured Bacteroidia bacterium
GACGAGCACGGCATGACCGGCTGCAAGATCTTCGCCACCAACTCCCTCGACGAATACCTGATCACCGACCTGGAGCGCCAGGGCGCCCAGATCGATTCCTACGGAGTCGGCGACGCCATCGCCACCAGCAAGGCCGCCCCTTGCTTCGGCAACGTCTACAAACTCGTCCAGATCGGCGGAAAACCGGTCCTGAAGCGTTCCGAGGACACCATCAAGCTCATCAACCCGGGCTTCCAGATCACCTACCGCATCATCAAGAAGGATCCGGACCTGGGCGAGATCTACAAGGCCGACGTCACCTGCCTGCGCGGGGACGCGACGGCAAAGGCCATCGAGGCCGGAGAGAGATTCACCATCTACGACGAGCAGGACCGGTACAAATACAAAACCTTCGAGGCCGGCACCTACACCTGGCGCCACCTGCAGGATCCCGTCATCCAGAACGGCGTTCCCTGTTTCGTGGAGCACACGCTGCAGGAAAAGAAAGCGTTCTACAACGAGACGCTCCACCATTTCAGCCCGTCCGAGCGCCGTCTGATCAATCCGCATTACTACAAGGTCGACATTTCCGAGGAACTTCGCGCCGTCAAGCTCGAGATCCTCGAACGGATCAACCGGGAAATCGCCGCCTTCAAAATCGACTGAAATGGCAAGCTTTTTGTAAACCTTCCTTTTAAACCATTGAGACCATGAAAAAAATAGCATTCATCCTATTTGCCGCGCTGTTGTCCTCCCTGATGACATTTGCCGCGCCTTCGTCCAGGCAGTCCAGCCAGGAACCGGATCTCGCTTTCACGAACCAGGCTCCCGAAGCCGAGTTCTTCGACGTATATCTCAAAGATGTGGGAATCAACAAGATAAAAGTTGTCAAGATTCTCCGTAGCTACCTTGAGATTGATCTCAAGGTAGCATATGAACTGGTCCAGGAAGCGCCCATCGTCATCAAAGAGAGCATGCCTGCCGAGAAAGCCAAGGAATTGCAGAAAGAACTGACGGAAGTCGGGGCTACTGTAGAATTGCGCACTCCCAAGCCGAAGAAATAGCCGTTTGGTATTCGGAGTCCTCTCAACCGGCCCTTAGCAGAATGCCCTTTTCCATTATTTGGATCAGGGCATTCTGGTATTACATTCCGGACATCAGGTGCATGGTTCTTCTCTTGCTTTTATTACAAAAATAAAATACCTTTGTGTAATATGAGAATCAAGCTTTTCGGTGCCCTGACAGCGCTCCTGATGCTGGGCGGCTGCAACAATGGAACGGACGAAACCCTCGAACCGGTGGATTTCGCATCCTCTTCCTATACAGTCTATCAGGGCGGAGAGGTCGGCATCGGCCTGGCCGTTGTCAAGGAGACGGCCCGGGACCTCTCCATTCCGCTGACCGTCGAAGGTCCGTCCGGATTCGCCCTTTCGGCCGACGTGGTCAGGATCCCGGCCGGGGAACTGTCCGGCGGGATCACCCTCCGGGACGTATCCCTCAAGACCGGGGACCGGATTACCCTGGGCTTCGAATCCCCGTCCGGCTACACGGCCGGCAGCCGCAGCAAAACGGTCGTAACCTATGATCCCCGCGAAGCGGTCCGCTATTCCTTCCCCGACACGGAAGTGTCATTCACCGAAGACATGGAGCTGCATGTCGTCCTGACCGGTGTCCGCTCCGGCGCTGCTTTTGCCGCACAGGAAGAGATGCTCGTCCCCTACTGGATTTCCGGAGACGGGACAGTCAATGACGGCAGCGGCGAAATCGTTCTTAAGGAGAACGGGTTCGTCGTGCCCAAAGGCAGCAACATCGGCACGGGCCACCTCATCCGGAGCCATACCACGGACATCACCCGGCCGATGACCGCGCGCCTCGGCGTCGCGGATTTCGCGGACTCGCGATACGTCACCCGGGACGATGCGAAGACATTCGTCCGGATCAGCATTCCGATTACTGAAAAAAAAGATAAGGACTGATATGAAAGACTGTGCACTGGTTGTCGTGGACATGCTCTACGACTTCATCGACGGGTCGATGGCCTGTCAGCATGCCGAAGAAGCCGTCCGGCGGTCCCTGGACTTCATCCGCGAGAAGACGGCGGAGCCGCAGGAGTCGGAAGACGTCATCCGCGGCGCCTTCCCGATCCTTTTCGTCCGGGACTTCCACCCGGCCGACCATTGTTCCTTTACGCAGCAGGGCGGTCCCTGGCCGCCCCACTGTGTCCAGGGGACCCGGGGCGCCGAGGTGCATGAAGCCCTGGTCCCCTATACGGACGAGGCCCTGACCTTCTACAAGGGATACAACCGGGACGTCGAGCAGTATTCCGGTTTCGAAGGCATCAACGAAGCCGGGCAGAGCCTGCACGACGTGCTGGACATCATGGACATCAAGCATGTCTATGTCTGCGGCATCGCGACCGAATACTGTGTCCGCAATACCTGCGAAGACCTCCTGAAGGCCGGCTACGACGTCCTGCTCCTGCAGGATGCCATCGGCTACGTCGACGAAGCGGGGCACCGCCAGGCATTGCAGAAAATGGAAGCAGAAGGAATCCGGCTCGTCTGACGCCATGCGGTTCCTGGAGGATCTGAACAGCCGGCAGCGGGAGGCCGTCACCGCCACCGAGGGCAGGGTCCGGGTCATTGCAGGTGCAGGCACCGGCAAGACCAAGGCCCTGACCTACCGCTATGCCTACCTGGTCAATGTCCTGGGCATCGATCCGGCCAACATCCTCTGCCTGACCTTCACCAACAAGGCGGCCGCCGAAATGCGCAGCCGCATCGCCCTGATGGTCCACAGCGGCGATTACAACGACTTTGTCTGCACCCTGCACGGCTTCTGCGTCAAGTTCCTGCGCAAGGAAATCTACCGGCTGGGCTTCCCGAAATCCTTCACCATCCTGGACGAGGACGATGCGAAGACCCTCGCCAAGGAGTGCATGGACGAACTCGGTATCAAGCGGACCGAGAAGACCGTCCGGAAATTCCTCGACGGGATCGCCGCCGAGAAAGCCCTCAACGGCTATATTGAAGCCTACATGCTGCCCGAGAGCCGGATCTCGGAAGAGATGCGGCGCACCGGCAACCTGGTCTGCTATGCCAGCCGGCAGATGAAGGGCTGGGCCCTCGATTTCGACGACCTGATGAACTTCACCCTCTTCATCCTCGACCGTTTCCCAGACGCGCGGGAGCACTGGCAGGAACAGCTGAACTACATCATGGTCGACGAGGCGCAGGACTGCAACACCGATGACTGGAACCTCATCGAGAAACTCGGAGCCCGGCACCACAACATTTTCGTCGTCGGCGATCCCGACCAGTGCATCTACGAATGGCGCGGAGCCAAGCCCGCCCGTTTCGTCCAGTTCGCTTCCGACAAGGACATCGTCCTGGACGAGAACTACCGCAGTACGCCGAAGATCCTCGACATCGCCAACTGCGTCATCGCCAACAACAAGAACCGTATTCCGAAAGACCTCTTCACCCGCCGGTCCGAAGGGCCGGCCGTGATCCATTTCCACGGACGCACGGAAAAAGAAGAGACCGACTGGATCGTGGCCCGCATCCGGACACTCCTCGACGCCGGCGCTTCCCTGCAGGACATCGCGGTCCTGTACCGTTCCGCCTGGCAGTCCCGCGCCATCGAGCAGGCCCTCCTGTCCGAACAGCTCTCCTACGTCATCTGGGGCGGCATCCGCTTCTTCGAACGGCGCGAAATCAAGGATACGCTGGGGTATCTCCGCCTGCTGGCCAACCCCGACGATGACATGGCCTTCCTCCGGGTCATCAACACCCCTTCCCGCAAATTGGGACGGGCCTTCCTGGACCGGCTGAAAGAAGATGCCGCCCGCGACGGGCGGTCGCTCTACCCCACCCTTCTGGCGCATGCCGGGGAATATGGGAAACCCGCCGCCGAGGGCTTTGTCCAGCTGATCGAAAAAGGACGGGAAGCCGTCGGGAAGGTCTCCGTGTCCGACCTGATGAACCGCATGCTGGAAGACTCCGGCCTCAAGCGCGCCATCCGGGAGGACCAGGACGAAGACCGGCTCGAGAACATCGACGAACTCCTCCGTTCGGTCCGGTTCTATGAGGAAGCGCATGCCGAAGAGGAACCGACCCTCTCCGACTGGCTGCAGGACATCGCCCTGTACACCAATGCGGACTACCGCAAGGAGACCCGGGTCATCAAACTGATGACCATCCACCAGGCCAAGGGCCTCGAATTCCCCTACGTCTTCATCATCGGCCTGTCGGAAGGGACATTCCCGAACATGCGGACCATCCGGGAATACAAGAAGAACGGAGAGGAAGAAGAACGGCGGCTCATGTACGTGGCCGTAACCCGTGCGGAGAAGGCCCTGTTCCTAACCGAAAGCGAAGGCTTCAACGTCTCCACGAAGATGAGCAAGTATCCGTCCCGGTTCCTGGCGGAAATCAAGAAGAACATGGTCGTGGTAGAAGGGACCATCCCCGAGGAACTGTGGCGGGGCACCCGGAACCTGGTCCATGTCCTGGACGAAGAGAATTATGTGCCCGATGTGCTGGGCGCCGCCATGGCCGCCCGGACGGCAGCCGACGGCTTTTCCGACGAACGGGCCGCCTACAACAGCCCGTTCCGCATCGGAGCGACGGTCTGCCACGCCGTCTTCGGCGAAGGCACCGTCCTGTCCGCCAGTTCCGATTATTCGACCTTCCAGGTCCGCTTCGCAGACGGGAGCACGCGGCATCTGCGCGCTTCTTTCCTGTCCCTCCCCGACCTGCCGGAATAAAATCCGTTACATATTCGAAGCATCCCGCGGCCCCCGTCGCGGGATATCTTGCCTGTAAGGCACTCCATCAAATCGTTTCTAACTTTTAAATTGAAAGTTAATCCAACCATTACGTTTTTATTTAAAAGCATCAGCCAATATTTAGATAACAATTTTCGTTTCTTTTTCTTGTTTTTCTGCAGAATAATCCCGACCTTGTAGGGAGATTATGAAAAACAAGTTATGAGCGCCATCGCAACCATCAACGGAAAAGCCCCGAAAGGGAACATATTGGTCGTCAACACCGGCTCCATCACCACCAAATTCGCCTACTACAGCGACGGAGAAATCGTCCTCGAGCAGAAACTCGAGCATTCCGTCGAGGAACTGTCGCGGTTCGCGGACGTAATGGACCAGGACAAGATGCGTACGGCCGAAATATTGGGCGCCCTGAAAGAAAAGGGCATCCGCCTCGAGGACATCGACATCGTCATGGCCCGCGGCGGCCTCTTCACCCCTTGCATCACCGGCGTGTAAAACGTCAATGCGGACATGCGCGAAGTCCTCGCAACCAGCCGGGACGGCAACCACGCCTGCAACCTGAGCGCCATCATCGGCGACGACATCGCCAACGAAATCAACGCCATCCGGGAAAAGAAAGGCATCACCCCGCGGTTCGGCCCCTGCGTCGCCTATGTCGCGGACCCGCCGATGGCCGATGAGATGCTCCCGGAATGCCACGTCGGCGGCATCCCGGAATTCCCGCGCAAGACCCTTTTCCACGCCCTCAACACCCGCGCCATCATGCGCCAGTACCTGCGTGACACCGGCCGGAAGGCCGAGGACACCACGGCGGTCATCTGCCACATGGGCGGCGGCGTGACCATCTCCCTGCACCGCGGCGGCCGTGTCATCGACACGTCCCACGGCCTGGGCGGAGACGGCCCGATCACCCCGGAACGTGCCGGCTGCTGCCCGCCCTACCCGCTGATCGACATGTGCTTCAGCGGCCAGTATTCCAAGCAGGAAATCAAAAAGAAACTGATCGGCAAAGGCGGCGCCGTCGCTTATTTCGGAACCAATGACATGCGCGTCATCGTCCAGAGAGCGAAGGAAGGCCTGCCGGATTATGTCGTTTTCATGAAGGCCTTCGTGCTCAACATCGCCAAGTACATCGTCGCCCAGGCGGCGGTCGTGGACGGCAAGGTCGACGTCATCATCCTGACCGGCGGCGTCGCCTACAGCAAGGACATCACCGACGCAATCACCCGCAAGGTCGAATGGGTCGCCCCCGTCCGGGTCTATCCCGGCGAGAACGAACTTAACTCCCTGGCGGAGAACGGCTACATCATCCTGGCCGGCGACACGAAGATTCATACGTACAACAAGGACAGAATCATCGAAGACTAAAACTGATAAACAATCATGGCTAACATCGATTACTCAAAACGCTCGTTCAACTATTACCCGACAGATGCCATCGTTTTCACCAAATGCATCGACGGCGTATGGACGGAGCCCGAGGTAAGCGACAACTTCAACCTCAACTTACACTGCTTTGCAGGCGTTTTCCACTACGCTCCTTCCTGCTTCGAAGGGCTCAAGGCCTATGAGGGTGCCGACGGAAAGGTCCGCCTTTTCCGCCCGGACGAGAATGCCAAGCGCATGATCAGCAGCGCCCGGTATCTGGACATGCCGGCCCCGACGGTCGAGATGTTTATCGACCTGTGCGTCCGCTGCGTCCAGGCCAACTGGGAGCACATCCCGCCTTATGAAAGCGGCGCTTCCCTGTACCTCCGCCCGGTCCTGTTCGGCATCAACCCCCAGCTCGGCATCAAATCGGCCAACGACGTCATGTTTGCCGTCATGGCCTCTGCCGTCGGCACGTATTCCGGCGCCAAGAGCCTCATGCCCGGTACGGCGGTCATCTCCCGCAACTATGACCGCGCCGCCACCTTCGGATCCGGCGGATACAAACTCGGCGCCAACTACGCCCAGTCCCTGCATGCGTACAACCTGGCCCACAAGCTGGGATACCGCGAACTCCTCTTCCTCGACACCGCCACCCACACGCACATCGAGGAATTCGGATCCTCCAACTT
Organism: uncultured Bacteroidia bacterium; assembly: GCA_902803715.1. Lineage (GTDB taxonomy): Bacteria > Bacteroidota > Bacteroidia > Bacteroidales > UBA932 > Cryptobacteroides. The sequence continues at coordinate 6,829 of CADCRA010000158.1, forward strand.
CTTCGCGATCAAGGACAACACCTACATCACGCCGGATTCCCCGAGCGTCCTCCCGTCCATCACCAACAAGAGCCTCCGCACGGTTGCCGAGGAATTCGGCCTCAAGGTGGAACGCCGCAAGATCTTCGTCGAGGAACTGGCCGGTTTCGAAGAGGTCAACTCCTGCGGTACGGCCGTCGTGATCACCCCGATCTGCAGCATCGACGACAAGCCGACCCTCGAAGGCACCGAAGTCACCCGCACCTACAAGATCGGCGATCCCGAGGAGTGCGGCCCCATCAGCCGGAAACTCTACAACCGCATCGTCGGCATCCAGAAGGGCCTCGAAGAAGACACCTACCATTGGTGCATGTTCCTCGACAGGAAATAGTCCATGGAAGAGAAGATCAGGACCCTGCTGGAGGAACACCGGGCGGATGAAGCCATCGCCGAACTGGAACGGTACCGTTCGGGGGGCGGCGTGATGGACGACACCCTGTTCTACCTCCTGGGCAACGCCTGGCGGAAGAAAGGCAACTGGCAGATGGCGATGAACAATTATCTCGAAGCCGTCCACCTCAACCCGGAAAGCCCGGCCGCACAGGCACTTGACATTGCCAACGAAATCCTGGCCTTCTACAACAAGGACATGTACAACCAATGAGTTTTTTAACTATCTTTGAACTAACTGCAAAAACGGACACTATATGGCAAAAATGAAAGGCGCGACAGTTGTCGACATCGAACGCTGCAAAGGCTGCCGCCTGTGCGTGGTCGCCTGCCCTCTGAACGTTCTTGCC
>CADCRA010000159.1 GCA_902803715.1 uncultured Bacteroidia bacterium
CATGAAATACGAAAAAATCGAAGTCAATGCTCCCTCCTGGACGAGTGTCATGGTGACACGCCACCTTCCTGCGGAGCTCTCCGGTCTCGAGACACTCTCGAAGAACCTCTGGTGGTGCTGGAACGACAGTGCCAAGGCTCTTTTCAAAGCGGTCGACGCCAAAATCTGGCATGCCTCCGGTCACAACCCGAAAGTCATTCTCGATACCGTCAGCCTCAAGCGTTACGCCGAACTTGCAAAAGACGAAGCTTTCCTTGTTCAGCTCAAATCCGTCATGGATGAGTTCAACACCTACATGGCGGCCAAAGAACAGCGTACCGACCCTTCCATCGCCTATTTCTGCATGGAATACGGCCTGGATACGTCCCTGAAGATCTATTCCGGCGGCCTCGGCATCCTGGCTGGCGACTACCTGAAGGAAACGTCCGACATGAACGTCAACCTCGTCGCCGTCGGTCTGCTCTACCGCTATGGCTACTTTACCCAGATGCTGACCGCACAGGGTTACCAGGAAGCCCGTTACGATGCCCAGAACTTCCTCAACATTCCGGCCGAACCGGTCATGGATGCCGAAGGAAAGTGGATGACCACGCAGGTCGCCCTTCCGGGCCGCAACCTGACCGCCCGTATCTGGAAGGTCGCCGTCGGCCGCACCGACCTGTATCTGCTTGACACAGACTTCGAGGCCAACCGTCCGGAAGACCGTGAAGTAACCTACCAGCTGTACGGCGGCTCCTGGGAGAACCGCCTGAAGCAGGAGATCCTCCTGGGCGTCGGCGGTATCCGTGCCCTCCGTGCCCTGGGCCTCAACCCGCAGATCTACCACTGCAACGAAGGCCACGCCGCCTTCATCGGCCTGGAGCGTCTGCGTGAATACATCGAGAACGACGACCTGAGCTTCCCGGAAGCCATGGAGGTTGTCCGTGCTTCTTCCCTCTTCACGACCCATACCCCGGTCCCGGCCGGCCACGACGCCTTCGACGAAGGCATGCTTCGCATGTACATCGGCCATGTCCCGGCCCGTCTCAAGATTGACTGGGAGACCCTCATGGGCCTGGGCAAGCACAACGCTACCGATCCGAACGAAAAGTTCTCGATGAGCATCCTGGCCGCCAACATCAGCCAGAATATCAACGGCGTATCCATGCTCCACGGCAAGGTCAGCCAGGACATTTTCGCGAACATGTATCCGGGCTACCTGCCGGAAGAACTGCATGTCAGCTATGTCACCAACGGCGTCCATTATCCGACCTGGACGGCCAAGGAATGGAAGAAGGTCCACGAGACCGTTTTCGGTGAGGCGTTCAAGACCCACCACTATGATCTCAAGTGCTTCGAAGGCGTCTACAAACTCTCCGACGAAGTGGTCTGGAATATCCGCAAGTTCCTGAAGCGCAATCTGATCGACGTCGTCAAGGACCGTCTTTCCGATCCGACGATGAGCAGCCATTATTCCCCGCGCGAGATCATGACGATCAAGGATACCCTCCGCGACGACGTGCTGACCATCGGTTTCGCCCGCCGTTTCGCGACGTACAAGCGTGCGACCCTGCTCTTCAGCGACCTCGACCGCCTCGATGAGATCGTCAACAACCCGAAGATGCCGGTCCAGTTCTTCTTCGCCGGCAAGGCCCATCCGGCCGACAAGGCCGGCCAGGACCTGATCAAGCGGATCATCGACATCTCCAAGGATCCCCGCTTCATCGGCAAGATCGTCTTCATCCCGGGTTACGACATCACCCTGGCCAAGCGCATGGTCCAGGGCGTGGACGTCTGGATGAACAACCCGACCCGTCCGCAGGAAGCCTCCGGTACCTCCGGCGAAAAGGCTGCGATGAACGGTGTCATGCACTTCTCCGTCCTGGACGGCTGGTGGGTTGAAGGCTACAAGCCGGGTGCCGGCTGGGCTCTCCCGCAGGAGCGTACCTATGACGACCAGCATTACCAGAACGAACTGGATTCCGCCACGATCTATACCCTCATTGAGAACGAGATTGCCCCGATCTTCTATGACAAGGACTTCGTGACCGGCCGTTCCACGCGCTGGATCGAATACATCAAGAACTGCATCGCCCAGGTCGCCTGCAACTTCACGACCAACCGCATGCTGACCGACTACTGCAACCAGTACTACATCCCGCAGGCCGAACGGACCGCCCGCCTCGTCGCGGACGATTACCAGGTCGCCCGTGAGATTGCGGCATGGAAGAAGCATGTCGAGCGCCAGTGGGCGAACATCGACGTCGTTTCCTACACCCAGCCGGAGGCCTCCTACAACCTCGAGCCAGGTGCGCAAATGCACGCCGAGGTCGTCCTCAACATCGGCGACCTCAAGCCGGAAGACATCGGCGTCGAGATGCTTTTCTGCACGACCGACCAAAAGGGCCGCCTGCACATCCAGGACAAGACCGAGTTCGCAGTCACTGAGTTTGCAGACAGCGTGGCGACCTACCGTACGTCCATCCTTCCGGAGCGGACCGGTATGTACCAGGTGGCGACCCGCATCTATGCGAAGAACCCGCAGCTCCCGCACCGGCAGGACTTCGGACTCGTCAGATGGTTGTAGCAACCGGTTTTTTCGACGGTGTCCATCTTGGGCACCGTCTTGTCTTGGGACAGTTGGTGGCCGCCGCGCAGGAGCGGAATGTTCCGTCCGCGGTGGTCACATTCTGGCCCCATCCCCGTACGGTCCTGCAGGACGGTGCGCGGGATCTCCGTCTCCTGACGACCCTGGAGGAAAAGAAAGCTTTGCTGCTGGGCCAGGGCGTCGACCGGGTCGAGGTCATCCCTTTCACGCGGGCCTTCAGCCGGATGTCCACGGAGGACTACCTCCGGGAGGTGCTGATTGGCCGGCTCGGCGCGACGGCCCTCCTGCTCGGCTATGACAACCGGATGGGCCATGATGCCGGCTCGCCCGACCAGATCGCTGCCGTTGCGGAAAGTCTCGGATTGGAGGTCATCCGGGCCGAGCG